>JARLIP010000169.1 GCA_031291685.1 Caulobacteraceae bacterium | reverse complement strand
GGCGTTGTGGCCCATGATCGGCAGGGCCATCATGATCACGATCGCCACCGCGTAGATGAAGAAGGCCGCCCGCCGCACGCCCTTGGGCGACAGGGCCGAGACGCTGAGCAGGATGGCGGCGCCGACCACGGCGAACACGCTCTGGCGCATGGCGAAGTGGAACGGATCGCCCAGGTTCATGCGCGCCGCGGCGGCGGGGCTGGAGGCGAACGACAGGAGCACGCCCAGGGTCATCAGGATCGCCGCCACGCCCAGCAGGATGTGGTCGGTGGTCCACCACCACAGGCCCAGGCGCGAGCGGTCGGTGCGGGCGAAGGCGTGGGGCTGACGGGCGGCGGTCATGCTGACGCTCCCTTGCTGCTGGTCGCGGCCGGGGCCGTGAGGTCCTGCACCGCCTGGCGGAAGGCGTCGCCGCGGGCCTCGAAGTCGGGGAACTGGTCGAAGGAGGCGCAGGCCGGCGACAGCAGCACCACCTGCTCGCCGCCCCTGGCCTTGGCGTCGTGGAAGGCGTGGGCGACGGCCGTGGCCAGGTCGCCGGCGATCTCATGCGGCGCCGGGCCAAGGGTCTTGGCGAAGGAGTCCGCCGCCTGGCCGATCAGGTAGGCCTTGGCGATGCGGGGGAACAGGTCGCTCAGGCTGTCGATCCCCCCCGCCTTGGGCACGCCGCCGGCGATCCAGTAGAAGCGCGGGTAGCTGCTCATCGCCTGGCGCGCGGCGTCGGCGTTGGTGGCCTTGCTGTCGTTGATGAAGGTCACGCCGCCGATGACGCCGACCTTCTCCATGCGATGCACCAGCCCCGGGAAGCTCAACAGGCCATCGGCCACGTCCGTCGGCGGGATGCCCAGCGCGCGGCAGGCGGCGTAGGCGGCCGCCGCGTTCTGCCAGTTGTGGGGGCCGGGCAGCGACCGGGCGCGCAGCAGGTCGGCGACCTCCACCACCCGCTCGGCCGTGCCGTCGTAGAGCACCCCCTGCAGGGCGTAGACGCCGCGGCCGATGGCCCGGCCCGACGAGATCGGCACGATGGTGCGACGGTTGGCGGCCTTGGTCTCGGTGCAGATCTGCTGGCACCACGGATCGTCGACCCCGATCACCGCCGTGTCGCCCTTGCCCTGGTTCAGCAGCACCCGGCGCTTGGCCGCCACATAGCCCTCCATGCCGCCATGGCGGTCCAGATGGTCGGGCGAGATGTTGAGCAGCACCGCCACGTCGGGCTTCAACGACGACGTCAGGTCGAGCTGGTAGGACGAGACCTCCAGCACATAGACCGCCCCGCCGTGCATGTCGTCCAGGTCCAGCACGCCGATGCCGATGTTGCCGCCGACGCGGGCGTCCTGCCCGGCCTGTTTGCAGACGTGGCCGATCAGGGCGGTGGTGGTGGACTTGCCGTTGGTGCCGGTGATCACCACCACCTTGGGCCGCTTGTGCGCCGGGGCGGCGTTCACCGTGCGGGCGAACAGCTCGATGTCCCCCAGGACCTCGACCCCGGCCGCCTTGGCCTTGACGACGGTCCAGTGAGGTTCGGGGTGGGTCAGGGGCACGCCGGGCGAGAGCATCAGGGCGGCGAACCGCGACCAGTCGGCGGTGGACAGATCGACAATCGGGAAGCCCTCGGCCGCCGCGGCTTCACGGGCGGCGGGCCTTTCGTCCCACAGGGCCACCTGGGCGCCTCCGGCGATCAGGGCGCGGGCGGCGGTGAGGCCGGACCGGGCCAGACCGAAGACGGCGACGCATTTGCCTTCAAAACCACGAACGGGGATCACGGTGCGACGGGCCTCCCCTATCTCAGTTTCAATGTGGCGAGGCCGAGCATGGCCAGCATGATCGCCACGATCCAGAAGCGGATGACGACGGTGGACTCGGCCCAGCCGAGCTTCTCGAAGTGGTGATGGATCGGCGCCATCAGGAACACGCGGCGGCCAGTGCGCTTGAAATAGGCCACCTGGATGATCACCGACAAAGCCTCCGCGACGAACAGTCCGCCGACGATGGCCAGGACGATCTCGTGTTTGCAGGCCACCGCCACGGCGCCCAGGGCGCCGCCGAGGGCCAGTGAGCCCGTGTCGCCCATGAAGATGCGGGCGGGCGGGGCGTTGTACCAAAGAAAGCCGAGGCCGGCGCCAATCGTGGCCCCACAGAAGACCGCCAACTCACCCACGCCCGGGGCGAAATGAACCTGGAGATATTCGGCGAACTTAAAATTCCCCACCAGATAGGCAATGACACCAAAGGTCGCGGCCGCGATCATCACCGGCACGATCGCCAAGCCATCCAGGCCATCGGTGAAGTTCACCGCGTTGGCCGCGCCCACGATCACCACCCCGGCGAAGATCAGATAGAACCAGCTAAGGTCGATCAGGACCTTCTTGAACACCGGGAAGGCCAGGGAGGTGGACAGATGCGGCTCGGGCGCCTGGGGACCGAACTTGATCATCACCATGATCGCGGCGAAGGCGACCACGAACTCGATGGCCAGACGGGCCTGGCCCGAAAGGCCCTCGGTGCTCTGCTTGGTGACCTTGGCGTAGTCGTCGAGGAAGCCCAGCACGCCGAAGCTGGCGGTGACCAGCATCACGGCCCAGACATAGACGCTGGTCAGGTCGCTCCACAGCAGGGTTCCGCCCAACAGCCCGGCCAGGATCATGAACCCGCCCATGGTGGGGGTGCCGGCCTTTTCGATCACGTGGCGTTCGATGCCGTCCTTGCGGATCGGCTGGCCCTTGCCCTGCTTGGCCTGCATCCAGCGGATGAAGCGCGAGCCCATGGCGTTGACGATGATCTGCGCCGTCACCACCGACATGCCGGTGCGGAACGTAAGATATTTCAGCAGGTTGAGCACGGGCACATAGTGCTGATGCTCGGCCAGGCGAAGATACAGAAGATACAGCATCAGCGCGTGGCCCCCTCAGCCGCCCGGTCGCGCGCGAACGCCGTCGCCAAGGCCGAGACGATGGTCCCCGCTCTCGAGCCGTTCGAGCCCTTGATCATGATCGCATCGCCAGGCCGCAGCCCCGCGGCGACCTGGGCGGCCAGTTCAGCCGCATCCGTCGCGTAGCCGCCCTGGCGAGTCGGCGGAAGGGCCTCCCACAGGGCGCGCATCAATGGACCCGCGCAAAACACCAGATCGACCTTCGCCTGCGCGATCGGCGCCGCCAGATCGGCGTGAAAGCGCAGGGCGTCCGGGCCAAGTTCGAGCATATCGGTCAGGGCCACGATCCGCCGGCCGCTCACCGGACGGGCGCCGAGGCTGGCCAGGGCCGCGGCCATGGAGATGGGATTGGCGTTATAGCTTTCGTCGATCAGCACGACCTCGCCGCCGTCAACCTGGATCGTCCGCTCCGCGCCCCGCCCGGCCAGGGGCGCGAAATCGGCAAGGGCGGCCAAACCGGTCTCCAGATCGACGTCCAGCGCTTCCAGCATCAGAAGGGTGGCCAGGCTGTTGAGCCCCCAGTGCTGACCGCTCTGGCGGATTGGAAAGCTCAGATCGCGGCCATGCAGGCGGGCGCTGACCAAGGCGCCCTCGCGGCCATCAGTGAAGGGCGCAAAGCCGGTGAGCTGGGCCTCACAGCCCTCGGCGGAGCCGAACCGCGCCACCCGCGCGCCCGCCGTCTCGGCCTCACCCTGAAGCAGGGACAGCCAGCGGTTGTCGGCGTTGAGCACGGCCACGCCCCCGGGAGCCAGGCCGGCGAAGATCTCCGCCTTGGCCCGGGCCACGCCAGTCTCGCCGTCAGGGAAGTTCTCGATATGCACCGGTCCCACCGTGGTGATCGCCACCGCGTGGGGCTGGATCATGCGGGTCAGGGGCAGGATCTCGCCGGCATGGTTCATGCCGACCTCGAACACCGCCCGCTCGGTGTTCCGGGGCATGCGGGCCAGGGTCAGGGGCACGCCGATATGGTTGTTGTAGGACTTGATCGAGGCGTGGGACGGGCCGGCCAGGGCCAGACCCGCCGCCAGGGCCTGGGTGACGCTGGTCTTGCCCACCGAACCGGTGACCGCGCCGCGCCGGGCCTTACCCGCGCGAACCCGGGCGGCGACGCCGAGGGCCTCCAGGGCCGCCAGGGTGTCGTGAACGCGGATCTGGGAGCCAGCGACAGGCTGGCTGGCCAGGACCCCCGCCGCTCCGGCCGCCAGGGCCTGATCCACGAAGTCATGGCCATCCCGCGCGCCGCCCACTCGCGCGCCGCCCAGGGCGACGAACAGGTCCCCCGGCTCAAGGCTGCGGGTGTCGATGGAGATTCCGGTCACGGCGAAAGCCTCGCCGACCAGGGCGCCGCCGGTGGCCGCCAGGATTTCGTCGCTGGTCCAGAGCGGCTCAGACATGGGCCGCCTGAAGGCCGAGGGCGGCGGCGGTCTCGGCCACGTCGTCAAAGGGGTGGTTGACCCCGGCCACCAGTTGGCCGCGTTCGTGACCCTTGCCGGCCACCACCAGGACGTCCCCCTCGCCCAGCAGGGCGGCGGCGGCGCGGATGGCTTCGCGGCGGTCGCCGATTTCCTGGGCGCCCGGCGCGGCGGCCAGGATCGCGGCGCGGATGGCGGCGGGCTCTTCCGAGCGGGGATTGTCGTCGGTGACGATAGCGATGTCGGCAAGGCGCGCGGCGATCTCGCCCATCAGGGGCCGTTTGGTGCGATCCCGATCGCCGCCAGCGCCGAACACCACCACCAACCGGCCCTTGGTGTGGGGACGCAGGGCGTTCAGAACGGTCTCCAGACCGTCGGGAGTATGGCCGAAGTCCACAAAGGCCTCCCCGCCCCGGGGGCCGGCGCCCACCCGTTGCAGCCGTCCTGGCGCGCCCTCGATGTGCTCCAGGGCCTCCAGCACCGCCTCGGTCGGCTCCCCGGCGGCGATGCACAGGCCAGCCGCCACCAGGGCGTTGGAGGCCTGGAAGCCGCCCGCCAGGGGCAAGAGCACGTCGTAGTCGCGCCCATGAGCCGAGATGGAGAGACGCTGGCCCTCAGGCAGCAGGGCGCGGCCGGTCAGGGTCAGGCTCTGGCCCCGCTCGCCCACGGACAGGATGGTGTGGCCAGACAGGGCCGCGCTGGCCGCGAAGGCGGCGAAGGCCTCGCTGTCGGCGTTGAGCACCGCCGTGGCGCCCCGGGGCAGCAGGGTCTCGAACAGGCGCAGCTTGGCCGCGCGATAGGCGCCCATGGTGCCGTGATAGTCCAGATGGTCCTGGGTCAGGTTGGTGAAGCCCGCCGCCGTCAGGCCCACCCCGTCCAGGCGCCGCTGATCGACCCCGTGGGACGAGGCTTCCAGGGCCAGGTGGGTTACGCCCCGCCCGGCCAGCTCCGCCATCAGCCGGGCCACGTCGCCGGCGTCCGGAGTGGTCAGGCCCGCGGGGGTCAGTTGCTCGGCGCCGGTCTGGACGCCCAGGGTGCCCATGCTGGCCGAGCGATATCCCAGGCGGGCGAAGATCTGGCGGCAGAAGACGGCGATGGAGGTCTTGCCGTTGGTGCCGGTGATGGCGACGCAGGTCTGGGGCTGCGCGCCCCAGAAGGCGGCGGCGGCCAGGGCGTAGGCCCGGCGCGGATCGGTGAAGGCCACCACAGGGACGCTCAGCCCCTCGATCTCGCCCCCGGCCAGGATGGCGGCGGCGCCGGCCTGGACGGCGGCGGCGGCGAAGGCGCGGCCATCCACCTTGGCCCCGGGCAAGGCCGCGAACAGGAAGCCCGGGCGCACCTGACGGCTGTCGGCGGTGACCCCGGTGATCACCGGATCGACGGCCAGATCCCGCTGGACCAGATCGGACAGGCGCTTGCCGCTCATCGCTCGCCTCCGCTGAGCTGGGCCGGAGTCGGGCCGCCCTTCATCAGGGTCGCCAGGGACACCGGGGCGCGCTTGACGCCGACATAGGGGGCGATGCGCTCGATCACCCGGCCGGCGGCGGGGGCGGCGGTCCAGCCCCCGGTGGCGAAGCCAAAGGTCTCCTTGGTGGGCTTGGGCTCGTCCAGCATGATCAGGACGAAATAGCGGTCCGCGTTCATCGGCCCGTCGGTGGGGAACACCGCGGCGAAGGACGAGACCAGCTTCTTGCGCGCGTAGGTCCCGTTCTCCGCCTTTTCGGCCGATCCGGTCTTGCCGCCCACCCGATAGCCGGGGGCGTCGGCCTTGGCGCCCGTGCCCTGGGTGACGTTCAGCCGCATCAGGTCGAGCATGGTGCGCGAGGTGGCCTCGGAGATCACCCGGCGCCCCTGGGGCGGATTGCCGGGGTCGAGCTTCTTGATGGTCAGGGGCAAATACTGGCCGCCGTTCAGGATCGAACCCATGCCGGTGGCCAACGCCAGGGGGCTGACCGAGATGGCGTGACCGAAGGACATGGAGGCGACCACATTGTCGCTCAAACGGCGCGGCACGATCGGCCGGGCGGATTCCTTCAGCTCGCTGGGGGCGGCGGCGAACAGGCCGAAGCTGCGGAAATACTTGTCCATCCGCTCCGGCCCGACCTTCATCCCCAGGCGGGCGGCGCCGATGTTGGAGGAATGGGTGAACACCTCCCACAGGGGCAGGAACTGGTCGCCCTTGTCATAGTCGTGGATGGTCTGCCCCGTGAGGGCCAGGGGCGTGCGCACGTCGAACTGGGTGTTGATGTCCGCCGCGCCGGTGTCGATGCCCATGGCCAGGGTGAAGACCTTGAACACCGAACCCGGCTCATAGACCGTGGCCGCCGCGTGATTGACCATATTGGCCGGGGGCGAGGCCCCAGCGGCGTTGGGGTCGAAGGCGGGATAGCTGGACATGCCCAGGATCTCGCCGGTGCGCACATTGGTGACAATGCCCACCCCACCGATGGCCTGGTGCAGGATCGCGGCCTTCTGCAGCTCGTCCTGCATCGCCGCCTGCACCCGCAGGTCGATGGACAGGGGCACGGGGCCGCGCCCGGCATTGGTCTTCAGCGTATCGTCCAGGGCCAGCTCCGCCCCGGCCAGACCCGCGCCGCCGCGATCGACGAAGCCCACCAGATGGCCCGCGGTGGTTCCAAGGGGATAGACCCGGTGAACCTCATCCTCGAACGAGATCCCCGGCAGGCCCAGATCATCGACCTTGGCCTTTTCGTCGGGGGTCAGGCCGCCGATCAGATATTCCCGGTGGGTGCTGGAAAGCGCCTTTTCCAGGCGAGCCGGCTGAAGCTGCGGCAGCACCGTGGGCAGCTTGCGGCGGACCTCGTCGATGTCCCAGTTTTCCCGCGGATTGAAGTAGAGGCCGAAGTGCGGCAGGTCCACCGCCAGCAGCTGGCCGTCCCGATCCACCAGGTCCGCCCGGGCGCCGGCCACGGCGGCATAGGCGCCGGCCCTGTCCACAGACGGAAACAGGGCGGCCTTGGTGGCGTAAACCGCCAGGGTCAGGAAACCGGCGGCGAACATGGCCAGGACGAAGAAGATCCGCAGACGGGTGTCGTCCGCCGCCCGTCCCTCGGCCTTGGCCCGCTCGAAAGCGCGCTCGACCATCCAGATACGCCCCACCACCCAGCGCAGGGCGGGCGGGAAGCGGTAGAGGGCGAGATCAACCGGGCGCATCAGTGGTCCGACCCCACGGAAGCCGTGACCGGGACGGTGGCCGCAGGCGTCAGGCTCAGGGACGTGGGACTGGATGTCGCCGCGGCGGATGCGGCGGCCGGATGGGTCACCGCGCCCATATGGGCGACATCCGCCAGGGCGTCGGCGTCGATCTCGTGCCGAGGGGTGATGGGCTCGAGGTTAAGGTAGCGGGCGGCCAGAGCCTGCAGGCGCTCGGGACGCTCCTCGCTGGCGACCTCGGCCCGCAGCAGGCGGATACGGGCCTGCTCTTCGTCGATCTGCTGTTCGGTGTGGGCGATGTCGTCACGCTTGTCACCGGCGCCGGTTTTGGCCGTATAGACCCCCAGCACCAGCACCGCCAGGATGCTCGCCGCCCCCAGCTCGATGACGCGGAAGCCGCGGACGCGGCGGTTGAGAACCCCGAACACGCTCATGCCGCGGCCTTCCAGATCGGAGCGGCCGTACGCACCCCAGCGCGCAGCTTGGCCGACCGCGCCCGGGGATTGGCCGCGACCTCGGCCTCGCTGGGGGTCTGGGCGCCGTTGAACAACAGGCTGAAGGTGGGGCTGGCCGCCTGGACCGTGGGCGGCAGGTGCCGCGAGCCGGAGGGCAGCCGCCCCGCCCGCTCGGTGAAGAAGGCCTTGACGATGCGGTCTTCCAGGGAATGGAAGGTCACCACCGCCAGGCGCCCGCCCTCGACCAGGATCTGCTCGGCGGCCTCCAGCCCGGCCTCAAGCTCGGCCAGTTCGGCGTTGACCGCGATGCGCAGGGCCTGGAACACCCGGGTCGCCGGATGGACCTTGGCGCCGCGCCGCCCACCCAGGGCCCGCTCGACGGTCTCGGCCAGGTCCAGGGTGCGCAGGAACGGCGCCTCGGCCCGGCGGCGGACCAGGAAGGCGGCGATGCGGCGGGACTGGCGCTCCTCGCCATAGAGCCAGAAGATCCGCGACAGCTCCGACGGCTCGGCGGTGTTGACGATATCGGCGGCGCTGGGCCCAGACCGCTCCATGCGCATGTCCAGCGGGCCGTCGCGCATGAAGGAAAAGCCGCGCTCGGCCTCGTCGATCTGCATGGAGGAGACCCCCAGGTCCAGGGCGATCCCATCGCAGCCCCCCTCCACATGCTCGGCCATGGTCGAGAAGCGGTCCTCGATCAGGCGAAACCGGCCAGTGGCCTTCAGGGGTTCGGCGAAGCGGGCGGCGGTGGGATCGCGATCAAATGCGATCACCTCGGCCCCAGCCTCGAGAAAGGCGCGGCTATAGCCGCCGGCGCCGAAGGTGCCATCGACGATAAGCAGGCCCGGCGCCGGGCGCAGGGCCGCCATGACCTCATCCAGCAGAACCGAATGGTGCGGAACGTCGGTCAAGCCACGCCCCCCACCTTGGCCAGGCGCTGCTGGGCGCGTAGGGCGGACAGGCCCTCTCGGGCGGCCTGGCGCTGGCTGAGCCGCTCAGCGTGGAAGGCTTCCGGTTTCCAGATTTGGAAACGGTCCCCAAGACCCACGATCACGGCTTGATCGGTCAGGCCGAACATCTGGCACAGGTTTTCCGGAAGGGTCACCCGGCCAGCGGTGTCGAAGGACAGCTGCGCCATCCCGCCCAGCACGGTGAACTCCAAGGAGAAGCGCAGCGGGTCGCCGACCTCAAGCTCGCTGATCAGGGATTGATATCGGTCGAACAAGGCCTTGCCGCCACCTTCGATGCAGTCAGCCTCAACCGACGGAAAGCAGAACACGCCGTCGAAGGGCCCGGAAACCGACGTGCGGAACTCCTGCGGCACCACCAGGCGCCGCTTGCTGTCCACCGGTTTCTCAAAGGTCGAGAGAAACACCTCGCCACGCCCCGCCGCCGGATTGAACCAGCCCCGATATTCATCGCCCCGAAGGACCCTTGGCGCGCCGAAACGCGCCGTCCGATCCATGCCCAATGGGTTAACATGGGACTAATTGGGATGCAATGACACCAAAGCCCAATTTCGCGCTTCGGCGAAGCTTTCGATCACTCAAAATGGCGAACAACACTGTGTATCAACAGAACATACAAGGAACACACACAGTATTGCCCACACACCTCGGAGGACGGCCGCCTATTGCGGCGCTCGCGGAGGATTCCAGCCGAATGCGCTTCGGCGGCGAATCCGTATCCGCGCGCCGTCAAGGTCACATTTCAGGGCTTAACGAGGTGGAAAGATGGATCAGACGGCCTGTAAGCCGGGTTCTGTGCCGCAACGGGGCATAACCCCGTTACGCGGCGGCCATTCCTCTGGACCGGCCATTGCTGGCCGGTTCTCGCGACCTACCCGAACAACTCGGGCCGGCGAGGCCCTGCCACGGCAAGCCGTGGCGCGTTGTTCCTATTCGGTCTTGCTCCAAGCGGGGCTTGCCATGCCGTCCCCGTCACCGGGTCCGCGGTGGGCTCTTACCCCACCCTTTCACCCTTACCCGCGACGCTAGGACGCGGGCGGTTTACTTTCTGTGGCGCTATCCCTGGGGTCGCCCCCGGCGGGCGTTACCCGCCGCCTATTCGCCGTGGAGCCCGGACTTTCCTCCCTCCTCACCGAAATGAGAAGAGCGACCGCCCGGCCGTCTGATCCGGCGCGGAACCTGATGACCGGGGGTGGGCGCGTCAAGCGGTTCGTGGCCATCGGGTCAAATCAGCCGGTTATTCGGTGTCTGAGGATCCTTGGACGTCCGTTCGCAGCCGGGCGAACTGGATCTGGTCCCAATAACGCCCCCGCCAATAACCGAAGTCCCGCAGCACCCCCTCGCGCGCGAAGCCATGCCGGACCAGCAGCCGGCAGGAGCGCTCATTGCCCGGGGTGACCATGGCCTGGATTCGGTGCAGATCGAGGGCGCCGAAGCCGAACGCCAGCATGGCCGGCAGCACCTGAGCCATCACGCCCCGCCTCCAGTGACCGGGGCCTAGGTCATAGCCGATGTCCGACCGGCGCCCGTGACTATAGTTCATCAGATGAAAGCCGCAGGTGCCAAGGAAGGCGTCGTCGGCGTCGCGGATGGTCCAGCGCACCCCACTGCCCGCCGCCCGCACCCCACAGGCCCAGTCGATGATGTCAAAGGCCTGGTCCCGGGTCTCCACCGGCGGGTTGTCCAGAAACTCGGCCACCCGGGGATCGCCGAAATGGACGAACAGGTCGTCCAGATCCGCGTCGCACACCGGACGCAGCCGGTAGTCGGCGGTGCGCAGGTCATTGGCGCCCTCGAGCGCCGCGATGACCGCGTCCGGCGTCACCCGGCGGCTCGAAGCAGGTGAACCAGCCGGGCCCGGGTCTCTCCGTCGGCGACCCCGTCCACCTGGGCGGGGCGCCAATGGCGCTGGAAGGCGGCGACGGCGGTAGCCGTGCGCTGTTCGTACTGACCAGAGGGGGCGCAGTCATAACCCAGCCGCGTCAGGCCCGCCTGGAGGGCGAAGACCCCGGTTCCTTCTTCCCCAAGGCCCAGGGGCGCCCCGGGCGAGGCCGGCGGCTCGGCCCACAGGCCATGCCCCGCCTCGGCCAGACGCTTCCAGGGAAAGCGCTCCCCCGGGTCCTCCTTGCGGTCCGGGGCGACGTCGGAATGGCCTAGGATACGGCTGTCGGGAATGTCCCAGCGGCCGCGAATGTCGCTGAGCAGGGCGATCAGCGCCTCGATCTGCGCCGACGGAAAGTCGCGATAGCCGAACTCATGCCCCGGATTGACCAGTTCGATCCCAATCGAGATCCCATTGATGTCCCGCTCGCCCTTCCAGAACGAAACCCCCGCGTGCCAGGCGCGGCGCTCCTCGGCCACCAGGGTGAAGACCCGGCCGTCCTCCTCGATCAGATAGTGGGCCGAGACCTTGGCGACGGGGTCCCGCAACCGATCCAGCGCCCCCCGCCCCGTCTCCATGCCCGTATAGTGCAGCACGATCATGTCGGGCGGCGCGGTGCGGGTGTCGAAATTGGGCGAGGGCGCGGGGATCGTATCCATACGGGGGATCTAGCACGCCCCGCGCCTTAGGAAAGTATCTGGCGAAGCGCTCTATTCCCCGACTACGGTAAAGAACACTGTCCCGTCGTAGGCGTCATCCCAGTCTCCCGACCAGTCCCGCAGGCCATAGGACACGTTGACGGTGACGCTGGAGCCGCTGACGCCCCCCGGGGGCACGGCGACGGTGATGTCGAGCTGCCCCAGATGGTGGTCGTCCGTATTGGAATATTCGACATTAAAGCCGGTCAGCAGGGCCACGGCCTTGGTGACGGCGGCGGGCATGGCGACGGTGACGCTGGTGGCTTGGGGACCTGACCCGGAAACGGAGGGGAAAGGCGCCTGCCCGTTGGCGATCTGCATCGATGTCTCCCAGAGTTTTGCGATATCAGTGTTGCGACAGGTGTTGCGGCCGCGCCGACTACTTGGCAGGAGGCGGATGGGGATGGACGTGGGGCGCCCTGGCGATGCGGGTGCGGCGTTGCTCGCCCTCCTCCGCCAGGGAGAAATGGTCTCCTTCGCGCAGAATGATCCAGGACCGGGTCAGACCGCCCAGCCCCTCGCCGTCCACGAACACCTTCACCTCGCTGCGTCCCTGAGGCAGGACGCGAAGGTTCAGCGCCTTGTCCTGGCTGATCTCCCGCCCCTCATGAATCCAGGTCGCCCGGTCGATGGCCACGTGCCGTCCGGTCGGATCCACCGGAACCACCGTGATCTGATTGCCCACCCGATCGCCGTCCCGCATGGAGATGAGATCGAGCCGCGGCTCGCCACGCCCCCGCCCGCGAACCTCCAGCAGAGCCTCGCCGGTAGCGACGCCGCAGGAAGCCAGGATGCGCAGCCTCACACCTTCTTGTTTGCCCCACAGGATCGACGGGGGCAGCCGCAGGCTGTTGGCCCGGGTGCGCGGCGCGACCCCGCGCCAGACCTCGTCCTCGGGATCGAACCACTGGACCAGGTACCAGAGGTGGCAGCAGCACGCGTCGTCATCGTCATCGCCTTCGGGCTCGCCCCGCCAATGGATCACCACCTCTTCGCCGTCCTGGTCGATCCTTTCGACATAGACCTTGGGCGGCCTGGGTATCCATTCCTCGTGGATCTTGCGCTCGCCCTCCCAGACCAGCAGCCAGCGGCTCCCCTTGGGATAGGGGGTGGCTGAACGGAACTGCTTGGGCCAGCAGTGATGACCAACATCGTCGCAGTCGCAGCTGAGCGGCGCGCAGATCAGCACCTCGCGGTCGACGTCGAGAAGCTCGACCACATACTCGGTGCAGGGCTTCATGGCCCTGGGCAGGGCCGGGAAGTGGAACGACACCCGCCGCTTCACGTGGCGGTCGCGATTGACGGTCAGGGCCAGGAACAGGGTGTCGGTGGCCACGTCGGTGAGGGCGTGGGCCGAGCCCAGTCCTGGACTGCTAGAGCCCCCTTCGCTGGGATGGCCCGCCCCGGCGATGGCCAGATAGGTATAGGCGCTGATCCACTGCGGGAAGCGATAGGCCATGGTGTCGAAGTTGGTGGCCGGATTGAGCACGGCATAGGCGACCGGATCGAAGCCGAACACGCCGATGCTCCCGGCGGGCAGCACCCCGTAGGCCGGATAGTGCGGATCGACATTGGCCGGGGGCGGATTGCACAGGCCCGTGTCGCACGGGGCGTGCTGGCGGCCGAGGGTATGGCCGGTCTCGTGCGGCACGTCGGCTGTCTGATCGACGAACACGGCGCCCACCCCGACCCGCGCACAGCCGCCGATATTGCTGCCGGGAGTCTGGATCTGAGCCAGGGGCGGAAGCACCGCCATATAGATGTCGCTGCTGGAGCCGCGCAGATCGTCCATCTGGTCCAACAGGTCGGACATGCCGTTCCCACAACCGCCCTGGGAGCCGATGGTGAAATTCACATCCTCCCCGAAGGTGATGGCCGAATAGCCGGTCTGGTTGATCGTTCCCTGAGGATAGACCTTCTGCAGATAGGCGAAGCCGTTTCCGGTGAAGGCCGCCTGGGTCGGAGCCGGCAGGTTCGGGGTCTGGGCCGTATAGTTGATCCCCACCACGAACATGTTGAGGGCCGGCAGGTCGGCGAAGACCACGGTGCGTGAGAATATGGAGGACTTGGAGGTCGGGTTGGCCTGATCCCAAAGCTGGACGGCGATCTCCACCGTTCCCGAGCACAATGACGACGGGATCATGAAGTTCAGGGTGTGCTCGATGACGGCCATGTTGATGGTGTCGGCCGAGCGCGGCGTGATGCTTCCCCCAGGGTTCAGGGGGGTCAGGGTGGTGGCCGAGCCTCCCACCGGCGTGACGATCACCGAACCGGTCAGGGCCGCCAGGGGCAGGTGCAGATCCGCATCCCAGTCGGCATAGACCCGAAGCCCGGTGTTCTTGCCGGAATAGAGCGGAATGGCGTTGTCGGGCACCGCGGTCTGCGGGGTCAGATAGGTCTCGGCGTGGAAGAACTGCACAGACTGGTTGGTCTCCACCTCGGCCACGATCAGATCCGGGCGAGGCGGAACCGGCGCCAGATCCGCCAGCACGGCGAAATCGATGCTGCCATAGTAGGTGTCGTCCCAGTCCCCGGACCAATCCCGCAGCCCCAGGGCGGCGGTGACCAACACCACGTTGTCGTTGATCACGGCGCTGATTTCGACGTCCACCCGGCCCACATGGTGATCGTCACCGTCGCCATAGCCGACCGTGTATCCGGTGATCCCCACCGCCGCGCTCTGCAGGGCCGTGGGAAAGATGATCGGCACCACCTGGGTGCGCGGCCCGTAGCCGCTGATCGGATTGCCGAAGTCGGCGCTGCCGGTCTTCAATTCCATGGTCGCCCCCCACGCCGATTGCGGCGCGCTGCGTTTCTTCGACGATCCGTCCGCCCTTCAATGGCGGCCGGTCAGCGGGGCGAACCTATCAATTCCCGATTTTGGGGAAAGTCTGAAAATTACCCCTCACGGTAATGTGAATCGTCGATTTTTAAATCAAGCGTGGCTTTAGAGCCCACACCCAGGCCCAAAATCTCGACTCTAGACAGATACACCACACGATATTCTCGTAACATGAATTTCTTTCAATATTAATTCGGCGACACGTTAGATATATATTCCGATTAAAGCAACATATACAAATCTATACGAAATTAACTCGCCAAATATCGAACATGATCCTCAACAACCAGGGCCCGGACGCATCCAGACACACGCTCGCCGTCCAGAATAAAACGAACGCGTTCGAAAAATTGTAGCAACCTTGAGCGAACGGCTGATCCTGATCAATTTCAGCGTCGGATTTCCCGTTATCCAAAGGCCAGACGCCTGATCGGGGGATTGCGTCGCGCTCCCAGGTGTCCGAAGAAATCTGGAGCTCTGGAATGGCCGCCCGCGTCTCGACCCGCCTTGAGTCAACCCAACCCCGAGCCCTGGGCCGGCGTCGCGCCCTGTGGCTTGCGACCACGGTCCTGATCGGCCTGGGCGCCGGGGGCGCCGAGGCCGCGGATTGGACCGGGACCGCTGGGGACCTGAACTGGTCCACCGCCGCCAACTGGAATCCCGCCACGGTCCCTACCGCCTCGACCGCGGTCACCATCAATAACGGCTCCACGGCTAGCCCTGTCGTGATTTCAAGCGCCGGCGCCGTAGCCAGCGGCGTCGATGTGGGGAGCACGGCTGGAACGACCGGAGCGCTCAGCGTCACCGGCGCCGGAGCCCTGACCGTGACGAATTCGGCCTACCTCACCGTCGGCGACTATGGCGCGGGGACCCTGACCGTCTCAGGGGGCGGGCATGTCACCTCAACCGTTTCCATCCTGGCCAACAATGGCGGCTCGTCAGGGACAGCGACGGTCACCGGCGCGGGCTCCCAATGGACCGCCGGCTATCTCTACCTCGCCGCGGACAACGCGGTCGCCAACCTCACCGTCAGCGCGGGCGGGACGCTGACCGCGCTCACCGGGATGGACATCGCCGACTTCGCGGCCGGTGGTTCTGGAACCCTGACCGTCACCGGCGCCGGATCGTCCTTTGTCGAGGGCGGATCACTGTTCGTCATTGGCGCCATGGGTTCGGGGACGTTCGACGTGTTCAACGGCGCGACGGCCAGCACCTATTCCACCCTGTTGAGCAACCACACCTCGAGCCAGGGAACCGCCGTGGTTTCCGGCGCGGGGTCGCAGTGGACCATCACCGGCGCCTTCAACCCCTATGCCCTCAGCATCGGGGGATCGACCGTCGGCTCAAGCCTGAGCGTGCTGTCCGGGGGCAGGGTCGTCGTCGCCCAGACCGCCACGGTCACCAACAACGCCGACGTCATGATCGGGTCGGGCTCGACGGTCAACGGCGCCGCCAGCCTCACCGTGGACGGCGCCGGCTCGACCTTCACCACCCCCTATCGCTTCGATGTCGGCTACAGCAACACCGCGCGCGGGACGGTGACCGTCAGCAACGGCGGGGCCCTGAACACGGGCTTCTCGGTCATAGGCGACGGCTTCTACAGCACCGCCAACGGCGCGGTCACGGTCACCGGCAGCGGCTCGATCTGGACCATCGCCGACACCGCCCAGGCCGCCGTCAACGACGCCCAGGGCCTGGTGATCGGCCAGGCGGGAACCGGCGTGCTGACGATCGCCAATGGCGCAACGGTCCAACTGACCAATGCGGCGTCCAACGTGTTGATTGGCGGGGTGTCGGGCAGCAGCGGAACCTTGAACATCGGCGCCCCGGCTGGATCGGCCGCGATCGCGCCGGGGACCCTGAACGCCAGCAAGGTGATCTTCTCCACCACCAGCCCCGGCCCGCTGGCCATCAACTTCAACCACACCTCCAGCGCCTATCTGTTCGCCCCCCAGATCACCGGTTCCGGCCCCGGCGCGGTCAATTTCCTGTCCGGCGTGACCATCTTCACCGCGGACGACACCTATACCGGCTCCACCACCATCAGTTCCGGCGCCACCCTGCAGCTGGGTAATGGCGGCTCCACCGGCTCGGTGAGCACCAACATTGTCGACAATGGCGCCCTCGCCATCAACCGCAGCGGCTCCTACGTTCAATATAACAAGGTCCTGTCAGGGTCCGGCGCCTTGACCCTGAACGGCGGGCTGAACCTGGTGCTCGGCGGCGATTCCAGCGCCTTCGCCGGAACCCTGACCATTCATTCGGCCACGCTGAATATCGGCGCTGGCGCGGCGCTGGGCGATGCGACGGCCACGTCGGGCGGCGTGGCGGCCGACATCGGCGCATTGGCCGCCGACACCGGCGCGTTCGCCGTTTATGGAACCGGCGCCCATTGGACGATCAACAGCGCCGACGGCCTCACGGTCGGGGACGCTGGGAGGGGCTCACTGACGGTGTCCTCCGGCGGGACCGTAAGCGACGGCTATGCGATGATCGCCAGCCAGACGGGCTCGACGGGCTCGGTGGTGGTTGGCGGAACCAACGCGACCTGGACCAATGCAGGCGCCCTGGATATCGGCCTCGGCGGATCGGGCTCGTTTGTCGTGGGTTCCGGGGCGACGGCCAGCGACACCACCGCCCAGGTGGGCGGCGCCAGCGGCTCCAGCGGCGTGGCCAAGGTGACTTCCGGCGGGACCTGGACCAACAGCGGCGCCATCACCATCGCCGCCCAGGCCGGATCCACGGGCCTCGTGGAGATCGGCGGCGCCAGCACGGCCTCGGCCCCAGGCTCCCTGACCGCCAGCGCCATCGTGTTCGGCGCGGGCGCCGGTACCCTCGATTTCAACCACACCTCGACCAACTACGTCTTCGCAACCCCGATCACCGAGAGCGCCGCTGGCACAGGAACGGTGAGCGTGCGCTCGGGCGTGACCCACCTGACGGGCGCCAGCACCTATACCGGCGCCACCAATGTGCTGGGCGGGACGCTGGATGTGGACGGCTCCCTGGGCCAGACGGCGGTGAGCGTCGCGTCCGGCGCGTCCCTCGGCGGCTCGGGTTCGATCGCCGGCGCGGTCACTGTGGCCAGCGGCGGCGTGCTGCTCGGAACCGCGGGCCAAACCCTGACCATGGGCTCCCTGGTGCTGGGCGCCGGCGCCGTGGTCGATGTCTCCCTGGGAGCGCCTTCCTCCACCCGCCTGTTCAATGTCGCCAGCGCCCTGACCCTGAACGGGACCCTGAACGTCACCGACCTCGGCGGCTTCGGGGTCGGGGTCTATCGCCTGATCGACTATTCCGGAGCCCTCAGCGGATCGAACCTCGCGGTCGGCCTGGTCCCCACGGGGGACACGGGCTATGTCCAGACCTCGATCGCCAACCAGGTCAATCTGGTGGTCAGCCTGAGCGGCGGGACCACGCCGACCATCCAGTTCTGGAACGGCTCGACCACCATTCCCAACGGAACCGTGGTCGGCGGCTCGGGAACCTGGAGCGCCGGGGCCCAGACCAACTGGACCGACGCCGCGGGCGATCGGGCCGATCCCTGGGGCGGCGCCTTCGCCGTCTTCCAAGGCTCCCATACCGCCACGACCACCGTCCGGGTGGATGGCGCCGCCGGCGCCGTCTCGGCCACCGGAATGCAGTTCACCGGTGCGAACTGGCTGGTGCGGGGCGACCCGATCACCCTCGCCGGCGCGGGCGGAAGCACCACCATTCGTGTCGGCGACGGATCGGCCGCCGGCGCCACTGACAGCGTCACCATCGCCTCGGCCCTGATCGGGGCCAGCAGCCTGGTCAAGACCGACCTCGGGACCCTGATCCTCACTGGGGCCAACACCTATTCCGGCGGCACGACCATCAGCAGCGGAACCCTGCAGATCGGCGGCGGCGGGACCAGCGGATCAATATCGGGCGCGGTGACCAACAACGCCGCCCTGGTGTTCGATCGCTCCGACGCCCTGACCTTCGCCGGCGCCATCAGCGGAACTGGATCGCTCACCAAACAAGGCGCCGGCGTCCTGACGCTCACCGGGGCGGCCACCTACATCGGCTCCACCGCGATCCAGGCGGGCGCTCTTCGGGGCGGCGCGGCCAATGTGTTCGCCGCCGGCAGCGCCTTCACGGTCGCCAGCGGCGCCACCCTCGACCTGGGCGGATACGCTCAGTCCGTCGCCTCCCTGACCGGCGCCGGCGTTGTCACCTCGACGGGGACCACCAGCAGCACGGCGGCGACGCTCACACTCGACGGCGGAGCCTCCGCCACCTTCAGTGGCCAGATCAAGGATGGCGACAGCCCCGTGGCCCTGCGCTTGGCCGCCAGCGGCGGGACCCTGACCTTGACCGGAACCGACAACACATTTTCCGGCGGACTAAGCTGGGGAGCTGGCGAAACCATCGCCATCGACAACGCCCACGCCCTCGGGACCGGCGCCCTGACCATGCTGGCGGGCTCCACCCTGGCCTTCACGGGTTCAGGCTACACCCTGGCCAACGCGTTCGTGTTCGGCCCCGCCGGCGATCCGACCATCAACACCGGCGCGGGGACCATCACCCTGTCCGGGGTGATCTCCCAAAGCGGCGGGACGGGAAGCCTGAGCAAGACGGGAACCGGGACCCTGATCCTTCAGGGCGCCAACACCTATACGGGCCTGACGGACATCGCGGCCGGGACCCTGGTGATCGGCGCTTCCTCCGGCTCAAGCGCCCAGGTCGCCGGCGGCGTCCAGGTCGACAGCGGCGCTACCCTGGGCGGCTACGGTCATATCGGGGGGAACCTGACCAATCTGGGCCTGGTGTCTCCGGGCGATCCGACCGGCGCGGCCGTGGGAGCCCTCACCGTGGGGGGAACCTACGCCCAGGGGGCTTCGGCCAATCTGCTGATCGCGGTCACTCCGGCGGTCGCCTCGGCCCTGAACGTCACGGGGACCGCCACCCTGACCTCTGGGGCGACGGTGACCTTCGCCTATGCGCCAGGGACCTATGCCAGCAAGACCTACGCCTTCCTGCATTCCGGCAGCCTGACCGGGACCTTCACCACCGTCGCCGCATCGGCGACGGCGCCCCTGCCCACCGGGGCGCTACAAAGCGTGAGCTATACCGCCACCGACGCCGATCTGGTCCTGACCGTGGCCCCGTCCCTGACCGTCTCGCCCCTGGACGCCAGGATCTTCGGCGCCCAGGCCTTCGCCTTCGCCCAGACCAATCAGGATGCGGTGAGCGCCCTGACGGGACGCGCCGCCCCCGATGGCTCAAGCGGCCGCGGCCGGGCCTGGGCCGAGGTCAACGCCTCCACCCTGGCGGCGAACAGCAACGGCGCGCGACCGGGCTTCAACGCCGACACCGGCGGCCTGAGAGGCGGCGGCGATGTGGAGATCGGCGGCGGGAACCGGGCCGGGCTGGCCCTGGCCTATGACCGAACCACCCTGCATGATCGGGCGGGGGGCGAGGCCGCGGCGGACATCTTCCGCGCCAGCCTCTACGCCTACCAACCCATCGGGCCCATCGCCTTCACCGAGGTGGTCAGCTACGCCAAGGCCTGGGACAAGACCTCCCGCGCCACTGGCGCCGGTATCGCCGAGGCCAGCTTCGCCTCCGACGCCCTGACGGGGGCGGTTCAAGTCTCCGCGCCGCTCACGGCCTATGGCTTGTCGATCACCCCCGCCATCGGCGTGCAGGTCTCGCGCCTGACCTTCGGACAGTTCAGCGAGACGGACGCCCTCGCCCCGGACTTCGCCGTCAGCGGCTCCGGGCGCGCCGTGACCATCACCTCGCCCTACGCCACCCTGGGCCTGTCAAAGGAACTGAAGGCGCCCGGCGGCGTGACGGTGATCCCCGACATCGACATCGGCTATCGCCGCGATCAGGGCGCATCGGGCGCCGCGTTCAGGCTGAGCGCCGCCGACGCCACGGTGTTTGACGGCGATCACGCGGGATTGGCCGGCGACGCCGCCCTGCTGGGGGTCAGCCTGACCGCGCACCGCGGCCAATGGAGCGCCTTCGCCAAGTATCGCGCCCAGGCCACACGGGACTGGACCGAACAGGGCGGCGCCATCGGCCTTCGCCTCGCGTTCTAAGGATCGCGGAAAATGACAGGCAAGGGAGCGCGGTCCGGGCGACCGCCTCCCGGTCAGGTCTTGCGGCCCGAACCGTCCCAACCATAGGCGACCCAGCTGTGGCCGCCGATGTGGCGCGCTTCGATCAGGTCAGGATCGACATTGGCCCGCACCTTGCGGCGGGCGCGCAGGGCCAGGCCCGCGAAGGCCACCAGCACCACGCCCATCAGGGCGACAACCGCCAGGGCCGCGGTGAAGAAAACCGCGAGCAAGGCCGCGACGGCGCTGGCCACGAAGGTCGCAAGGGCGCCGCCCAACCAGGCCAGTCCGCGAAAGGCCTCGTCCAAGGGGGACGGGCGGCTCGTTAAGGCTTCCACGACCAATCTCCTGATGCCTCAGCCGATTGAAGCGCCCATATGGCGCCCGCGAGATCGGCCACGTCAATGCGGTTAAACCGTCAGGGTTCAGATTTCGTCATCAGCCCGCGCCGACAAGAGCCCTGCGCTCTCGTGTCACAGCATCGAAGGCCGCATTGATGGCCGCGGCCTTATTGTGCGCCAGTTCCACGAACTCCGCCGGCAGTCCCCGGGCCATGACCCGATCCGGATGGGCCTCGGACAGAGCGCTGCGCCAGGCCGCATGCACGGCGCTGTCATCGACATCGGGGGCGATGCCCAGGATGGCGTAGGGATCGTCCGCAGCCAGCCCCATATGGGTGGCCTTGATCCGGCGGAAGGTCAGGGGTGACATGCCGAAATGGTTGGACACCGAATGCAGATAGTCCAGTTCCTCGGCGGTCACGGCCCCGTCGGCCCGAGCGATATGGAACAGGCCGTCCAGCACGTCTTCCAGGATCTGCGGGCAGGTGCGGTAGCGCTTGGCCAGCCGCTTGGCGTAGCTTTCAAAGCCGTGGATGGTCTGGCGGGCCAGATCATAGAGACGGTGCACGTCGTCGATGGAACTGGCGTCCGGTTGGAACACTTCCGCGAAGGCGGCGAATTCGTCGGCGTCCGCCCGTCCGTCCGCCCGCGCCAGCTTCGCCCCCAGGGCGGTCACCGCCGTGGAAAAGGCGGGATCCTCCCCCGGCAGGCCCGGTGGGCACTCAATGCATTCGGCGAAGTCGAACCGGCGCGCCGCGATGCTTGCAATGTTGCGGAAGAACGTCATTGGAGATGCTCAACTTAGGATTTTCGCGCGCTCATGACAACCGGCATTAGTGACTCCGAAGGTTACGGTTTGGTCATCTGGATCGACCGGGGCGGCACCTTCACCGACATCATTACGCGCGATGCGCTGGGCCGGATGCGAACGCTGAAACTGCTGTCGACCTCGCCGGCCTATGAGGACGCCGCCGTGGAGGGTATGAGGCGGCTGCTGGACGTCCCCAAGGGCGCGCCCTTCCCGGCTGAACGGGTGGCGGCGATCAAGATGGGCACGACCGTGGCCACCAATGCCCTCCTGGAGCGCAAGGGCGCCAAGACCCTGTTCGTGACCACAAAGGGCTTCGCCGACGCCCTGGTGATCGGCGATCAGGCCCGCCCGTCCCTGTTCGCCCTGGATATCGTCAAGCCGGAGCCTCTCTATTCGGGGGTCGTAGAGGCGGACGAGCGACTGGACGCGGCCGGCGGCGAGGTCCGCCCCCTTGATCTTGAGCGGCTGCGCCAGGATCTGGCCCGGGCCAAGGCGGACGGCTTCACCTCGGCGGCCATCGCCTTCCTGCACGCCGACCTGAACCCCGCCCATGAAAAGGCCGCGGGCGAGATCGCCGAGGCCCTGGGCTTCGATCTCGTCGCCCTGTCGCACGAGGTCTCTCCCCTGCCCCGCTTCCTGCCCCGGGCCGAAACCACCGTCGCCGACGCCTATCTGACCCCCGCCCTGCGCGCCTATGTGCGGCGGGTGGCCGGGGCGGTGAACGGCGCGCCCCTCTATTTCATGACCTCCTCTGGCGGCCTGGTGCGGGCCGAGGCGTTTCGCGGGCGGGATGCGGTGGTGTCCGGGCCGGCGGGCGGGGTGGTGGGCGTGGCGCGGACAGCCATCGCGGCCGGCGCCGAGGCGGTGCTTGGCTTCGACATGGGCGGCACCTCCACCGATGTCTGCCGTTTCGCCGGGACGCTGGAGCGCCGCGACACCGCCCGGATCGCCGGGGTTCGCCTGCGCGGCCCGATGCTGGACGTGGAGACCGTGGCCGCGGGGGGCGGCTCGATCCTGACCTTCGACGGCCTGCGCGCCCGGGTCGGCCCGGACAGCGCGGGGGCCGATCCCGGCCCCGCCGCCTATGGTCGGGGCGGACCGGCCACGGTGACCGACGCCAATCTGGTTCTGGGCCGGATCGATCCGGCGGCCTTTCCCAGCCTGTTCGGTCCCAACCAGGACCAACCCCTGGATGCGGCGGCCTCCCGCGCCCGCCTGGCCGTCCTCGCCCAGGCCATGGGCGCGGAAAGCCCCGAGGCCGCGGCGGAGGGGTTCGTCCGCGTCTGCGTCGAACAGACCGCCCAGGCCGTGCACCGCATCTCCACCGAGCGCGGCTTCGATCCCCGGGGGCACGCCCTGGTGGCCTTCGGCGGCGCCGCCGGCCAGATCGCCTGCTGGGTGGCCGAGGCCCTCGGCGTCGATGAGGTGCTGAGCCCCCGCTACGCCAGCCTGCTCTCGGCCTGGGGCATCGGCCAGGCCCAGGTGCGCAGCCTGCGTCAGGCGGGGGTGGAGCGGCGCCTGGACGCTGAAGGCCACGCCCAGGCCATGGCCCTCGGCGCGGATCTCGCCGCACAGGCCCTGGCCGACCTTCAGGCCCAGGGCGCGGAACTCGGCGAGCTGAGCACGCGCCTCCACCTGAAATATGAGGGCGCCGACGCGACCATCCCCATCGAGGCCGGTGAGCTCGCGGCCATGACCCAGGCTTTCGCCGCCGCCCATGAGCGCCTGTTCGGCTTCATCGAGCCCGCCCTGCCCGTGCTGATCGCCAGCGTCGAGGTGGAGGCCGAAGCCGCCGCCGATCCCCACTTCGTCACGGCGGAGCCAGCGCCACGGCAGGCCGTGGACCAACGCACGATCCCCATGACGTCGGACGGGAAGACTGAGCGCGCGCCGGTGATTTCAGCTGACGCCCTTGGCGCCGCGAGCCCCCTCCACCATGCTTCGCATGGTCCCCCTCCCCCAAAGGGGGAGGAATTAGACCCGGGCCAGCTCCAATCCCATTCCTCCCCCATTGGGGGAGGGGAACCGCGAAGCGGTGGAGGGGGCCCATCCACCGTCCCCGGCCCCGCCCTGATCGTGCGCGGCGACACCCAGATCGCCGTGGCCCCCGGCTGGAGGGCCGCTCTGGCCGAGGATGGACTGATCCGCCTGACCCGGATGGACCGAAAAGCCGCCAAGAGCGCCGCCGCCGACCTCACCACCCCGGACCCCGTGACCCTGGAGCTGTTCAACCGCCGCTTCATGGGGGTGGCCGAGGCCATGGGCGCGGCCCTGGAGCGGACCGCCCATTCCGTCAATATCAAGGAGCGCCTGGATTTCTCCTGCGCCCTGTTCGACGCCGAGGGCGGGCTGGTGGCCAACGCCCCGCACATGCCGGTGCATCTGGGCTCCATGGGCGCCAGCGTGCGGGCGGTGCGCGATCGGCATCCCGTGCTGAGTCCCGGAGAGGCCTTCGCCCTCAACAACCCCTATGCCGGCGGCACCCATCTGCCGGACATCACCGTGGTCATGCCGATCTTCGCTGGCGCGGATCAGGCCAGGCCCGCCTTCTATGTGGCCGCCCGGGGCCACCATGCCGATGTGGGCGGGGTCCAGCCCGGCTCCATGCCACCCTTCTCGCGGACCATCGATGAGGAAGGGGTGCTGCTGGACGCCCTGCCGATCATGCGCGAAGGACGCTTTCTGGAGGGGCAGACCCGCGCGGCCCTCACCGCCGGCCCCTGGCCCGCCCGCAAGCCGGACCAGAACCTGGCCGACCTCAAGGCCCAGATCGCCGCCTGTCAGGCCGGCGCCGCCCAGGTCAGCGCCATGATCGCCGCCCATGGGGACGAGACCGTCGCCCGCTATATGGGCTTCGTGCAGGACAACGCCGAGGCCCTGGTGCGCCGGGCCATCG
>JARLIP010000168.1 GCA_031291685.1 Caulobacteraceae bacterium | reverse complement strand
GGCGCCGGCGATGCCGGCATAGTCGGTGACGCCCTTCAGGGCGCTGTCCTTGCCGAACACCGGGCTGGCTTCGGCGATATCGAGCGCCTTGCCCTGAGGGGTGCCCTCGGCGATGTCGAACAGGATCACGTCGCCCAGCTCTTCGCGCGCGGCGATGTGAGCGAGGGTGCCGCCAATCATACCGGCGCCGATGAGGGCGATCTTCGCACGTGCCATTCCGAGGTCTCCAGACTGCTGACGTGGGGGGAGGAAAAAGTGACGGCGCGGTCTAGCTCCGTAACCCGTTGGGGGCAAGCCGGGCGATTCGGGTCCTTGTCCAGCCAACGCCCGCGACAAAGGTTCCGGCCGTCCCCGCTCGCCATGGACGCGGCGACTTGCTATGGGCTCGCGGCCCATTTCCAGGGCGCCGGAATTCGGAGCGGGTATTGGACAAGTTTTCCCTGGCGGCGGCCTTCCTGAAGACCTCCGAGCCGCTCGTCTCCCTAACTCTGTGCGAGGCGCGGCTGCAGACCGACGCCCGCTGGCCCTGGATCGTGCTGATCCCGCGCCGCGTCGGCGCCCGGGAGATCGAGCATCTGGCCGCCCGGGATCGCGCGATCTTGATGGAGGAGGCCGTCCTGGCCGGGGCGGCGGTGCGGGCGATCGGCTCGGCCCTGGGCCGGCCGGTGGAAAAGCTGAACCTGGGCCTCCTGGGCAATGTCACTCCCCAGCTCCACGCCCATGTGGTGGGCCGACGGGCGGATGACGCGGCCTGGCCCGATCCGGTCTGGGGCCGGGGCGAGGCGTCGCCCTACGCCCCAGCCGACCTGGCCCACGCCCGGGAGGCGGCCCTGCATGTCCTGGGGGCCATGGCGCTGAAGGGCTGATCGGCCGCCGCTAAAGCCGGTTCATGAACACTGGCCGCTCGGTCCCGCCCTCGTCCAGGGCGCCGGTCCATTCGCCATTGGCCGCGCGCTTGACCACCAGGCGCAGGGCCTGGTCTGGATGGTGTTCGGAAAAGGTGATGATCAGGGTGTCGCCGTCCTGGCGCACGCTGTCGAGAACGCCGGCGTCGTCCCGGGAGCCTTCCCGCCTCAGATCCCGCCAGGCGCCCTCGATGTCTGGATGGTCGGGTCGGCTGAAGCGCGCCGAACGCAGGCCGCCGGTGTCGGTCAACATGAAATCGAACAGGGGCGCGCCGTCGTTGTCGCTGAGCCGCCAGTGGCCGTCCATCGGGCCCTGGCGCTGCTCGGCGGCCTGGTAGGCGGCGGTCACCGTGGACCTGTCGCCATCGGCCAGCGGCTCGGCGGGCGGGCCCTCGCCGGTGGTCGGATCGGCCTGGTGCGAGGGATCGGGGGCCGGCTCGGCGACCGGCGGCGGGGGTTGCCGCGGCGCGGTGGCGATGGGGGTTTCGGGCGCGGGGGCGCTTGGAACCGCCGGCGTGGCGGCCCCACCAAGCGCCAGACAGATCAGCCCCCCGGCCAAGCTCATGGGGTTGCATCGCTCCGGGCGGCGATAGCCTCGGCGGCGCCCACCAGGGCCTCGGCCTGGGTCAGGTGCAGGCGCTCGGTCAGCCGTCCCTCCACCCGCAGGACCCCGCGCCCGGCGTTCAGCGGATCGGCGAAGGCGGCGATCACCGCCCGGGCCTGGGCGACCTCGGCCGGATCGGGGCTGAAGATGCGGTTGCAGGCCTCGATGTGGCTGGGATGGATGATGGTCTTGCCGTCGAAGCCAAAGTCGGACCCCTGGCGGCAGGCGGTCTCCAGGGCGGCCAGGTCGTCGATCTCGTTGAACACGCTGTCCAGCACGGTCAGGCCGTGGGCGCGGCCGGCCGCCACCGCCAGGGTCAGCACCGCCTGAAAGGGCGCGCGGTCCGGGGTCTGGCGGCAGCGCATCTCCTTGGCCAGGTCGTTCAGCCCCAGGCAGAAGGCGGACAGGCGGCTGGTCCTGGCGCAAGCGGCGATCGGCTCCAGGGCGAACACCGCGGGGCAGGTCTCGATCATGGCCCAAAGCCGGGTCTTGGCCGGGGCGCCGGACAGGGCCGTGTCATAGGCGGCGATGTCCGCCGGGCCGTTGACCTTGGGCGCCAGCACCGCATCCGCCCCAGCCTCGGCGGCGGCGGCCAGATCCTCCGCGCCCCAGGGGGTGGACAGGCCGTTGCAGCGGATCACCACCTCACGGGGACCGAAGCCGCCAGCCTTCACCGCTTCCACCGCCTGCTGGCGGGCCGCGTCCTTGGCCTCGGGCGCCACGGCGTCCTCCAGGTCCAGGATCACCACGTCGCAGGCCAGGCCGCGGGCCTTCTCGATGGCCCGGGCGTTGGAGGCGGGCATGTAGAGGGCGCTGCGGCGGGGACGATGGCTCATGGACCGGATCTCTCCATTGATGGCGCGTCGCCCTTCGGCGTCCGCGCAAGTCAGGATCAAGCGCCGCCGAAGGGTCAAGTCAATGAGATGGAGAGGCTGACGACGAATCCGAACTAGTGCTAATGAGGCGCGACTCTTTGTTTCTCACGATCAGATCGGGATATCCGGGTTTCAGCACCGGTCAACATGTCGCCAGAGACTCCTCCGTCAGAGCCACCGCCGCCGCAGTCCCACGATCGTTTCGTCTTTCATGACCCGTCGGGGCGCCGCGCCCGCCGGGCGGGGCAGGCGAGTGGCCTTTTGCTGTCGGTCCTGGCCGCCATCGTCGCCGGCTTCCTGGCCACCCTGGCCTTCGCCCCCCGGCTGCCCAGTCTGGAGCTGCGCGATCCCCGGGTCTTGCAGGGCCTGCACCAGGAAACCGCCAGGAAGATCCTGAAGCGCGCCAAACCGGCCTGGACCCGCACCATCCGCCGGCCGCGGACCGGAGCGTCCAATACGGCGGTCAAACCCCTGACCGTTGGCTTCTATGTCAGCTGGGACCAGGAATCCCGCCAGTCCCTGCGCGATCATATCGGCACGATCGACGTGGTCGCCCCCCAGTGGGTGGGCTTGCGTGACACCAACGGCGACACCGACCTGACCGACGATCCCGAGGCCACCGCCCTGATCGCCAGCGCGCCCCATCCTCCGGCGATCATGGTGGTGGTGCACAACGCCCACGAGGCGGTGTTCGACACCGCCATCGGCGACAGCGTGATCCTCAACCACGCCGCGGGGGACAAACTTCTGGGGACCCTGGTCGATCAGGCGTCCAAGCATGGCTACGCCGGCTACGTCTTCGACCTGGAAAACCTGTCCCCCAACGCTGTGGACGCCTATCCCGCCTTCCTCAAGCACGCCCACGAGATCCTCAGCCCCCACGGGCTGGAAGTGTGGGTCACCGCGCCCTTCGACGACGACAGCTGGCCGCTCAAGAAGTTGCAGCAGGCCACCGATTCCATCGTCCTGATGGCCTATGACGAGCATTGGAGCACCGGCGACCCGGGCCCGACCGCCGGGCAGGAATGGTTCGAAAAGAACCTGGACCTGCGCCTGTCCCAGCTCGATCCCGACCGCACCATCATGGCCTACGGGTCCTATGGCTATGACTGGCGGGCCAAGGACGCCACCGGCCAGAGCCGCGCCGACGTCATCGACTTCCATGACGCCATGCAGATCGCCCACGATTCCGAGGCGACCATCCGCATGGACGACAACGACCTGAACCCGACCTTCGGCTATCTGGACGAGAACGGGGTCAAGCACACGGTCTGGTTCCTGGACGCCACCACCCTGTTCAACGAGATCAAGGTGGTGGATCCCTGGCGGGTGCGCGGCTACGCCATGTGGCGCCTGGGGACCGAGGACCCGGGCATGTGGACCGTGCTGGGCAAGCCCTATGGCCAGGTCGACGCCTCCGGCCTGACTACCCTGACCGCCGGCCAGGGGGTCGATTTCGACGGCACCGGTGAAGTGCTGCACATCTCCGCCACGCCGACGCCGGGCAAGCGGTCCGTGGTCTTCGACCCGGACACCGGCCTGATCGCCGACCAGCACTACGACCAGCTGCCGACCTCCTACGTCATCGAGCGCTATGGGGCGCACAAGGGCTGGGTGGCCCTGACCTTCGATGACGGGCCCGACCGCCGCTGGACGCCCAAGATCCTGAAGATCCTCAAGGAGAAGAATGCTCCGGCGACCTTCTTCGTCATCGGCAAGAACATGCAGGCCCATCCGGACCTGGTGCAGCGTGAGATCGCCCAGGGCATGGTGGTGGGCAACCACACCTACACCCACCCCAATATCGGCATCCTGCCCGTGCCGGAGGTCAATATCGAGCTCAACGCCACCCAGCGTCTGTTCGAGGTGATCACCGGAAAATCCATGCGCCTGATGCGGCCGCCCTATTTCGGGGACGCCGAACCTTCGACCCCAGCGGAAGTGGACCCCCTGGTTCGCGCGCAGAAGCTCGGCTACCTGATCGCCGGTCTTCGCATCGATCCCGACGACTGGAAGAAGCCCGATCCGACCCTGATCGTGCAGCGCTCCCTCAATCGCCTGGCCGACCCCAATCCTGAAACCGGGGGTCAGGTGATCCTGCTGCACGACAGCGGCGGGGACCGGACCCACACCATCGAGGCCCTGCCGGTGCTGATCGATCAGCTGCGCGCCAAGGGCTATAAGCTGGTGACCATCGGCGAACTGGCCGGCATGCCCCCCGGCCAGGCCAATCCACCCACCCAGCGCCAGTGGCTGGAGCTGACCCTGGACCGGATCGGCTTCGGTATCTTCCGCGAGATCAACCTTGCCCTTGAGACCCTGTTCATCAGCGCCATCGTTTTGGGGGTGCTGCGCCTGATCTTCCTGGCGACCCTGGCCCTGATCCACCGGGCCCGGGAGCCGGGCCGCAAGCCCGCCGACATCGATCCCGAGACCGGCCCCCTGGTCAGCGTCCTGATCCCCTGCTTCAACGAAGAAAAGGTGATCGCCTCCTCGGTGGCGCGGATACTGGAATCCCAGTGGCGGAGGCTTGAGGTCATCGTCCTCGACGACGGCTCTTCCGATGGCACCGCCGCCGAGGTGGAAAAGCATTTCGCCGGCGATCCGCGGGTGCGGCTGATGCGCTTCCCCAATGGCGGCAAGGCCCTGGCCCTCAATCGCGGCCTGGACTTGGTCAAGGGCGAGATCGTGGTGGCCCTGGACGCCGACACCCTGTTCCCGCCCAGCACCATCGGCCGGTTGGCCCGCTGGTTCGCCGATCCCCGGGTCGGCGCCGTGGCCGGCAACGCCCTGGTGGGCAACCGGCGCAACGTGGTCACTCGCTGGCAAGCCTTGGAATATGTCACCGCCCAGAACCTGGAGCGACGCGCCCTGGCGGCCCTGGGGGCGGTCACGGTGGTTCCGGGCGCCGTGGGCGCCTGGCGCCGCGCGGCCCTGGAGCAGCTGGGCGGCTATCCGGCCGACACCCTGGCCGAGGACCAGGACCTGACCATCGCCGTGCAGCGGGCTGGCTGGCGGGTGGAGTTCGATCCCGACGCCCGGGCCTATACCGAGGCGCCCGAGACCGTCGAAGGCCTGCTCAAGCAGCGCTTCCGCTGGTCCTTCGGCACGCTTCAGTGCATCTGGAAGCATCGTTCGGCCACCTTCAGCCTCAAGCAGCCGGTTCTGGGCTTCGTCGCCCTGCCGCAGATCTGGCTGTTCCAGATCATCCTGGCCACGGCGGCGCCCCTGGTGGACCTGGCGGTGGTCTGGAGCCTGATCTCGGCCACCATCGACCACTTCTTCCATCCGGTGGAGTGGGCGTCGGACAAGCTGGTCCAGGCCCTGCTCTATTGGGCGGTGTTCATCTTCGTCGACCTGTCGGC
>JARLIP010000167.1 GCA_031291685.1 Caulobacteraceae bacterium | reverse complement strand
GCCGGCGATCAGGGCGGGGGGTGTCGTTGCGTGGTTCGAGACGCCCGCCGAGGCGGGCTCCTCACCATGACTTTGAGGGGTGATCTCGGTCCTAGTCATGGTGAGGAGCGTCCCCAACGGGGGCGCGTCTCGAACCACGCACCGGTGTTGAATATCGGAGCTTGCGGACGGCTCATGACCGCCGCCCCCTCAGGCGCGGGTCCACGGCGGCGTAGGCCAGGTCGACCACGAAGGTCACGGCGGTCACCGCGAACACCAGCAGCACCACCACGCTTTGCACCACGATCAGGTCCCGCTGGGTGATGGCCTGGAACACCAGCCGCCCCAGACCCGGCAGGAAGAACACGTTCTCGATGATCACCGCCCCGGCCAGCAGGAAGGAGAATTGCAGCCCAAGAATGGTCAGGACCGGGATCATGGCGTTGGGCAGGGCGTGGGCGATCAGGGCCTGGCCGGCGCTGAGACCCTTGGCCCGGGCGGTGCGCATATAGTCCTGCCCGGTCGCCTGGATCAGCTCGGCCCGCAGCACCCGGGCTAGGATCGCCGCTTGGGGCAGGGCCAGGGCGATGGCCGGCAGCGTCAGGGCCTTGAGCGCCGGGATCACGCCCGCTTCCCAGCCCGGAAAGCCCCCGGCGGCGAACCAGCGCAGGCCCGAGGCGAACACCACCACCAGCACCATGCCGAACCAGAAATTGGGGATCGCCACCCCCAGCGGGGTCAGGAGGCTGAACAGCCGGTCGATCCATCCTCCGGGTCGGGATGCGGCCGCCAGGGCGGCGGCGAAGGCGGCCAGGGTGGACAGGGCCATGGCATAGACCGTCAGGGGCAGGGACACCGCCAGCCGCTCGGCGATCAGGGCGCCCACGGGCACGCGGTAGGTATAGCTGACCCCGAAATCCCCGTGCAGCAGGCCCAGCACCCAGCTCAGATAGCGCTGGGCCGGGGGCGCGTTGAGGCCAAGCTGCTCGCGCAGGGCGGCAAGCGCCTCGGGATCGGCGCTCATCCCCATCATGTAGCGGGCCGGATCGCCGGGGGCGATCTGCAGCATGGCGAACACCACCAGGCTCGCCACCACCAGGGTCAGGGCCAGGGAGACCATCCGCCGGGCCAGGAAGGCTGGCCCCGCCCGCGCCGCCGCCCACGCGGTCAGGGCCAGGAGGGGCGCGCCCAGCGTCAGCCACAGCCAGAGAGGCGCCCCATGGCCCGCGCCCAGGGGGCCGGATGCGGCGCCCGCCGGTCCCTCCACATAGGCGTCGGTCAGGTCGGTGACCCCCACGGGGGTGGGCGCCCACAGGTCTTTCACCCGCGCGTCCCACACCCCGATCGCGGGATATTCGAACAAAAAGAGGTTTGCCGCGTCGGCGGCCAGGGTGCGCTGCATCTGGCCCAGGATCGTGGCGCGCTGGCCCGCGTCCAGGGTGTCGTCCAACTGGGCCAGGAGGGCCTTGTAGCGGGGATTGGCGTAGCCGAAATAATAGTCGTCCCGGGCGTAGATGTCGTAGTCCATCGGCTCCACATGGGCGACGATGGTCATGTCGAAGTCGTGCCGCCCATAGACCTGGGCCAGCCATTGGGCCCACTCCACCGGCTCGATCTTCACCCGCACCCCCGCCTGCGCCAGCTGCGCCGCGATCACCTCGCCGCCCCGCCGGGCATAGGCCGCCGGGGGCAGTTTCAGGCTCAGGTCCAGGCCATTGGGATAGCCGGCGGCCTTGAGCAGCGCCCGGGCCTTGGCCGGATCGTGGGGGTAGAGCCCGGTCAGGTCCACATAGCCCGGGTTCTGCGGCGGATAGTGGCTGCCGATGGGCTGGCCATAGCCGAACATGGCCGTGTCGATCACCGCCCGCCGGTCGATGGCGTAGGACAGGGCCTGGCGCACCCGCACATCGTTCAGGGGCGCCTTGCGATTGTTCAGGGCCACCAGGGTCTCGGCCTCGGAGGGGCCGATGCGCACGGTGAAGCGCGGATCGGCGCGCAGCTGCTTGACCGCCTCGGGGGCGGGAAAGGCGCTGAAGGCGTCCACGTCGCCGGCGTTGAGGGCCGCCAGGGCCGCGGTAGGATCGGCGATGAACTTGAAGGTCACCCGCGCCAGCCGCGCCGGGCGCCCCCAATAGTCGGGATTGCGCTCCAGCATCACAGAATCCCCCCGCCGCCAGTCGGCGAAGCGGAACGGGCCGGTGCCCACCGGGTGGACGGCGTCAGTGGCGGCGGAGGCGGGGGAGATCATCGCCGCGTCCCCCCAGCCCAGCACCTGCAACAGGCTCCCATAGCGATGCTTCAGGCGCAGATCGACCGTATAGGGATCGATCACCACCACCTGGTCGATCACCGCGAACCGGGACTTCTGCGAATTGGTCGAGGCCGCCCCCCGGGCCCGGTCCAGGGAGAACTTGACCACGCTGGCGTCGAAGGGCGCTCCGTCATGGAACCTCACCCCCGCGCGCAGGCGAAAGCGATAGGTCAGGCCGTCAGGCGACACCGTCCAGCCCGTGGCCAGCAGCGGCTCGGTGACCCCGCCGGGTCCCAGCTTGACCAGACCTTGATAGATGGTCTGGAACGTCACCTCCTTGATCGCCGCGGCGGCGCCCGAGGTCGGGTCCAGATTCGGCGGCTCCAGCTGAACCCCCAGGATCAGGTGGTCCTTGGCGAAGGCGGGGGTGGTGAAGAGGAGGATCAGGAGGGCGAGGAGAATGAGCAAAATCCCTTCTCCCCTTGTGGGAGAAGGAGGGGCCCGGCCGCGCGGCGGCTGGGAGGATGAGGGGTTACACCGGCCTCTGGCGAACACTCCAACGAATGCGTCGATCCATCGTCCCGCAAGCATCGCGATTGAACCGCTGGCGCGACCCCTCATCCTCCCATCGCGTTGCGACGGGCCCCTCCTTCTCCCACAGGGGGAGAAGGGCGAGACCTTAGCCCTTTGTACGCTGGAACCGAACCGCACCCCGCTCAAGCCTGGGCGGTCAGCAGGCTGTGGGCGGCGAGGGCCATGACCTTGGCGGCGGCGACCATGTCGTCGATGCCGACCCATTCGTCCGGCTGGTGGGCCAGGTCCAGCACGCCGGGGCCATAGGCGATGCAGTCCTTGAGCTTGCCGATGCGGTCCACGTGCTTCTGGTCATAGGTGCCGGGGGAGCAGACGAACTGCGCCTCCTTGCCCAGCACCCGGCGCACGGCCCGGGCGGCGGCGGTGGCCACCGGCCCGTCCCGGTCGGCCATGGACGGCGCCACCGAGAACAGTTCGCGCAGCACATAGTCGAAGCCCGGCCGCTCGGCCTTGAGGGTGTCCAGTACGCCGGCCACCTCGCCGCGCACATCCTCCAGGCTTTCCTCAATCAGGAACCGCCGGTCGATGATCATGCGGCAGGAATCGGCCACCAGGGGCGAGGGCAGGCCCGAATGCCCCTCGGCCTGGCCCCCGTGCAGGGACTTGCTGTTCAGGGTCGACTGCCGCGCGCCCTCGGGCACGACCGGCATGTCGGAATGGCGCCGGGCCAGGGCCGGATAGAGATCATCCTCGATCCGCCCCAGCACGGCGGTCATGTGGCGGATGGCGCTGTCCCCAAGGAAGGGCATGGAGCCGTGGGCGATGCGGCCCTTGGTCTCGATCTCGGCCCACCAGACCCCCCGGTGGCCGATGCACACCCGGTCGACATTGAGGGGCTCGGGAATGATCACGTGATCCACCCGAGGCTTGGAGAACCAGCCCCGCTCGGCCAGATAGGCGACCCCGCCATAGCCGCCGGACTCCTCGTCCACCGTGCCGGAAATCTCAATGGCGCCGGGAAGCGCGATGCCGCTGTCCAGCAGGGACTCCACCGCGATCACCGAGGAGGCCAGGCCCCCCTTCATGTCGCAGGCGCCCCGGCCATAGACCCTGCCGTCCCGCACCAGCCCGCCAAAGGGCTCCACGGTCCAGCCCTGGCCGGGATCGACCACGTCGATATGGCTGTTGAAATGCACGCAAGGGCCCGGCCGTGCGCCTTCCCACCGGGCGATGACATTGATCCGCGGATAGGCCTCGCAATCTCCCGGCGCCCCCTCGGCCCGCACATAGGTGACCTCGAAGCCGCGCTTGCGCAGGCGCTCGCCCAGATATTCGGCGCAGGGGCGATAGGCCTCCCCCGGCGGATTGATGGTGGGAAACCGGATCAGGTCCTGGGTCAGGGCGACCAGCTCCGCCCGGCGCCCCTCGATGCGGTCCATCAGGCGGTCCAGGGACGGGGCGAGGTCGGCGGCGAGGGTCATGCGGACGCGGTCCCGGGGGTGTGGTGGGCGGTCAGGGTGGCCAGGGCGCGGGCCTTGGCGTTGGAGGCCTCCCGGGGCAGGTCCAGCGCCTTATAGACCTCGGCCAGGATCAGGTTGACGGGGACGCTGTTCCGGTCATTGGCTCTGCGCTGTTCTAGGAGTTGCTGGGCCACGGACCATTTCCCGTTCATGAGCACGGCGTCCAGGCGCACCTGCTCGAACAGATCGCGCTGCGCATGGCTGCCGCCGATCAGGATCAGCCTCGGCAGGGCTTCGGTCAACTGACGCTCGGCCAGCACATAGTCCTCCCGGGCGTGGGCCAGGAGCCCCTCGCAGGCTGGCAGAGCCACGTCCCGCCAGGCCTCGACCAGGAGCGGCGGCGCCGTGCGGGCCCGCTCGCGCACCGCCGCCATCAGGGCGTCGGCCTCGGGCCGGCCGGCCTTGGCCAGGCCATAGAGGTACTGCATGGTCAGGAAGGGCTGGGTGGTGTCGATCCCCCGCCCGGCGATGTGCTCGGCCAGATCTTCCCAGCGGTCGCCCACCTCGACCCCGGCCAGCTCCAGCCGGGCCAGAAGGGAGACCGCGCCCACCTGGTCCTGGGAATAGTCCTTCTCCACCCCCCAGACGGAGCGGTCATAGAGGTCCAGCACCGCCTCGACCTTGCCCTGGCTCAGATAGAACAGGGCCAGGTGCCACCACAGGTGGGTGATCATGAAGGAGTTCAGGTCGGTCCAGGTGTCGGCCACGCTTTCGAGAAAGGCCGCGCCCTCGTCGATCCGGCCCTGGGTGATCATCACATGGGCCAGGGCGTGCTGGGCCCAGGGCTCCTTGCGCCTTAGCCGGATGGCCTCCCGGGCGGCGGCCTCGGCCTCGTCCAGCAGGTGGCACTGCTCATAGGCGAAGGCCATCATGCCGTGCATGTAGGCCACGTCCCGGTTGACCTCGAACACCGTCTCGCCGATCCGCAGCATCTCCGCGCAGCGGCCCAGGTTGAAGTTCAGGTACTGGCTGATCTTGACCATGGCCAGGTCCCGGGGAAAGGCGGCGGCGATCTGGTCGCACAGGGCCAGGGCCTTTGTGATGTCGTCCCGAACCCAGGCCTCCAGCACATCCACGTTCAGTCTTTCGCGGCGACTGGCGCTCACGGCGGCGGCCTTGGCCCGCTCCAGATACCGCGCCGCCCGCGCCGGCGCCTCGGGCGCCTCCAGCATCATCCACAAAAGGCCGGCATAGGCGTTGGCCAGGGCGCTTGAGGCGTCCCCGTCGGCGGCCGGCAGGATCTTGGCGGCCCGGGTCTCATAGGCCATGAAACCCTCGACGAAGTCGTCGATCCCCCGCAGGGTCGCCTCATTGTCGGTGGTGACGGGATTGCCCAGCACATCCGCGCCCATGATCGTCACTCCTGTGGCCTTGTTCCGCGAGTGCTGGATGCGCACCCGCGGGACGGGGCGATACGCTTAGTACTTATAGCTCAGCCGCACGCCGTAGGTGGCGGGCGTGCCCGGGGCGGCGATGTCGACGCCGCTCAGGAAGAAGTTCCGGGTCAGGTCATACTTGGTGTCGAAGATGTTGCGACCCCAAAGGCCCACCGTCCAGGGACCGTTTTGCGGTTTCAGGGTCAGGTTGGCGTTGACCAGCCAATAGGCCGCCACATTGAAGGTCGATCCCAGCAGGGTCGGCTCGACCTTGTCGTGATAGGCGTAGTCCGTTCCCGCCACGAGGGCGTAGTCGCCGATGTCGAAGGTGTAGCTGGCCGAGCCGGTATAGCTCAGGTGCGGATAGCCCTCGGTCTGACCCTTACGGCTGACATAGACCGCGTGGCCCGCCGCACCGCTGGCGGTGATGTCCAAGTCCTGAAAGCGGGTGAACTCCCCGGTCGAATAGCCCAGGGACTGATCGATCTCCAGGTTGGGCAGGGGCCGCCACTGCACCTCCAGCTCGCCCCCATAGATGTGGGCGTCGGCGTTGCGGATCACCCCCACCGCCCCATAGACCGGATCGTAGATGGCCGACTGCACCTGCTGGTGGACATAGTCGTAATAGTAGGCCGCGCCGTTTACCCGCAGGTTCTGGGCGGGATAGTCGCGCTTGAAGCCCACCTCATAGGCCCACAGCACTTCCGGGGCGAAGGGCTGAAGCTGGGCGTCGGAGAGGCTGTTATAGGCGGTCATACCGCCGGACTTCACCCCCCGGCTGGCGCTGGCGTAATAGAGCACGCCAGTGCTTGGCTTGTACTCCAGCTCCAGCTTGCCGGTGCCCTCGGTATAGTGGGTCGAGGGGCTGCCGGTGGCGAAAGCGCCCGCGCCCACCACGGCGGTCTTGAAGTTGTCGAAGCTGCGCTGCTCGTGCTCCACCCGCGCGCCGACGACGAAGGACAGGGTGTTGGTCAGCGGGAGCTCGGCCTGACCGAACAGGGAGTAGGACTGGGCCTTCTGCTTGTAGCTGGTGTCGGTAATGAAACCCAAGGACTGCTGAAAGTCGGAGATGAAGGCTTCATCCAGGTCCTCGTGATCGTAATAGAGGCCGCCGACCCACTTGATCTTGCTGGAGTCCGGCGAGCTGATGCGCAGCTCCTGCGAGAAGACCTTCACCTTGCTGCCGAAATAGACCCCGGCATAGGCCAGGCTGGAGGCGTCCCAGTCGTTGTATTCCTGGCGGTTCAGGTTCTCATAGGCGGTGACGCTGGTCAGCTTGGCGCCCCCCAGATCCCAATTGGCCGTCAGGTCCACGCCCTCGCTGTCATTGCGGCGGAAGGGCTTGCCGTTGGCCGTGGTCCCGATCAGGGAGGCGAAGGCGGATGATCCGCCCCATCCAGTCTTGGTGTGGTCGGTATCCGCCGCGATCCCGCCCAGGGGCTTGAACAGATAAAGGCCGGTGGGTTCGGAGTGGTCCTGCGCCCAATGGACGTTGAGCAGGAAGGTCAGGGCCGGCGTCGCTTCCCATTGAAGTTGGCCGCGCACGGCGGTCTTGTCGGCGTCCCCCAGGCTTTGGCCGGTGACGCGGTTATGCTGCCAGCCGCCGCCCTGGACCGTCTGCACCGAAAGGCGCCCCTGCAAGGTCTGGGCGATGGGGCCTGAGACATAGCCCTGGGCGTCGATGCTGTCGTAGTTGCCGAACTCCGCCTCGGCCCCGGCGTGGAAGCCGTCGGTGGGGCGGTTGGTGACGAAGTTCACCGCGCCGCCGGTGGTGTTGCGGCCATAGAGGGTGCCCTGCGGTCCGCGCAGCACCTCGACCCGGCTGATGTCGAACAACAGGCCCTGGGTCTGGATCGGCAGGGGATAGGCCACCTCGTCCACATAGATCCCGACGGTGGAGGTGTTGTTGGAGGCGTAGTCGTCGAAGCCCACCCCGCGCAGGCGGAAATTGGGCTGGCCGCTGCCGAAGGCCGGGGTCACGCTGAGGTTCGGGGTCGAATATTGCAGCTGGTTGACGTTGGTCACCCCGCGATTGATCAGGTCCTGGCCGGACAGCACGGTCAGGGCCACCCCCACGCTCTGGGCTGACTGTTCCCGCCGCTGGGCGGTGACTACGATGTCGTTCAGGGCGCCGCTGTCGGCGGCCGGCTTTGTGTCAGGGGTTTCCGCCGCCTGCGTCTGGGACGCGGCGACCATCAGCGCGGCGGCCGCGCTCATGAACCAGTATTTCATCTTACCCTCCGTCGCCTCGGCGGCGATCCTTGATGCGCGGCGGCGCGCGATGGTGAAGGCGCGCGCCGCATCGTCCGGATGCTGATCGCATGATCATCAACACCCGGAGGGTAATTCCTATCAATCAAATAGGTTATCAAGGCCAGAAAATCTCCCCTGCCCCAGAGGGGCGCTAAACGCCGCTCCGCAACGGCGAGGGGCAGAATGCGCCGCAAGGCGCCGGGGCGCAGGGCTTAGCGAACGTGGGTCTGTGATTGCGCCATCGGCGGATATTCCCTGGGCGCCGCCGGGCCTTGCCCGCCGCCGGAAACGGCGCCGTGCGGGGTGGGGGCTGGCCTTTAGTCCGCCTTGTTCCGGTTCAGGGCCACCAGCCCCAGCAGGATAAGGCCTGCGATCGTCATGGCCACGCCCCAGAGCAGGTCGATATTCAGGCCCAGCAGATCAAGCTTCAGGCGGGCGTGGTCGCCCAATCCCCCCTGGGCGGCCAGCAGCAGGCCGGTCAGGGTGAAGAGCAGGCCGATGGGCGCGCGGATGTCCAGGTTCATGGGGCGGCCCTCAGCGGAAGATCAGGTTGAGCAAGGCGGTGGCGGTCAGCACCACGGCGCCCAGCACGATCGGTGAGCGGAACCAGGTCTCTGGCTCCTTGATCTTGGGGGTCAGGGAATGGACCAGGCCCACCAGGCTGGCCTCGTCCGGCGCCTTGGTGAACAGGCTGATGACGATGGTCAGGCCAAAGCAGACGCTCCATGACCAGATGGCGGTCCAGAAGTTCTGGGCCATCTCGCTGGGATAGGTGTGGGCGACCATGATCCAGCCGCCCTTGACCCCGGGCAGGGAGCCGGCGGGCAGGGTCAGGCCATGGTGAACCGCCGCGGCGACCGTGCCCATGAGCAGGCCCCAGAAGGCGCCGTGTCCCGTGGCCCGCTTCCAGAACATCCCCAGAAGGAAGGTGGCGAACACCGGGGCGTTGACGAAGGCCATCAACAGCTGGATCAGGTCCATGATGTTGTTGAACTGGCTGGCGAGGTAGGCCGCCCCGATCGACAGCACCACCCCCACCGCCGTCGCCATCCGCCCCACATGCAGATAGTGGGCGTCCGAGGCGTCCTTGCGGATGTGAGCCTGGTAGATGTCGTAGGTCCAGACGGTGTTGAAGGCGGTGATATTGCCCGCCATGCCGGACATGAAACTGGCGAGGAGAGCGGTCAGGCCCAGGCCCAGCATCCCTGTGGGGAAATACTTGATCAGAAGGTTCGGGGTGGCCAGGTCGTAGTCCAGTTGCGGGCGGCCGTTGGAATCGAGCATCGGCTTGCCGGTGCTGGAATCCAGCTTCACCGGAATGATCCCTGGATCGGCCAGGGTCGCCTGGGAGATGGCCATGGGCGCGGCCTTGGCGGCGGCCGAGCCGGGCGCCGGCGGTCGCAGGGCCGAGGCCGTCAGCGACAGGGCGATCAGGCCGGGCAGGATCACCAGGAAGGGAAAGAACATCTTCAGGCTGGCGGCGATCAGGGGGGTGCGCCGGGCCGAGGACATGGAATCGGCGGCCATGGCCCGCTGCACGATCAGAAAGTCCGTGCACCAGTAGCCGAAGGACAGGACGAACCCGAGCCCCATGATCAGGCCGAAACTGTCGACGCCGAGCCGGTTGGTGGTGGCGTGGGCCATGCCGGCCCAGGCGTGGGTGTAGCTGGGGCCCAGATTGGCCTTCAAGCCTTCCCAGCCGCCCACCTGACGCAGGCCCAGCCACACCAGGGGGGCGAAGCCGGCCACGATCAGGAAGAACTGCAGCACCTCGTTATAGATGGCGCCGCGCAGGCCCCCCATGAAGATATAGGCCAGGACCACGATGGCCGAGAACAGCACCGCGGCGTGGAAGATCCAGGCCGACGGCAGGCCCAGCCGGGCGAAGGGCGCGTCCAGCACATGCAGGGTCTGGATCAGCTTGGCCATGGCGTACATCGAGATCCCCGAGGAGATCACGGTCATCACCGCGAAGCTGAAGGCGTTGAAGGCGCGGGTCTTCTCGTCGAAGCGCATGCGCAGATATTCCGGCCCCGAGCGCGCCTTGGAGCCGTAATAGAAGGGCATCATGAACACGCCGATGAACACCATCGCCGGGATCGCCCCCACCCAATAGAAGTGGGCCGTGGCGATGCCGTACTTGGCGCCCGAGGCGCCCATGCCGATCACTTCCTGCGCCCCCAGATTGGCGGAAATGAAGGCCAGGCCGCAGACCCAGGCCGGGATCGAGCGCCCGGCCAGGAAGAAATCATTGCCGCTCTTGGTGCGCCGGGACGACAGCCAGCCGATGCCCAGCACGAAAATCAGATAGAGCCCGATAATGGCCCAGTCGCTTGCGCCCAACGCCACGCGATCCCCCTCCGCCGCCTCTCGGGGCGGCCTAGATCCCCCACGGCGGGGAATTATATGATTTATTGCCGTGGATGCCGGGCCGCTTCAAGGGGGATTGCGGAACCGGCCCGATTTCGGGGCCGTCAGACCCCGCGCCTCAGTCCGCCTTGGCCTCCCGCGCCAGGGGGTTGGGGGTGGCCGGCGCCACCCGGGTCAGGCGGTTGCGGTCGGTGTGGTGGAACAGCTTTTCCTGCCCCTGGATCCGCAAAACCGTGTCCTGGTCATAGGACCAGCTCCCGTCGTCATGGACGGTGACGGCGATGGTCCAGGACAGGGTCTTAT
>JARLIP010000166.1 GCA_031291685.1 Caulobacteraceae bacterium | reverse complement strand
CGAACGATCCGCGACTTGTGCCGCGGTTTCGCTACCTGCTGCAGGCCAACGCCCCCACCTACGACGTCGATGACCCCAAACTGGCGATCGACTACGTCCAGAGGGGCCTCGCGCGGGGTTATTGGGCGATCCTGATCTTCCACGACATCGTCGAGCAACGTCGGGAGTCAGGCGAGACCAGCCGCGCCACCCACGCGGCGATCCTGGACTGGATGGCCCAGCAACCGGTCTGGTGCGCGCCTATGCGGGAAGTTTTCACCCACATTACCGGCGCTATCGCCTGATCCGCCGGTCCCTTGATCCGTCAGTGGGCGCCGCGGCGGGCGAGAACCGCCGGTGCGGTGGCCACCAGGATGCCGAAATAGCGCTTGAGCGAACGGGTGCGGGCGTAGGTGACGTCCAGGGCGACCCGGCGTCGATAGCTGACATCGCTGCGGCCGCTGACCTGCCATAGGCCGGTGATCCCTGGACGCAGCTGGCAATAGGTCTCGAAATAGTGGCCGTAGCGGCAAACCTCGCCCTGCACGATGGGACGGGGCCCCACCAGGCTCATCTCACCGCGAAGGACGTTGAACAGTTGCGGCAGTTCGTCGATGCTTGAGCGCCGCAGAAAATCACCCAGCATGGTGATGCGGGGATCCTTGCGCAGCTTGTGGTCCTGTTCCCACTCAGCGCGGGCGGCTGGGTCAGAGACCAGCAGAGCATGGAGACGCGCTTCAGCGTCCACAACCATGCTGCGGAACTTCAAACATTTGAAGCTCTTGCCATGCAGGCCCACCCGACGGTGCCCAAACAGGACCGGACCGCCGTCCTGGAGTTTCACCAGAAGGGCGACCAGAAGCATGAGGGGCGCGAAGAAGATGATCAGGGCGAGGCAAATCGGCACCTCAATCGCCCGCTCGACGAAATCTCGCCGTGGCGCCCAGTCCGTTGATGCCATGAATCCCCCGAAGCTCAGCTCTTTCAGAATGGCTTGGCGCACGTTTCGTTCCGATACACAGCTGAAATATTGGAAGCTGCTTTGCACGCGCCGCGCCAAGTTCTGGGGACGGAAGATCAATCGCCGGGGGGGAACGGTTATGGCTTCCAACCGTGAGCGCGAGCCTCGGCTTCCTGGCGTGCGTCGAAGGGGGCGCCGGCTATCATGCCGCTGACGGCGGCCAGGATCAGCGGGGGCGGATCGAGGCTCGGGGCGGAACTGGCGCCGGCGACGGAGGATGTGGCCACCGCCACACGGACCTTCCACCCCCTACCCTCGCGACAGGCCAGACCCGCAAAGCCATCAGCCCGCAGCACGCGGAAGGTGCGACAATCGACATCCTCATTATTGCGGAAACTGATCCCCATGCGGACCAGGCCACTATCCGCGACGGCCGCGGCCCCTAACTGTTGATCAAGAGCCACGGCAAGGGGGCCTTCAGCCGCCAGAGGGCCGCCAGGGCCACCCAGTAGAGGCGCGGCGGGGCCTGGGCGAGGCGCCGCCAGGCGCAACCCCACGCCCACGGCCAGGATCACACAGGCCAGCGCCAGTATCCAGGCGACCCAAGGGCGTTGGTTGCGCGGGCCCGCGGTCGCTTTCGTCCGTTTGGAGCGGATCTCGGCCAGATCGACCACGGTAGCCGGCTCCCTCGGGGAAGAAGCGACGGCGGGCTGTTCCGACGGTAGCGCCTTCAGCGCATCCGCCGCGGTCTTGGAAACCAGGGGCACTGGCTTTTCCTGCCTCAGCCGGCGCTGGGCCTGTATCCTGCGCGCCAGGGCCGCGTCCGTGCGGGCGGCCCGCTCCACCGCCACGCGATCGGCTGCGTCCAACTCCCCGGCGACATAGGCCATCAAGGTTTCATCGGTGATCCGCATGAAATCAGCCTCTCGCTCAGTAGAGTTACGCCATCAGGTCCGTGTGCCCAGGCGCCAAGCGACGGGTCAAGACATTGCTGGGGGTCGCCGGGGACTCAGCCGACGCCCGATTGGACAGCTCTTCGATGAGAACCAGGGCCACAGCAAGGCGCCGCCATTCCGAATTGGCCGCCAATGGGGCCGCGTCGTATCCGCAAACGGAGCTACGGGATTATGGTCTCGTGGTCCTTGACCAAGGACGGCGATCTGTCCAGCGGTGCGCCATTGCGCACCATAGCCCCGAAGGAAACCCAGCCGCGCCGTCTTTGCGGCGCGGCTGGCTCCAGCGAGCCTGGGGGAAGACCCGCCGGAATGCGACGACAGCAACATAGCCAGTCGCATCCAACATACTTCAGCCACCTGTCACGAGCCGCCCAAAGGGCGGCTCCATCAGCTCAACCTAGGGCAGGTTGGACTGGATGGACGTGAAGGAGGCGTTCAATTTCGTGCCGATGGCGGAGACCGCGGAGATGATCACAACGGCGATCAGGGCGACGATCAGGCCATACTCGATAGCCGTAGCGCCGGATTCATCCTTAAGAAAGCGAGCGACGAGGTTCTTCACGGCAGGCATCCCATTTCAACCAAGGCGGGACACTTGCGACCATTCGCTCCAGTCCCGCAATGGGCGCATCCTGCCCAAAACACCCTTATATTCAGATGAAGAAGTACGGTTAATGAGCCATATCACAAACTTGGAAATAGCCATTTCAGGCTCAATCACAGTTGTTACAAATGAAACCGGTGCAACAATTCCGAAATGATCCCATTTTTGGGCAACAGAAGGCTAGCGCGAGCCGAATTGGGCATATGTCTAGCGGCCAGCACTCCAACGATCAGCGCAGATGTCATCCCGTTGCGGATCGTTCAGCCACAGAGAGCTGAAATGGCCCTTGATTTCACACTACGTCCAGACTCCGGGTCCGCAAGAGACATCATCCCTGAAACGGCGCTGAGCAGCGCAATACACTGGCCAGGCGGTCAGCCCGGGACAGGATCGCCCTGACCGCCTTGTCCTCCAGCGCGCCCGCAACGCGTCCACGCTCCCGCGCCAGTTGCCCCCGAATAGACTGAAGGTCGAAGCTCGCCCGACGAGTGCGGTAGGCGTCCAGCCATCCCGCTTCCGCCCCGGACCGGATCACGTCCTCAAGGCCCTGAAGGATCTCGTCCAGTCCGCCCTGGGTCATGCGCGCCGACGGAGCGTAGTCACGATCTCCCTGCCAGTCCGGCTCCGCGAAACCGGATTCCGCGGACGAGACGGAACGGGGGGCGTCCTGAACATAGAGCTCGAACATCTTGGTCTTCCCTGACTGAGGCCGGTGTCCCAATGGGAAGGGATGCGACCATGACAAGGATCATCGGCCAACGAAGCTGAAGCCAGGCGGAGCGGCCCGTTCACCTGACGTTCAGCCGCGCGGACCCAGCACGCCGAGGCGCTCCCCAATACGCAAACGGGCCCCGATCGCCATGGATCGAGGCCCGCGGGTCGTTCGGCCAGTCAGACGGAAAGCGGTCAGCCGACCTTTTCGAAGGCCGCGCTAATGATCACGTCGACCTGATCGCCGATCAGCGGCACATACTTGGTCACGCCAAAATCGCTGCGCTTGATGTGAGCCGTGCCGTCGAAGCCGACGGTGATCTTGCGGGTCATTATGTTAGGGCCGACGGCGTTAAACTTGGCCGCCAAGGTCACCGACTTGGTGACCCCATGCAGGGTCAGGTCGCCGGTGACGTCAGCGGTGCTGGCGCCGGTGGGGGTGACACTGGTGGTCTTGAAGGTGATGGTTGGATACTTGGCTGCGTCCAGCCAGTCGGCGGCCTTGAGCTCGGCGTCGAGGGTGGCGTTGGTGGTGGAGATCGACGCCGTGGGGATCGAAACCGAGACGGCGCTGGCGGCCGGCTTGGCCGGATCCACGGTCAAGGACCCGGAGACCCCGGTGAAGTCGCCATAATAGGTGGTGAAGCCCATATGGTTGATGGCGAACAGCACCCGTGTGTGGCTGGATTCGACGGCATAGGCGCCAGCCGGGACCTTTGCCGGATCGGTGGACGGCGCGGTCTGCGCAAAAGCGGTGGTTACCGGAAACGCGAACAACGCCGTCGCCGCGGCGATCGGGGCGAGCCTAAGGTTCATCGTCCAACTCCTCAAAGGGGATAGGTTAGTGGTGTAACGGAGTTGGGACCCGCGCGGCGCAAGATCAAGTTTCTCCGGAGTAACCAATGGCGCGCTTTCCCCGTTTCTGGCGATTTATTTCACAAGATCCCAAAATGAATCGCGACAATGTCCAGCGCCAAGATCAATGAGCGCCGGAACGCGGCCTGCCCGCCCCCGCCCCTGGAGATGTGACTGACGCAGCGGGCGTGCCCCGCGATCTCCCGCAGAACTTGGACCGCGCGGTCGTTACGATCGGCCACGCGGACCTTGGTTTCGATCTGGGCGATGGTCTGGGCCAGGCGCGCGCGCCGGGCGGCCCAGGCCTCGGGGGTCACCTGACCAGCGCCGGAGCGGCCGCCAGCCATGAAGGCGGGAGAATTCATCTGGGAGCGCAGATCCCGTTCCGGATCGGCCGCCTCATAAAGATCGCGATAGAGCATGCCGGCCCTGAACTGGGCGGGGCTGAGCGCTCCGACCCTGGCCAGGCTTTCCAGGCCGTCGCGGGAGCGCACCCTCACCCGCCCTCGCTCCTCGGCCCTATCGGAGATCTCGACCTCCTCGCCGCGAGCGCGCTCCAGCGCCACGGTTTCGCTGAGGCCCTCCTGAACTTCCTCGGCCTGGCGCTCCCGGGCCAGGGCGGCTTCGAGATCGTGGAGGCGGGCGGCGGCGCGGGCTCTGGGATCGAAGCCCTGCGCCCTGGACTGGTCCTCGGCGGCGCGCAAGGCCGCGGCTTGGCCAGTGCTCAGGGAGCGGCCATTGACGATCGGCGCGCGTAGCGGCGTGCGCCGTCGAAGTCTCGACTTCGTCATTAAATACTCCAGATATGGATGAAACCGCCCCGTCAGGGGCCTCAGCGCTTGGCGCGGGCCGCGTGGGTCTGGCAATAAGGCCCTGCCGCCTGGGTCGGAGCACAGCAGAACAGGGTCAGCCAATCCCCCGCCTCCTCCGCCCCGCCGAGAGGCCAGGCGCATTGTCCCGCCGCACGGTTGGCCAGGGTCTTGGGTTCCGCTCCCGGCGGGGGCGGCCAATCCATCTGGGGCAGCGCCTCGCAACGGAACTGCGGTTCGCGAACCAGCCGGATCGTGACCCGGGGCGCCCGTGGGCGCGGCCCCTTGGCGGGTGACGCGACCCGACCGACCAGTCCCAGCCTATGGCGTTTGGCGATAACGGCGCTGCGAGAGACGCCGCCGAGCAGAAGCGCGCTCTCGGCGGCCGTCAGACCCACGGCGAAATGCCGACGCAGCTGAGCGATACGGTCCTTGGTCCAGCCAAGGGGTGTCGCGTTCCGATGGATCCGGGAATGAAGGGGCGCATTCATTGGCGCACCCAATCACGGCTTGTCCTGGGGCCCGTCCCGAGCGGCCCCTGGTAGCGGAGGGGGCGCGGACGCTCGACAGACCGCACCCCCTCCACGGGCGCGGCCAAATCCAGGGGGAGAATTCGGACCAGCGCGCCAGCCCCACGGTGGAATGAGAGCGGTGCGGACCCGCGCTCCCGTGGAAGACGACGCATCATAGCGCACCCACTCAGGGATGAAACACAAATACTCGTGATAGTTGTGAGTGAAAGGGGTGACAAAACCCCGGCGGCCGGCGATGTGTGAAATGAGAACATAACGAGAACGTGCCATATCGTCACGTCGATCGTCAAGGATGAAGTGCCAAATCGGCACTAGCGCTCTGTGGAAAATGTGCCAATATGTCGGCATGGCTAAGCAGCCGCACTATATTCGCGAATGGCGCAAGCATCGCGGGCTGACCCAGGAGCAGCTCGCCGAGCGGATCGGTATCGCCCGCAGCTACCTGACCAAGATCGAGCGTGGAACCCGGCGTTACGACCAGCCCTTCCTGGAAGCCGCCGCCCACGCGCTGCGCTGTGAGCCGGGGGATATCATCACCCGCGACCCCACTGATCCTGAGGGCATCTGGTCGATCTGGGACCAGCTGAAGCCCACTGAACGGCTTCAGGCCGTGGCGGTGCTCAAGGCTATCCGCGGCACGGGCACGGACGGGTAAGGTCGGCCTTGGGGCGCGAACCAAGGCGCATCGAAACAGCCGCACACTGATAATGTGACCATCAGGATCAATTTCTTGACTTTTAAGTGCCCATATGGCACTTTTTCGATATGCTAGATTCAGGAACGACCTTCGCCGCCGGCGGGCAGCCCGCGGAAGACCTGCGCCTTGCGCTCCACAACGCCAGGCTCGCTCACGATGACGCCGTGCGCGCCCTCAATGACAGACCCGACCAACGCGCCCTTGCGCTCGATCTCGACCTTTGGGAGGCCCTGGGCGCGGCGCTGGCGGAGTTGGCGCAATCCGCCAGAGCCGCTTGCGCCCGATCCCACTTCTGTAACGCCAGGCCCGACGCGGCCCAGCTGACCGCTCGGCTGTCCGAGGCGATCGACGATCAACTCGACGCACCAGCCTGGGCCGTGATGGACGCCGCCGCGCGCCTGCATCTGGCGCCGCAACGGATGGCGGCCCAGCGCGCTTGAGACCCATTCCCTATTTCACGTGCAGCGGCGGCGACCTGATAAGCCGCGACGGCGCCTGTCTGAGCCTGATCGAGGCCGACAACCTGCTGGGCGTCTATCGAGACGAGCGCCTTGCGGCCTTGAGGCGGCGGGATCTCGCCGCGGCCCGGGCCGCGGGACGATTGATCCGAGCCCTGCGGCAGGCCCTAGCCCGCTCGGCGCGGTGGCGACGAGCGGCGGGGACGGGGTTTTGCGAGATGAACCTGTGACAACGCGGCCTTCAGTTCAGGCTCACAGCGCGGCGCGCAACCTACATCCATACCGGAAACGCCTCTCGCCTTCCGGAACTGGAAAGAAAGAAGGAGACAGCCATGCGCTTGCTGAAACCCCTGCTGACCGCCGCGGCGGTCCTGTCGATCGCGGCCCCGGCGGCCACGGCCCTGGCCGATCCCTACTGGGGATACGGCCATGAGCGCCACTATGAAGGCGATCAGGGCTATCGCGACGGCGACTACTGGCGTCAGCGCCAAGCGGCCCGCGAGCACGCCTGGTGGCGCTGGCGTGAACATCGCGAATATCGCGAGCATCGTGGCTGGGACCATCGCGACGGTTGGGACCGCTAGGTAGAACAACCCCATATAGCCGCATCAAGGCCCCGCTCTCCACCAAGGGCGGGGCCTTCCTTGTCGCACCGTCAATCAACCCCTTGCCCTTGAGCCCGTTCTGATAAATTCTGCGTCGATAAACATGACGCCCTGCTCAAGTTTGAAGCGAGACCTCCAGAGGGGCCGCGACGGCAGGGACAAACGGAGGCGAGGCCATGGCGGACGGCGTTGGGGATATTCTGAAGGACGCGCGGGCTGAAGCCTACGCCATGCCCCTGGACAAGATCGATCCGGCCATGCCGGAACGGTTCCGCGACAACACCATGTGGCCCTTCTTCGAGCGCCTGCGCGCCGAAGACCCGGTTCACTGGGCCGAAAACGAAGAGCATGGTCCCTATTGGTCGGTGACCAAATACAATGACATCATGCACGTGGACACCAACCACGGCCTGTTCTCCTCCGAAGGCGGCATCACCATCGCCAATCAGCGGGAGGAATTCCCCCTGCCGATGTTCATCGCCATGGACCCGCCCAAGCACGACGCCCAGCGCAAGGTCGTCAGCCCCATCGTCTCGCCGCAAAACCTCGCTCGAATGGAGGGCCTGATCCGCGGACGAGTCGGTCAAATCTTCGACGCCCTGCCAGTGGGCGAGCCTTTTGACTGGGTCGATCGGGTCTCCATCGAATTGACCACCCAGATGCTGGCGACCCTGTTCGATTT
>JARLIP010000165.1 GCA_031291685.1 Caulobacteraceae bacterium | reverse complement strand
GGCGCCAATCGCGAGCTCGACGAGGCGCTGGAACGCCGTCCCGCCCTGCTGAGCTTTCTCAGGCAGGGCCAGGATGAATTTGTCGCGCTGGACGCCTGCCGCGCCGCCCTGAGCGCCATCCTCGGGAGCGCGACCTGACATGCGCCGGCGCGAGCAAGCCCAGACCCTGGTGAGCCTGATGCGGATCCGGACCGTACAACGGCAAGCGGCGGAAATGCGCGCCGCCGCCGCCGCCGTCCGTCTGCGCGGGCTTGAAGATCAGCGCCGAGCGGGCGAGGCTCGTGTGGAGCAGCACCAGATCGCCTGGTCCCAGGTCATGGGCCGGCCCCATATTCCCCTTGACCTTGCCGGCGCCTGGACCCTGGCCCTATCGCGAGAGACGCAGGCCCTGGCCAGCCTGGCGCCGCAGGTCCGCCAAGCCCAGGCGGACCGGTCACAGTGCAATGGTGAATGGCGCACGGCCATCGCCCAGGCGCAGGTCGCCGAGGATCTGGCGAACGCCGCCCGTCGGGCCTTGGAGCAAGCCCGCCAGGACCGCCTCCTCGGCGAGGTGGAGGATCGCACGGCCCGGCAGGTGCGGGCCTCATGAAGATCGCGCCCTACCCTTCAGCCCCGCCCGGCCCAACGCCCTCCGCGAGCGCAGCGCCGCGCACGGGCTTCGATAGCGTGATGCGTAGCGCCGCAGCGGCGCGGGCGCCCGCGAGCGAAGCCCGAGGGGGCGCGGCCGGCGCACAATCGCCCCGCGCCGCCAAACCGGACCTGACCACGGACAAGGCCGGGGCCGCCGCAGACCAGGCCGCTGCGCCCTCAGTCACGGCGCCGGACGCAGCCGCGCAACAAAGAGCCTTTGGCTTCAGCGAACTGGGTTTGCTGGGTCAGGCGCCCGGCGCCGCGGGCGCCATCGCGCGCGCGGTGCCCTCCGCGACCGATCCGCTTTCGGCGGCGTCCGCGACCGCTCCAAGCCGCTCCGCGGTTGCGCCCGCCGGCGTGTTGATCCCTGGGAGCGCCCCACGCGGCGGCGCGTCTGGGGCGACCACCACCGGCGCGGCTTCATCCCCTCGCCTGGTGGCGGACCGATCATCAAGCGCCGTCCAACGGACCGTCGTCGCTCCCCTTTCCGCCGCGCGGGCCATCCTGGACCCCGATGCGCCGGACGCGCTGACCTCAACTCCCGCCGCAAGCCGGGCGCGCCAAGATGCGGCGCGGCGTCCAGGCGCCCCCTCTTCCACCGTCAGCCTCATCCTGACGGAATCCGGCGGCGCGGCTCAGATCGTCAGCGCCGCCGCCGGTGTGGATCCCGACGCCGCCGTGCGCCTGCGCAAGATCATCGGCGATCTGCTGACCGAACATGGACTTCGCTTGAGCGCGTTTTCGCTCAATGGCGGCCCGATAAAATCCGAAATCGCAATCACAGGAGATGTCCATGGCGACAGCGGCCGTTAGTTCCGCCACGGCCTCGTCCACGAGCGCCTATGGCCTTGATTTTCAGTCCCTGCTCAAGATCATCCTGACGCAGCTGACCTATCAGGACCCGCTCAAGCCAGTGGACAATTTCGAGTTCGTCTCGCAACTGGCCCAGTTCTCGCAGCTCCAGCAGAGCCAGACCCTCAACGACCAGATCACCAGTCTGATCGCCACCCAGTCGGCGACCCAGGCCACGGGTCTCCTCGGGCGAACCGTGGACTTCACCTCCGGTCAGTCGACCCTCTCGGGGGTCGTCCAGGCCATCGCCCTGTCCAGCGGCACGCCGGCCATCACGATCAAGACCGCCGACGGCCAGTCGCTGTCGGGCATCGCCATCTCCGACATCACCCAGGTCCGCTAGAAGGGATAATTCCTATGCTTGGTTCCATCTATATCGGCCTCAGCGGCATGGACGCCTATGCTCAAGGCCTCCAGACCATCAGCAACAACGTCGCCAACCTCAACACCCTGGGCTACAAGTCCGCCACCACCAGCTTTTCCGATGTCTACAACCAAGGCAACGGCGGCCTGACCGCCTTCACCGACACCGCCTCACAGCAGAGCGGCGACGGGGTGCGCTACGGCCAGCCCCAGATCAATTTCACCGAAGGCACCCTGCGCCAGACCACGGGCGATCTCGACCTCGCCATCCAGGGCAACGGCTTCCTGACCCTGACGGACGGGACCAACACCTTCTATACCCGCACCGGTCAGTTCGCGGTCGGCGACGACGGCTATATCGCCCTGCAGGGGACCAAACAGCGCCTGGTGCTGCTCGATACGACGGGCCACGCCGTCACGGTCAATATCAACGACAAGAAAACCAGCGCGCCGGTGGCCACGACCAACATCACCTTCGCCAACAACCTGTCCTCCAGCGGAACCGACGCCACGGTCTCCAGCATCAATGTCTATGACTCCGCCGGCGCCAAGCACGTCTGGCAGGTCGCCCTGCACGCCGCGGGATCGACGGCGCCCAATCAGTGGCAGGTCACCGTCACCGACGATACCGGCGCCACCGTGGGCACGAGCACTCTGAAGTTCGGCGGCGGGGTGGTCGATCCCGCCACCGCCAAGCTGACCATGAGTCAGACCCCCACAGGGGCGGCGGCCTTGTCCGTGGTTCTGGACTTCTCCTCGGTTACCTCCTTTTCCTCCGGCACCACCTCGACCATCAGCGCCGGGAAGGTCGATGGCAACGCCCTGGGCGTGCTGAGCAGCGTGACCACCGACACCAATGGCCAGGTCACCCTGACCTATTCCAACAGCAAGACCGTCACGGTCGGCGCCGTGGCGCTGGCCAACTTCGCCAACCCGCAAAACCTGCAGCGGGTAGGCAACAGCCTGTTCCGCAACCCGACAGGAACCCAGCCGACCCTGCTGACCAGCGGGGCCGATGGGGTCGGTCAGTTGCTCTCCAAGCAATTGGAGACCTCAAATGTGGATCTGTCCCAAGAGTTCGGCGACCTGATCCTGGTCCAGCGGGGCTTCCAGGCCTCGTCCCAGGTGGTCAGCACCGCCAATGACATGATCCAGGAACTGTTCGGCATGCGAGGGCATGGGTGAGCCAGACGGTCTCTGATTGGCTGCCGCTTGGGGCGGTTGTGCGCGACCCCGTCCGCACGCGGTTCGCCAGGGTGGTGGAGGCCTGGTCGTCCACCTGGTTTTGCCGTCGCAACGTGGCTCTGGCAGACTATCGATGGGCCGCGCGCGCCAGCGACGCGCCCGGCGTGTGGCGCCGCCACGGCCCAGTGGTGGCGATCGCCTGCGCCGAGCGGCTGGCGGGGCGACTGCGCGCCGACGCTTTGGGCGTCCGTCCGGACCAGACCTCGGCCACCGACGATGACCGCCGGGTGCTGGACGCCTTTCAGCACAGCCTCCTGCATGATCTCGTTGCGCGATTGAGCGATCTGCTGGGCCACGCTTCGGGCAAAAACGATGCGCCTGAAGCGGGGGCGCCCTTCGACGGCCGTGGCGGCGTGGTCCTCGACCTGGCCGACGACCAGGGTTTCAACCTGCTGAGCGCCGCTATACCGGCCGGCGCGATGGTTCGCCTTTGCCGCTCGACCCTGGCGCCGCTTCCACGCCGACCGCTGCTCCCCGCGCCAATCAGCCGGACCCTGTCCGGGTTGGGCATGCCCATCACCGCCGACCTCGGCCAGGTCGCCCTGTCCCTTGAGGATCTCCAGGGCCTCGCCCCCGGGGACGTCCTGGTTCTCGACCACCGTCTCGATCAGCCCCTCAACCTGCGCCGCACAGGTTCGGACGTGGTGTTCGCACGCGCCAGGCTGGCGGCGGATGGGCCGCGTCTGTCTTTGACCCTACAAGCTTCTTAGGATTCCCCATGAACCAGATAGTCCCGCCTGGCTCCGCCGCCGCCCGGCCGGAAGATCCCGCCGCATCGCCCTCCGGCGGGGGGAGCTCCGCCCGCCCCCTGGTCGCCATCGGCTCTCCCGTATTCAAGGACGTTCAGGTCGCGCTCCAGGCGAGCCTGGGTGAGGTCAGCCTGACCGTGGAGATCTTGTTGGGCTTGAGGGTGGGCTCGGTCCTAAAGCTGGACACGCCCCTCAACGCCCTGGTGGATCTGCACCTCAATGGCGCTGTCGTGGCCCGAGGGGAGATCGTCGCCGTCGATGACAATTTCGGCGTCCGCATCGTCGAGGTCGCCCAGATCACATGAGCTTGCTGAGTGCGTCTTGCGGCCTTGGCCGTCGGCTGGCGACCGCGGTCCTGGCGAGTCTGACCCTGTCGGCGCCCGCCCTCGCCCAAACCCTGGGCCAGGGCGCCGCCACGACCATTCCCTGGTGGCGCCTCGGCGGAGCCCTCCTCCTGTGCATTCTCCTGGCCATCGGCGGCGGCCTGGCCCTGAAGCTGCGTCTAGGCGGCGCGACGAGCGCCTTCTCCCGCTCCAGCCGACGGTTGCAATTGGTGGAGTCCCTGCGCCTGAGCCATCAAATCGATATCTGCCTGCTGCGCTGCGATGATCGTGACTTCATGATCGCCGCCTCGCCCAGCGGCGTCACCGTCCTGGCCTCCGGTGACGGGATCGGCCCAAGGCCCGCTCCATGAGCCCTCGTCGCCTGCGATGGACGATGATCGCGATCCTGACGCTCTGCGCGCCGGCGTCCATCGCCATGGCCCAGTCCGGAACGCTGCCGGCCGCCATTGCCCCTCAGGCGCCGGAAGAAGGGCCCGCGGGCGCCGCCAAGGCCACGCCGTTGGCGCCAAGGCCCCCCCTCCGCCAGCACAAGGCGTCTGGCCCACGGACGGCCGCCCCGCCTTTGGGCGCGCCGGTCCAGACCGCCGACGCCGTGCGGATCGCCCTCTTGCTGACGATCCTAACGCTGATCCCGACCATCGCCATTTGCATGACGCCGTTCGTGCGGATCATCGTGGTATTGTCGATGATCCGCCATGCCTTCGGCATGCCCGAGACCCCGCCCAACCAGGTGCTGGTCAGTCTGGCCCTGCTGCTCACCGCCTTCACCATGACGCCCAGCCTCAGCGCCATCAACGCCACCGCCCTGCAGCCGTTCCTCAGCGGCGCCCTGTCCGTACAGCAGGCTCTGGACCAGGGCGCCCAGCCCCTGCGCGCCTTCATGCTGCGCCAGGTCAGCGATGACGACCTCAAGACCGTCTACGACATCGCCAAACAGCCCCTGCCGGCCAAGGCCGCTGACGTCGCCACCATGCCCCTCACCACCGCCTTCATGCTCAATGAGCTCAGGGTCTCGTTCAAGATCGGCTTCGTGGTCCTGCTGCCGTTCCTGCTGATCGATCTGGTGGTCTCCAGCATCCTCTTGTCCCTGGGCATGCTGATGGTGCCCCCCTCCACCCTGTCCCTGCCGCTGAAGGTGCTGATGTTCGTGCTCATCAACGGCTGGAGCCTGGTGCTGGAAGGGGTCATCGGAAGCTTTAAGTGATCGAGGCGCATAACCCGGACGCGGCGCGCCCTGTTGGGGATGCGCAGCCCCCAGAGGCGCGTCTGTGGACCAACCTGAAGCGCGGGGGCGATCAAGCCGCCCGCGAACAGCTCTTCACCCTCTACGCGCCCTTCGCCCAGAAGATCGCCCGGCGCCACCATCTGGCCGGCGCCGTGGATATCGAGTTTCAGGACCTGAGCCAGTTGGCCAGCGCCGGGTTGCTGGAGGCGATCGACCGCTTCGATCCAGACAATGGCGCGCCGTTTCGGGGCTACGCCAGTCGCCGGATCGCCGGCAGCATCACCGACGGCATCGCCAAGCTCAACGAGGTGCGCGAGCAGATCGCCTTTCGCAACCGGACCCGGCGCGAGCGTCTGCGGTCCCTCGCTGTCGAGGACGGCGGCGCGAAGGGCGGCCGTGACGCCATGGACTCCCTGATTGAACTGGCCGTGGGGCTGGCCATCGGCTTCATGCTCGACGATGCGGCGGCGACACAACCCGAGGCGGCCGCCGATCGATCAGCCAACGCCTATGAAAGTCTGGCCTGGAAGGAGTCCCTTCGCCACTTGCTGGAGGAGGTCACCAACCTGCCTGAACGTGAACGCACGATCATCCGCCAGCACTACCTCGAGGGCTTGGACTTCGAGCACATCGCGACCCAACTCAATCTAAGCAAGGGGCGCGTATCGCAACTGCACAAAGCCGCGCTGGGCGTTCTGCGACGGCGCCTGCGCGGCGCCCACGACTTCGTCCTGCAACGTTAGGAAGGCCCATGACCCAGCAGCCCTCATCGGACATCTGCCCCGAGCCACAACTCCTCGCCGCCGTCGAGACGGTGCGCCGCGACGAAACCCAAGGCCTGACGCAGATCGATCATCTTCTCAACGCCTACCCCATGGATCCCCGTCTCCAGTTCCTGCGCGGATCCATCCTGGCGGGTCTCAAACGCTACGAGGAGGCCCACGCGGCCATGGCCAGGGCGGTGGCCATCGCCCCTCTCTTCGCCGTGGCGCGGTTTCAGCTCGGCTTCCTCGAACTCAGCTCAGGCCAGGCTAGCGCGGCGCTCGCCACCTGGGCGCCGCTTCAGGATCTGCCTCCGGAGGACCCCTTGCGCGTTTTCGCCATCGGCCTTGGGCACTTGATCCGCGATGAATTCGGTCCCGCGATCGAGACCCTGAGGGCCGGCATCGCCCTCAATACCCAAAACCTGCCGATCAATCACGACATGCAGCTGATCATCGACAAGGCGCTGGAGGCTGTAGCCGCCCAGGACGCGCAGAGCGAACCGATCTCCTCCGCCCATCTCCTATTGCAGCAATACACTTCGCCCTCCACCAAACACTGAGAATCCGGCCCGCCGGGATCAAAGCGTCCAGATCGACGGGCTCGGACGGCATTTCCGCATACGGCTCCCGCCTTGGGCGGTCGTGTCCTACAGCGTAGTGTAATATCAACGGCCATTGAGATTGAGAGTCCGACCCGCAATGTTTTTAAGGCTGTTCAAGGTGGAGTGACCCCCTGTATCGAGACAGGGAAATAAGGGACAGTTCTCATCAGGAGAACAGATGTCCGAGCAGGAACGACGAAGGTTCAGCCGAGAGTTCAAGCTGGCGGCGATAGGCCGGCTGGAGGCTGGAGAGAGCG
>JARLIP010000164.1 GCA_031291685.1 Caulobacteraceae bacterium | reverse complement strand
CGGCGGCGCGGCGGCGGCCTCGGGGCGATCCCTCTTTTCCACCCGCTCGGCCTGGGTTGCCCGGGCCCCGGCGACCCGAGCGGCGGCCTGGGCCGTGCCCTCGGCGGGGCCTGGCAGGGCCAGATCCGTGGCGGTCACCGGCGGGACCTCGATCTGCAGGTCGATGCGGTCCATCAACGGCCCGGACACCCGGCTCTGATAGGACTGGATGCAGCGGGGCGCCCGCCCGCAGGCGCCCCGGCCCAGCCCCCCGTGACCGCAGCGGCAGGGGTTCATGGCCGCCACCAGCTGCACCCGGGCCGGATAGCGCACATGGGCGTTGGCCCGGGCCACCATCACCTCTCCGGTCTCCAGGGGCTGGCGCAGGGAATCCAGGGCCTGGGCGCTGAACTCCGGCAATTCGTCCAGGAACAGCACCCCGTTATGGGCCAGGGACACCTCCCCCGGCTTGGCCCGCACCCCGCCGCCGGTGAGGGCGGCCATGGAGGCCGAATGGTGCGGCGCCCGAAAGGGCCGGGCCCGGGTCAGGGCGCCCCGGGCGATCAGGCCGGCCACGGAATGGACCATGGAGGTCTCAAGCAACTCCGTGGGCGACAGGGGCGGCAACAGGCCTGGCAGGCGCTGGGCCAGCATCGACTTGCCCGAGCCGGGCGGGCCGATGAACAGCAGATTGTGTCCCCCGGCCGCGGCGATCTCCAGGGCTCGCTTGGCGCCCTCCTGGCCCTTGACGTCGGCGAGGTCCGCCGCCCGCTCGCCCTCGATCACCGGCCCGGGCTGGGGCTGGCCCATCACCTGGGTTCCGCGAAAGTGGTTGACCAAAGAGATCAGCGATCGGGGCGCCAGGACCCGGCAATCCCCGACCCAGGCCGCCTCCGGCCCGCAGGCCTCCGGGCAGATCAGGCCCAACCCCATGGCGCTGGCGGCCACGGCGGCGGGCAGGGCGCCGACCACCGGGGCGATCTGGCCGTCGAGGCCCAGCTCTCCCACCGCCGCCCATTCGGTCAGGCTGTCCGGAGGGATCACCCCCATGGCGGCCATCACCCCAAGGGCGATGGGCAGATCATAGTGGCTGCCCTCCTTGGGCAGGTCCGCCGGCGCCAGGTTGACCACGATGCGCTTGGGCGGCAGGGCCAGGCCCAGGGCGGCGAAGGCCGCCCGCACCCGTTCGCGGCTTTCGGCCACCGCCTTGTCGGCCAGGCCCACCACGGCGAAATAGACCGCGCCTCCGGTCATCTGGACCTCGACATCGACCCGGCGGGCCTCGACCCCCTCGAACGCCACCGTTACGACCCGCGCGACCATCCCGTTCCCCGACCCAAGTTATCCACAAGCCAAGCACAGCGCGTGGAGCAGATCAAGAACAAAGACGGAACGATATGAGAAAAGTTTAAAGATCAGTCACTTAATTGACATATTTAGACGCCGTCGACGTCCATCGCCCCCTAATTCACCACCCGCCGCGCATCGGGCAGGTGCAGGGAGAAGGCCGGCACCTCGGCGTCGAACACCTCGCCCTCATCGGTGAGCATCTGATAGGTTCCGCGCATCTCCCCCGAGGAGGTCGCCAGGGGGCAGCCGGAGGTGTAGCGGAACGCCTCCCGCGGCTTCAGGCGCGGCTGTTCGCCCACCACACCCGGCCCCGCCACCTCTTCCGTGCGGTTGAGGGCGTCGGTGATACGCCAGCGGCGGGAGATCAGCTGCACCGTCTCCTGGCCGCGGTTCTCGATCTCGATGGTGTAGGACCAGACATAGCGGCTCTCCACCGGGTCCGACTGGGCCGGCAGATAGTCGATGACCACGCGCACGACGATTCCCCGCGTGGTCGCCTCATAGACCGGATGGTCCCGGGAGGTGCGGCGGGGAACGCGCCTCATGCCGCGTCCAGAGCCCGCAGGACATCGCGGGTCAGGTCGGCCACGCCCTCCAGCCCCACGGACAGCCGCACCCAGCCGGGGGTCAGGCCGATCTCCAGGCGCTGCTCCTCGGTCATGGAGCGGTGGGTGGTGGTGGTGGGATGGGTGGCCAGGGACTTGGCGTCCCCCAGATTGTTGGAGATATCCACGATCTGAAGGGCGTTGAGGAAGCGGAACGCCGCCTCGCGGCTACCCAGATCAAAGGCGATCACCGTGCCGGCGCCGGTCATCTGCCGCTGGCCGATCTCATATTGCGGGTGATCCTTGCGCCCCGGATAGCGACAGGCGACGACCTTGGGATGCTCGGCGATGCGGTCGGCCAGCACCCCGGCGGTTTCGGTCTGGCGGCCCACCCGAAGGTCCAGGGTCTCCAGGCCCTTGAGCAGGACCCAGGCGTTGAACGGTGACAGGGCCGGACCGGTGTGGCGCAACAGGTCGCGATAGGCCTCGTCCAGAAGGGCCGTCGAGCCCAGGATCGCCCCGCCCAGCACCCGGCCCTGGCCGTCGATATGCTTGGTGGCCGAATAGACCACCACGTCGGCGCCCAGCTCCAGGGGCTTCTGGAACAGGGGAGTGGCGAAGACATTGTCCACCACCACCTTGGCCCCGATCTCCTTGGCCAGGGCGCAGACGGCGGCGATGTCGGTGATCTCCACCAGGGGATTGGCCGGGCTTTCGATGAACAACAGCTTGGTGTTTGGCTTCACCGCCGCGCGCCAGGCGTCGATGTCCGCCCCTGGCGCCAGGGTGGAGTCGATCCCGAACCGGGGCGCCCAGTTGTTGAGGATCCAGCGGCAGGAGCCGAACATGGCCTGGGCGCCGATCATGTGGTCGCCCGCCCGCAACAGGCCCATCAGGGCCATATAGACCGCCGCCATGCCCGAGGCCGTGGCGCGGCAGGCCTCGGCGCCCTCCAGCAGGGCCAGGCGGTCCTCGAACATCTTGACCGTGGGATTGGCGTAGCGGGAATAGACGAAGCCTGGCTCGTCCCCGGCGAAGCGCGCGTCGGCGCCCTCGGCGGTGTCATAGACGAAGCTCTGAGTCAGATAGAGGGCCTCGGCTGTCTCCCCATAGGGCGAGCGCGTCAGACCGCCCCGGATCAGCCGGGTGGCCACGTCCCACGCCTGGGGGTCTTCCCCGTCGTCCTTGCCGGTCATCCTGGTCCTCACGTCGAAGCGGGGCGGCATGAAAGGCGCCGGCCCCCGTCAGGTCAAGGTTTGCCGAGGGAAAATCCCCCAGCCTGGGTCACCGACGACACAGCTTCGCCCTCAAGCCCCGTGGTTTGTCTGGACAGGGCGCGGCGGTTTGGCGAAGCATCGCCCCATGACTCGCACCCCCTATGTCGTCGGCGCGGCCGGCATCCTGCCCTGCCAGAGCATCGAGGCCCTGATCGACCAGGGGTCCATCGCCGCCGCCAGCCCCTTCGCCCCCGACCAGGTGCAACCGGCCAGCATCGACCTGCGCCTGGGCGCCCGGGCCTGGCGGGTGCGCGCCTCCTTCCTGCCGGGCGCCGGGCGCCGGGTGGAGCAGCGCCTGGCCGGAGTGGCCATGCACCAGCTGGACCTGACCGCTGGCGCGGTGCTGGAAAAGGGCTGCGTCTATATCGCCGAACTTCAGGAGCGGGTGCGCCTGCCCAAGGGCCTCTCGGCCCGGGCCAATCCGAAAAGCTCCACCGGCCGGGTGGACGTGTTCGTGCGCCTGCTCACCGACTACGGCGCGGCCTTCGATGACGTGGCCGCCGGCTATGACGGGCCGCTCTATGTGGAGATCGCCCCGCAGACCTTCTCAGTCCTGGTGCGCACGGGCACCCGCCTGAACCAGATGCGGTTGAAGGCCGGCGCCCCGCCGCGGCTGTCCGTGCGGGATGTGGGGGTGGACCTGACCGGCGCCCTGGCCGGGTTCCGCGCCCGCCGCCACGCCGGGATCGTCGACCTGGACCGCGAGGACGGTCACGACCCGCACGATTTCTGGGAGCCCCTGGAGCCCCGCCACGGCGAGCTTTTGCTGGACCCGGGCGAGTTCTACATCCTGGCCTCCAAGGAGGCGGTGGAGATCCCGGTGCTTGAGGCCGCCGAAATGACCCCCATCGATCCGGCGGTGGGCGAGTTTCGCGTCCACTATGCCGGCTTCTTCGATCCGGGCTTCGGCACCGCCGAGGCTGGCGGCGTCGGATCGCGCGGCGTGCTGGAGGTGCGCAGCCACGAGACCCCGTTCCTGCTGGAGGACGGCCAGACCGTGGCCCGCCTGGTCTATGAGCCCCTCACCGAACGGCCCGAGCGCCTCTATGGCGAGGGCGGCTCACACTATCAGCGCCAGGGCCTGAAACT
>JARLIP010000022.1 GCA_031291685.1 Caulobacteraceae bacterium | reverse complement strand
CCGGAGACGCCCAGGATACTGGAGACGTTGGTGACGGTGCAGGTGTTGGCGAAGGCGCCCAGGGTCAGGCTGTTGGTTCCCGCGCCCAGATCCACCGACATGCTCGAAGTCAGGGCCGAGCCCAGGGTGATGGTGTCCGCGCCCGTGCCGCCGGTCAGAGTCTCGACATTGGAGACCGTGGCGCTGTTGACGCCATTGGCCAGGGTCAGGGTGTCCGCGCCCACGCCCAGGTCGATGGAGGCGTTGGTCACAGCCGCGCCCAGGGTGATGGTGTCAGCCGCCGAGCCGCCCGCCAGGGTCTCGACATTGGAGACCGTGGCGCTATTGGCGGCGCCGGCCAGGGTCAGCTTGTCCGCACCCGAGCCAAGGTCGATGGTCGCGTTGGTCACCGCAGCCGTCATGGTGACGATATCCGCGCCTGTGCCGCCGAGAAGGCTGTCGACGCCATTCAGCGTGACCGTGTTGCCGCCATTCCCAAGCGTAAGATTGACCGTCATTTCGACCCCCGAGCCCATAGGAGCGATCCGGCCCTCGCCCTCTCCGCTTCTGCGTTGAGGATTACGATGACCGGCATCATCCGTCCGTCAGGCTAGGGTCCGTTTCTTAATATAGAATGACCGCGTTAAGGAATCGCGGCAGTCGGTTAACTCGGAACACATGATAAATACCTGAGTTACTATCGTTTATAGTTCGTTACCAAACATGGTTAACACAATAATATCGAAAATATTACTCAACATTTCTCACAAATGACGCTTGAGACATCAGACCACCCACCCTGTCCATAACGTCAACTGGTCGCCAAGAGCCCAAATTTCTGAGATTTGAGACATCTATGACAGGAAACACTTGAGCAGGGCCGACGGGCTCAATTTGGATGGCGCATCCGCTGGCGCGAGAAATGGCGGCAAGAATTCGCCCGTGACTGGTATTGCGTCCCGCCGCCACGTTATAGATTGGCTCGGTTCCGTCGGTGGCGATCCTCGCCAGGGCGACGACGACGTCCTCCACGGCCACGTAATCCTTCTCCGAATCAGTTTGGCTGCGCAAAATCACCCTTCCCTGCGTCACCGCGTCGCGCATGAGCGACGCCAGGAAGTTGTCGGAGGCGTCTCCAGGCCCGAAGACATTGGAAAGCCGCGCCACACGCGTCGCACCTGGCGCCGCCAGGCAGATCGCCTCCCCGGTCAATTTGGAAAGATTGTAGAGATCGCTGGGATCGGCGGAGCTTACTGACAGGCGCGCGGTCTCGGTCGCGCGATCGGCGCCGGCATAGACCCGGGTGGAGGAGCAATAGAGGAAGCTGTCGTAGCGGGCCTTACGCAACACCTCGGCGGCGAAGGTCACGTGGGCCTCCACGGTCTCGAAGGGCCGGGTGCGGAAATCGGCGGTCAGGCCGATGCAGTAGAAGACGTGGCCGAGGTCTCGGCCGCGCCAAGCCTCATCCCCGCGCCCCAGGGCCAGGACCTCCCAGCCCTGCCCCCGCAGATAGTCGGTGAGGTGACGGCCGATGAAGCCCCCCGCGCCGAACACGGCGGCCTTCATTTGCGCCAGCCCACGGTCTTGGCGGGGGCGCCGGCGCTGATGGAGAAGGCCGGCCGCTCGTCGCGCACCACCGAGCCGGCGGCGACCACCGCGCCCTTGCGGATCACCGCCCCGTCCAGAAGCACGCAGTTAGCGCCGATCCAGACGTCGTCCTCAATGACGATGCCGCCCCGGCTGGGCATGAAGCCCTGGGCGCGGATCGGGCGGGTGGGGTCGCGGAACTCGTGGTTGGTGGGCGCCAGGGTGCAGTTGGCGGCGATCAGCACATCGGCGCCGATGCTGATGCCGTTGCCCGTATAGAGCACGCAGCCGGAATTGATCACACTGCCCGGGCCGATGGTCACGTCTCCGGAGCCCCCCGCCGGCTTGACCTTGACGAAGGCGTCGATCACCGCCCCCGCCGCCACCACGATCCGGCTGCCCCGGGTCGAGGGCTCGATGTCCGCCAGGGGCGAGATGCGGGCCTCGGGGTCGGCGATCAGCATGGGGGTTCGTTGGGGCGGTAAGCCCCCTCCACCGCTTCGCGGTCCCCCTCCCCCAAAGGGGGAGGAATGAGTTCGGCGCTTTCGCAATTCCTCCCCCTCTGGGGGAGGGGGACCACGCGCAGCGTGGTGGAGGGGGCCAGCCGCCGCATCAGACCGCTACCGGCTCGAAATCGGCCAGCAACGGCAAAAGCCGGTCTCGGTCCGAAAGAATGGCGCCCGCCGGATCGGGCCAGGGGATGGCCAGGGCCGGATCATCGAAGCAGACCCCGTCCTGGAAGCCGGCCGCATAGGGGGGCGTGATGTGATAGACCAACTCGCTGGCGTCCCGCAGGCTCTGGAAACCATGGGCGAAGCCGGCGGGGACATAGAACATCCGTCGGTTCTCGGCGCTGAGCTCGACGGCGTGCCATTGGCCGAAGGTGGGCGAGGCCGCCCGCACGTCCACGATCACGTCGAACACAGCCCCGACCGTGGCGCGGATCAGCTTGACCTCGGCGTGGGGCGGGCGCTGCAGGTGCAGGCCGCGCAGGGTTCCGGCCCGGGCGTTCACCGAGACGCTGACCTGCTCGAAGCTGGAGGCCAGACCGTGGGCGGCGAAGGTGTCGGCGCAGAACAGCCGCGCAAAGGCGCCGCGCTCGTCGAAGACCGGCTCGGGCGTGATCACATAGGCGCCGGCGAGCGGTGTCTCCTCGATCTTCACGGCAGGATCGCCGGTTCGGGCAGGGGCAGGATGAACTGTCCGCCCCACTCGCGGATGGCCGCCGTCTGGGCGACGATCTCGTCCTTCAGGTTCCAGGGCAGGATCAGCACATAGTCGGGGCGGGTTTCGAAAATCCGCTCCGGGGCGTGGACGGGGATACCCGTGCCCGGCAGCAGCAGGCCCTGCTTGTGCGGATTGGCGTCCACCGCATAGTCGAGGAAGTCGCCGCGCACCCCGCAATAGTTCAGCAGGGTGTTGCCCTTGGCCGGGGCGCCATAGGCGACGATGGAGGCGCCCTGGTCCTTCAGCCCGATCAGCAGCTTGAGGAAGGCGCGCTTGGTGGCCCGCACCCGCCCGGCGAAATCGGCATAGGCGTCAAGGTCGTCGAGACCGGCCTCGCCCTCCCGCGCCCTGAAGGCTTCGACCCGGGCCGAGGCCGCCCCGTGGGCGCCCGCATGGCCGGCGAACACCCGCAGGGAGCCCCCGTGGGTGGTCAGTTCCTCCAGGTCGAACACCTCCAGCCCGTGGCGGGCGAACAGGCGCTCGACGGCCAGGAGCGACAGGTAGGAATAGTGCTCATGATAGATGGTGTCGAAATAGTTGGCCTCGATCAGGCGCAACAGGTGGGGAAACTCCACCGTCACCACGCCGCCCGGCTTGAGCAGCAGCCGAAAGCCCTCGACGAAATCATTGATGTCCGGCACGTGGGCCAGGACGTTGTTGGCGGCGATCACGTCCGCCGACTTGCCCTCGGCCACAAGCTCCCTGGCCAGGGCCTCGCCGAAGAAGCCCACCCGGGTCGGCACGCCGCGCTCACGCTCGGCCACCTCGGCGCAGTTGGCGGCGGGATCGACCCCCAGCACCGGCACGCCGCGCTGCTTGAAATATTGCAGCAGGTAGCCGTCGTTGCTGGCCACCTCCACCACCTGGGCCTCGGGGCCGATGGAGAAACGTTCGCTCATCATCGCCACATAGGCCTCGGCGTGGCGCAGCCAGGAGGCGGAATAGGACGAGAAGTAGGTGTAGTCCCCGTGGAAGTGAGCCTCGCGGGTCTCCACGTCCTGGGCCTGGACCAGCTTGCAGACCCCGCAGACGAAGGTGCGCAGGGGATAGAAGGACTCGGCCTGGCCGTCCTGATCCGGATGGCGCATGGCGTTGGAGATCGGCGACATGCCGAGGTCCACGAACACTTGGCTGAGTGGGGCGGCGCAGCTGCGGCAGGTCAGGTCGGCCTCAGCCATTCAGGTGGTCCTCGATCTGTTGCAGGGTGACGTCGCGGGGATCGGCGCCGTCGGCCACCGCCTTATACCAGCCCACCGTTCGGTCCAGCCCCTGATCGAGCCGCCACTTGGGCGCCCAGTCCAGCACCGCCCGCGCCCGGGCCGAGTCGACCTCCAGCAGGCGCGCCTCATAGGGCTGGGAGCCAGGGTCCTGGGTCCAGGCCGCCCCAGCGCCCCAGCGGGCCACAAGCTGATCGGAGATCCAGGCCACGTCCCGGGCGTCGTCGGCCTGGGGCCCGAAGTTGAAGGCGCCGTCCGGCGGCAGGGGCTGGCCCACGGCCAGGGCCTCGGCCAGGCGCAGATAGCCCACCAGGGGCTCCAGCACATGCTGCCAGGGCCGCACGGCGGAGGGATTGCGGATCACCAGGGGCGAGCCGGCGACGAAGGCGCGCATGGCGTCGGGCACCAGGCGGTCCTGCGACCAGTCCCCCCCGCCGATGACATTGCCCGCCCGGCCGGTGGCGACGCGCGGGGCGTCGTCATCATAGAAATAGGCGTGGCGATAGGATTGGACCACGATCTCGCAGGCGGCCTTGCTGGCGCCATAGGGCTCCTTGCCGCCCAGGACGTCGGTCTCGCGATAGGCCCAGGGCCATTCCTGGTTGTCATAGACCTTGTCGCTGGTGATCACGACCACCACCTTGACCGAAGGCGTGCGCCGCACGGCCTCCAGCAGGCGCACCGTGCCCATGACATTGGTCTCGAAGGTCTCGTCCGGATCGTTGCGCGCCCGGCGCACCAGGGCCTGGGCGGCCAGATGGAAGATCACCTGGGGCTGGGCGGCCTGCACCGCCGCGGACAGCCGCCCGGCGTCGCGGATATCGGCGATGATGGAGGCCCCCAACTCGCCGATGCGGGCGCTGGCGAACAGGCTGGGTCCCGGTTCCGGCGCCAGGGCGTAGCCCGTGGTCTCCGCCCCGAGGCGATTGAGCAGGGCCGTGAGCCAGCCGCCCTTGAAACCCGTGTGGCCGGTGACGAACACCGGCCGGTCGCGCCAGAATTCCATGACCTTGCGCTCAGCCCCAGATCCGCCACGGGGCGTCGCCGGATTTCCACAGATCGTTCAGCAGCTGCATTTCGCGCACGGTGTCCATGCACTGCCAAAAGCCCCGGTGATGGTGCACGGCCAGTTCGCCCATTTCCGCCAGGCGCTCCAGGATCGCCGATTCCAACATCTCGTTCTGGTCGTCGCGCAGCAGCTCGAAGGCCTTCTTCTGGAACACGAAATAGCCGCCGTTGATCCAGCCCTGGGTGACCTGGGGCTTTTCGGCGAAGGTGCGGATCACGCCCCCCTCGATATCCAGCTCGCCAAAGCGCGAAGATGGATGCACGGCGGTGACCGTGGCCAGCTTGCCCATGCGCTTGTGGGTGTCGACCAGCTCGTCGATGTCCACATCGGCCACGGCGTCGCCATAGGTGGCCAGGAACATATCCCCCCGCACATGGGGCAGGGCCCGCAGCATCCGCCGGCCGGTGAGGCTGTCCAGCCCCGTCTCGGCCAGCAGCACCTTGCAGTTCAGCTCGTCCTCCAGGGGGGTGGGCATGACCGTCAGGTCGCCGGTGCCGACATCCACCTCAAGGTCGTGGGAGCGGTTGTGATAGTTGATAAAATAGTCGCGGATCGCATCGCCCTTATAGCCCAGGCACAGCACGAAGCGCTCCAGGCCGTAGGCGCCGTAGTGCTTGAGGATGTGCCACAGGATCGGGCGACCGCCGATCTCGACCATGGGCTTGGGCTTGAATTCGGTCTCTTCGCGCAGACGCGTGCCGAGGCCGCCGCAGAGGATCACCGCGTCGAGGCCCGCGGTGTTATTGCTCTTTGAGACCATGTCGGAACGACTCCATCAGCGGCTCGAACATGTAGGTCAGGGCGGTTCGAGATCCGGTGGGGACGATGACCTCCACCGGGGTGCCGACGTCAAGACTTAGCTGTCCATCCCGGGTCGCGTCGTCGCGATCCACGGCCACGGACAGCCGATAATAGGGGGCGCCGGACTTGGGATCGGCCAGCACGTCCACCGAACGGCTCTGCACGGTCCCGTGCAGCGGCGGCCGCCCCCGCCCTTGGGCCGAGGTGATTCGCAGCTCCACCCGCATACCCTTGTGCACGGAACCGCCCTCGGTGGGCCGCAGGCGCGCCTCGACGATGGGGGTCGCGTCCTTGGGCAGGACCTCGAGCAACTTCTCGCCGTTGCCCAGCACCGCGCCAATGGTGTTGGCGGTCAGGCCGAAGACATAGCCGGTGACGGGCGCCTTGATGGTGGCGTGGTCGACCACGGCCTGGGTGGCGTTGCGGCGCTGGATGGCGTCGGCCAGTTTTCCGCGCGTGTCGTCCAGCTGTTCGGTCACGGTGGACTGGCGGTCACGCGTCAACTGAGAGTCTTGGTCCGTATACTGACTGACCGAGTGGCCGATGCGGTCGAGGTT
>JARLIP010000163.1 GCA_031291685.1 Caulobacteraceae bacterium | reverse complement strand
CAGCACCACCGCCGCGGCCACCTCGCCCTCGGCCACCCTCTGGGGCAGGCCCCGGAGCAGAAAATCGATCAGGCGAAAGGCCAGCAGCTGCACCACCACCGTGGCCGCCCCCCAGATCCCCAGCTCCAGCAGGGAGGTCGAGGCGTTGAGGGACAGGGCCAGGGGAATGGCCAGGCTGATCACCACCCCGCCGAACACCAGGGCCGAGGCCGCCTCGCCCTCGCGCACCCGCGCCACCTCCTTGAAGGGGGACAGAAGGCCGTAAACAGCGGCGCCGATCAGCAGCAACAGGGCCGAGACCCCGGCATGGGCGAGGCTGGTTGGAAATCCGGTGGCGAAGGCCTGGATCTCAGGTGACATCGAAGGCCGCCAGACTCACGAAATGCTGACTCACGAGATGCTGTCCCATCGCCCCGGTTATCGCGGGCGGCAGAACGGGGCGCAAGCGGCCTTGAAGGGTTTTAGAAGACAGCCCCTAGCTGGCCGAAAGCGCCCGCCGCTCGCTGGCCCGCATCTTCTCGCTCTCGGACCGCAGTTGGCCGCAGGCCGCCAGAATGTCCCGGCCCCGGGGGGTGCGGATCGGCGAGGCGTAGCCGGCCTTGTTGACGATGGCGGCGAAGGCCTCGATCGTCCCCCAGTCGGAGCATTCGTAGGGCGAGCCCGGCCAGGGATTGAACGGGATCAGATTGATCTTGGCCGGTATGCCCCGGATCAGCTGGATCAGGGCCCGGGCCTCGGCGGGGCTGTCATTGACCCCCTTGAGCATCACATATTCGAAAGTCACCCGCCGGGCGTTGGACAGACCCGGATAGGCGCGGATGGCGTTCATCAGCTCCTTGAGCGGATAGCGCCGGTTGATCGGCACCAGCTCGTCGCGCAGGGCGTCGTTGGTGGCGTGCAGGGAGATGGCCAGCATGGCGCCGGTGCGCTCGCCCAGGGCCTTCAGCTCGGGCACGACCCCGGAGGTCGAGACCGTGATCCGCCGCCGGGACAGGGCTAGACCCTCATTATCGGAGATGATGTCCATGGCGTCGGCCACGCCATCCAGATTGTAGAGCGGCTCGCCCATGCCCATGAACACCACATTGGACAGGCGCCGGTCCTCGCGGTCCGAGGGCCACTCCTCCAGATCGTCCCGGGCCACCTGGACCTGGGCCACGATCTCGGCCGCCGTCAGGTTGCGCACCAGGGCCTGGGTGCCGGTGTGGCAGAAGGTGCAGTTCAGGGTGCAGCCCACTTGGCTGGAGACGCACAGGGCGCCGGCCCGGCCGACATCGGGAATATAGACGGTCTCGGCCTCGATGCCGGGGGCGTAGCGGATCAGCCACTTGCGGGTGCCATCGGCGCTGACCTGGCGCTCGGCCACCTCCGGCCGGCTGACCGTGAAGCGGTCGGACAGCAGGGCGCGGGTGTCCTTGGCCACATTGGTCATGTGGTCGAAATCGGTGACGCCCCGATGGTGCATCCATCGCCACAGCTGCTCGGCGCGCATGCGGCCCTTGTCCGGGGCGCAGACCTCACCCTCCACCAGGGCGCGTGCCAGCGCCGGCCGGGTAAGGCCGGACAGATTGATTTTCGCGGGCGCCTTGGGGGCGGACGCGCGGGAGAGATCCAAGGTGACGCTCAAGGCGTATGTTCCGACATGACTGCGGCTGTTCTCATAACAGATGGCGCTCCGGCGCCCAAATGCGACGCCCGTCCGCCGGCGGACGGCTATAAGGGCGTTTCAACCGGCGCCCCAGCGTGCCACGATCGCGCGCCGAAAGGGGATACGGTGGTGTCGTTGTTTGATGGGTCGGGTCCGGCCGATGATCCGGCCGTCCATGCCGAGTGCATCGAGGCCATCGCCGCGCGGGCCGACCGGGCCGCGTTCGCCCGTCTGTTCAGCTACTTCGCCCCTCGGGTGAAGGCCTATCTGGCGCGGCTGGGCCTCGACGGCGCCCAGGCCGAGGAGATCGCCCAGGAGGTGATGGTCACGGTCTGGCGCAAGGCCGCCAGCTTCGACCGCCGCCAGGGCTCGCCCTCCACCTGGATCTTCCGCATCGCGCGCAATCGCCGCATCGACGTCTTCCGCCGGGACCGTCGGGGCGACCTGGACGCCCATGACCCGGCCCTGCAACCCGTTCCCGAGGTCGCGCCGGACCAAGCCACGGAAACCGCCGACCGGGAGGCCCAGGTGCGCCAGGCCGTCGCCCAGCTGCCCGACGACCAGCGCGATCTGGTCCGCGCCGCCTTCTATGAGGACCTGTCCCACAGCCAGATCGCCGAGCGCACCGGCATGCCCCTGGGCACGGTCAAGTCGCGCCTGCGCCTGGCCTTCGGCAAGCTGCGCCTGAGGCTCGAGGGCGACGACATCACCGGGGCGGAGGCGGGCCTATGACCAAGACCTCCCTGCACGCCTATCTGGCCGCCCATGACCAGGACCCCGCCGTTCGCCTGTTCGAGCGCACCGCCGCGGCCATGCGCGCCGACGCCCATTATCTCGAACGCGAGGACGATGCGGCCAGCGCCGTGTTCCTGGCCGAGGAGGCCCCCGCCCCGCTCTCCGCAACGGCGTTCGAGCAGGCCCTGGCCATGATCGACGCCGCCGAAGCCCTGGACCGCAAGGCCCAGGCCAAGACCGCCACCGTGTCCGACCCAACCCTGGCCGAGATCGCCCGCCTGCCCTCGCCGGTGCGCGAAGCGGCCCTGAAGGCCCTGGAGAACGACCGCTGGCATTTGGGCGGGATCGGCATCCGCCGCCTGCCCCTGCCGCTTGGCGGGGCGGGCCATGCGGAGCTGATGCGCATCGACCCCGGCCACGGCGCCGCCCCGCACGACCACGACGGGGACGAACTGACCCTGATCCTCACCGGCGGCTATGACGACGGCCACGCCCAGTACGGCCCCGGCGACGTCTCCTTGGCCCGCCCGGGCTTTCGCCACAGCCCCAAGGCCGATCCGGGAGAGGTTTGCTACGTCCTGGCCATCGCCTATGGCGACGCCCGCTTCAGCGGCCTGTTCGGCTTGCTGCAAAAGACCATCGGTTTTCCCTGGACCCCCAGAGCGAAAGGATGAGGGCCAGGCGCTGAAGGGCCGCCATCGTCCTCGCCGCCTCATTCGCCTTTGCGGCGTCCGCCGCATCGGGTAGCGTCCGTCCAAACATCTGTTTGAAGGGAGACGGCGTAATGAAGGCCCTGTTGAGCAAGACCGTGGGCGGTCCGGACAGTCTGGTGATCGAAGACCTGCCCAGCCCCGAGCCCAAGGCCGGCCAGGCGGTGATTCAGGTCAAGGCCTGCGGGGTCAACTATCCCGACGTGCTGATCATCGAGGACAAGTACCAGTTCAAGCCCGAGCGCCCCTTCTCCCCCGGCGGAGAGGTCTCCGGCGTGGTCAAGGCCCTGGGGGAGGGCGTCACCCACCTGAAGGTCGGCCAGCGGGTGCTGGGCAACACCGGCTGGGGCGGCATGGCCGAGGAGCTGGCCCTGGACGCGGCCCGGCTGATCCCGATCCCCGACACCATGCCCTTCGATGAGGCCGCGGCCTTTATCATGACCTATGGCACCTCCTATTACGGCCTCAAGGACCGCGGCCATCTGAAGGCCGGCGAGACCCTGCTGGTCCTGGGCGCCGCGGGCGGCGTGGGCCTGGCGGCGGTGGAATTGGGCAAGGCCATGGGCGCGCGGGTGATCGCGGCGGCCTCCTCCCAGGAAAAGATCGACCTGTGCCTGCGCCACGGCGCCGACGCGGGCGTGGTCTATCCCGCCGGCCCCTTCGACAAGGACGGGGCCAAGGCCCTGGCCGGTCTGTTCAAGGACGCCTGCGGCCCCAACGGCGCGGACGTGGTCTATGACGGGGTCGGCGGCGACTATGCCGAGGCCGCCCTGCGCTCCACCGCCTGGGAAGGCCGCTTCCTGGTGGTCGGCTTCCCCGCCGGCATCCCCAAGATCCCGCTGAATCTAGCCCTGCTCAAGGGCTGCGACATCGTCGGCGTGTTCTGGGGCGCGGCCGTGGCCAAGGACCCGGCGGGCCACCAGCGCAACGTCAAGGAGCTGTTCGACCTGCACGCCGCCGGCAAGATCAAGCCCTTCGTCTCCGAACACTTCCCCCTGGCCCAGGCCGGCGAGGCCATCAAGCACCTGTCCAGCCGCAAGGCCATGGGCAAGGTCGTGGTGACCATGGACTGAGGCCCCTGTTCTCCTCCCCTGCATAGCGCAAGCGACGCGGGGGAGGTGGCATGGAGCGAAGCTCCATGTCGGAGGGGGCGCTTGATGTCGGAGGGGGCGCTCGAAACGCCGGGACGCCCCCTCAGTCAGGACTGCGTCCTGACAGCTCCCCCGTGTGGCTTCGCCAAACAGGGGAGCAACGTCAAACCGCGTGGCGACGGGCGACTGTTGAACGCGCCAATCCCGCTTTTTGCTTCGCTTTCCGTCCCCGATGCGTGCAGATTCGCGTCGGGGACGGCGCAAGACCGCCCCCCAATCCTTAAGGGGGAGACGACTTCACATGCACAATCTCGTCGCGCTGATCACCCTGGCCGCGCTGCTGTTCTTCTTCTGGACCTGCCTTCAGGTCGGCAAGGCCCGGGGCACGTTCAACGTGCCCGCCCCCGCCACCACCGGTCATCCGGAATTCGAGCGCTATTTCCGCGTTCAGAACAACACCCTGGAAGGCCTGATCCTCTTCCTGCCGTCCCTGTGGCTGTTCGCCCTGGCCATCGACCAGCTTCAGGCCAGCCTTCTGGGCGACAAGGTCGCCGCCGTCCTCGGCTTGATCTGGATCATTGGCCGGGTGATCTACATGCGCAGTTATGTGAAGGACCCGGCCAGCCGCAGCCTGGGCTTTGGCGTCCAGATGCTGGCGAGCATGATCCTGCTTGTCGGGGCGCTGATCGCCGTGGTCGTGAGCCTGTTGAAGACCGGTTTGTAGCAATCTGTTGCGACGAATCGCCACAATCCAGCCGCGCTTTTTTGCGCTGATGGGTTAAAGCTTGAGAGTTCGCCGAGCCCGTGGAACGCGGGGTTTCGGTCAGTGGAGTCGGCCCGTGGAGGCGCGCATGAAACGAGCACTTCTAACCCTTGCCGCCATCGCCGGACTGGGGCTTTCCCTGGCCGCCTGCGAGACGGCCACCCCCTATCAGCCCCTGCATCCGGGCGCCGAGCAGTCCGGGGGCTATACCGAGATCCGCATCGAGCCGGACCGCTGGAAAGTCACCTTCCGCGGCAACAGCATGACCTCCCGCGATACGGTGGAGACCTATCTGCTCTACCGGGCCGCCGAGCTGACCGTGAACCAGGGCTTCGACTGGTTCGAGACCGTCGACCGTCAGACCGACAAGCACACCCAGACCTATGCCGAAACCATGGGCGCGGGGCCCTACGGTCCCTATGGCTACGGCTGGCGGCCCTACTGGCGTTATTATGGCGGCGGCTACGGCTGGCGCGGCTGGGACCCCTACTGGGGCGATCCCTTCTGGGCCGACCGGGTGGATATCCGCACGATCGAGAAATACGAGGCCTCGGCCGAGGTCATCATGGGCCACGGCCCCAAGCCGGCCGGGGAAAAGCGGGCCTTCGAAGCCCGCGAGGTGCTCTCGAACCTGTCCAGCAAGATCGTCAAGCCGAACTAAGCGCGGGCTTTCACCCTCCACAAACAGAAACACCCCCGGGTTCGCCCCGGGGGTGTTTTGCTATGGGGACCTTGCCCTGCTCCCCTGTTTGGCGAAGCCACACGGGGGAGCTGTCGGGATGAAATCCCGACTGAGGGGGCGCTCGGACGGCCGGGTCGCCCCCACCGTCACGGGGCTTCGCCCCGCGCCACCTCCCCCGCATCGCGTTGCGATGCATGGGAGGAGACGACCAGACCTACCGCGGCGCCATGCGGATGGCGCCGTCCAGGCGCACGTCCTCGCCGTTGAAATAGCCGTTGGTGATCATGGTCAGGGCCAGCTGGGCGTATTCCTCGGGATTGCCCAGGCGCTTGGGGTGCGGAACCTGGGCGCCCAGAGCGGCCTTGACCGCTTCCGGGGCCGCGGCCAGCAGCGGGGTGTTGAAGATCCCCGGCAGGATGGTGTTGACCCGGATGCCGTCATTGGACAGGTCCCGGGCGATCGGCAGGGTCATGCCCACCACGCCGCCCTTGGAGGCCGAATAGGCCGCCTGGCCGACCTGACCGTCCTCGGCCGCCACCGAGGCGGTGTTGACGATGGCGCCGCGGTCGCCGTCCTCCAGGGGGTCCAGGGTCAGCATCCCCGCCGCGCTCTTGGCGATGCAGCGGAAGGTGCCCACGAGGTTGATCTGGATGATGATGTTGAAGGCGTCGAGGGGGAAGTGCTTGATCTCGCCGGTCTTCTTGTCACGGCTGGCGGTCTTGATGGCGTTTCCGGTGCCCGCGCAATTGACCAGGATGCGTTCCTGGCCGATAGCCGCACGCGCCTTGGCGAAGCCGGCGTCGACCTCTTCCTCGGACGTCACATTGACCTTGCAGAATACGCCACCGAGTTCCTTGGCGACGGCCTCGCCCTTGGCTTCGTTCATGTCGAAGATGGCGACCTTGACGCCGTGGGCGGCCAGGGCGCGGGCGGTGGCCTCACCGAGGCCCGAGGCGCCGCCGGTGACGACGGCTGAGATAGATGAATCGAGTTTCATGGACTTTGCTTCCTCCAGAGGCGTTAATTGGGGCGTTGGAACAATGCCGAGACTGCGGGTTTAACGAGGATGAGGGCCCAGGCCAACGCTGACCCAACGGCGCCTGTCGCGCATTGTTCAGGGGCCATGGCCCCCATGACGCGGAGTCGTCGATGAAGTTTGAAACCATGGTGACCGGCGGCTCGCTCGCGGCGGCCCTCGCCTATGGCCTGATCTTCGTCGAAAGGCCGCCCTCCCTGGTCAAGACCGTGGTCAAGACCCTGGCCGTGGGCCTCTTGGCCCTGCTGGTCTATGTCCGCGGCGCCCCCGCCCTGCTGGTGGCCGCCCTGGGGCTGAGCGCCCTGGGCGACGCCTTCCTGGCGGGTGAGCCCAAGACCTGGCTGCGGCACGGCCTGGGCGCCTTCCTGGCCGCGCACCTGGCCTATGTCTGGCTGTTCGCGGCGGACGGGGGCGGGCGAGCGGCGATGATCGCCGAGCCGGTCCGCGCCTTAGGCGTGGCCGGCGCCTTCGCCGCGGGGGTGACCATGATGTCTTGGCTGTGGGCCTCGATCGGCCCCCTGCGCCCGGCGGTCACGGTCTATGCCGCGGCCCTTGCGGCCATGGTCGCCACCGCCTTCACCCTACCCCGGTTCCTGTGGCCAGCCATGCCCGGCGCGGTGCTGTTCCTGCTTTCCGACGCCATCCTGTCGGCCGAGCTGTTCAAGGGCCTGCGCTCGCGCCTGGCCAGTCATTCGGTCTGGGGCCTCTATTACGCGGCCCAGGCCTTGATCACCTTCGCCTATCTCCGATAGGCCTGGGCCATGAACTCAAGCCTGAGGATCGACAACCTTCGGAGCCCCCTGTCCGGCCCCTTCGATCTGACGGTCGAGGCCGGAACCTGCCTGTCGGTGATGGGCGCCTCGGGCTCGGGCAAGAGCCTGTTTCTGCGCATGGTCGCCGATCTCGACCCCAATGAGGGCGAAATCTGGCTGGGGAACGTGGCCCGCTCCAGCCTGTCGGCCCCCGATTGGCGCCGGCAGGTGATCTATGTCGCCGCCGAGAGCGGTTGGTGGCGCGACGACGTCGCCGCCCATTTCGAGCCCAGCCAGCGCCCCGCCGCCGCCGACCTCGCCGACCGCCTCGGCCTGCCGCCGGAACTGCTCGGCGCCCAGGTCGCGCGCCTGTCCACCGGCGAGCGCCAGAGGCTGTCCCTGATCCGCGCCCTGGTGCGCAATTCCCCGGCCCTTTTGCTGGACGAGCCCACCGCCGCCCTGGACCGCGACAGCATCGGCAAGGTCGAGGCGGTGCTGCGCGAACGGATGGCGGCCGGAACCACCCTGATCATGGTCACCCACGACCCCAGCCAATCCGAACACCTGGCCCACCAGCGGGTGATCATGCGCGACCGCAAACTGGAGCCGGCGGCATGAACGCCATCTCCCTGACCCCCCTGGACCTGACCATCGCCGCCAGCCTGCTGGTGGCCGACGCCCTGGCCTCCATCGTCCTGAAGCTGAACCTGCACTGGAAGATCGCGGTCTCCGCCACGCGGATGGTGCTGCAGCTGGCAGCCATCGGCTTCATCCTGCGCTGGGTGTTCCAGCTGGGCCATCCGGCGGTCACCGGCCTGATCGTCATGGTCATGGTGCTGATCGCCGCCCGGGAAGCCTCCGCCCGGCCGGAACGGCATCTCAAGCGGGCCGGCGGCTTCTGGATCGGCCTGAGCGCCATCAGCCTGTCGACCGTGCTCACCGCCCTGTTCGCCCTGACCACGGCGCTTAGGCCCAAACCCTGGTACGACGCCCATTACGCCATCCCCCTGGCCGGCATCCTGCTGGGCAATATCCTCAACGCCACCAGCCTGGCCCTGGACAGTTTCCTCGGCTCGATCAGCCGGGAGAAGGCGGCCATCGAGGCGCGGCTGTGCCTGGGGACCGGCTTCTGGCCGACCATCACCCCCTATGTGCGGGACGCCATCCGCCGGGCCCTCGTGCCGATCATCAACCAGATGTCGGCGGCCGGGGTGGTCACCCTGCCCGGGATCATGACCGGCCAGATCCTGGCGGGCCTCGACCCCATTGAGGCGGTTAAATACCAGATCCTGCTGATGTTCCTCCTGTCCGGAGGCAGCGGCCTTGCGGCGGCGATCACCGCCTATCTGGCGGCCTGGCGCCTCACCGACCCCCGTGAGCGGCTGCGGCTGGATCGCCTCAAGAACGCCTGACCTTAAGACGGCTTGACCACCCGAAGCGCTGGGCGGGCGAGGCTGGCCGCCTGGGCGCGGGTCATCATCCAGGCCAGGGCGGCCAGGGGAACGAGCCAGATCACCCGGGCCTCGTAGCGGCCATAGAGGGTGGAAAGCACTCCGCAGATCGCCCCATTGGCCAGCACCCCGGCCACCACCATCACCAGGAAGGCGCCGGCGCCGGCGTGGGGGTCGCGGGCCGGGTCCAGCCTGACCTTGCGCGGGCCGCCCACCGCGATCAGCCCCACCAGCACCACCAGCCCCGCCAGGACGGCGCTCTGCAATCCCCAGAACCGCGCCAGCGGCCAAGCCTGGGCGTGGGCCTTGGTCCTGTCCATCGTCGCCAGGGTTTGCGCCGGCAGGGTGGCGGCGAAGCTAGCCTGGAGGCTGGGCTTGTAGTTGAAGTCCGAAAGGTCGGTCTGGACGATCTGCAGCGCCGCGTTGCGGATCGAGGCCATCGCCTGCTCGGCGGGATAGGCCTTGGCCACGGCCAGGGCGAAGCGAACCTGCTCGGCGCCCAGGGCCCGGCGCTCGGCCGGGCTGACCGTCTGGAACACCCCGTCCCGCTCGGTGGTCCCCCACAGGAAATGATCCACATCCATGGGGAAGCGCGCGGCGTAGCGGCAGACCACGAAGTCCTGCCCGCCGCAGCCAGCCTTGGCGAAGCGCGTCCCGGTCCCGTCGGCGATCACCCGGGCGGTCAGGAACGGCGGATTGACCGGCGGCGCGCCCACCGTATGGCGCACCATGGCGGTGAAGGCGAAGGCGCCGGCGGCGGCCACGACCAAGGCCAGGGCGCCGATCCCCAGGCCAAGGCCAGGGCGAAAGCCCGGCTGGCGCGCCAGGGTCAGCACCAGCCCAACCAGCATCATGGCCAGGATCACCGGCGCCACCGAGCTGTGCGCCAGGGCGGCGAAGGCGGTCATGGCGCCGAGCGCGGCCATGTCGAACAGGGTCAGGCGCCGCGGCAGGGCGAACAGGGCCGCCAGGGCCCCGACGCCGATCCCCGCCCAGATATCCGGCATCAGAAAGCCGACGAAGAACGGCGCCGGAGTGGCCACAACCAGCAGGGCCATGATCCCCGCATAGGCCCTCAGGCTGATCACCCCCAGCCCCCGCAGGACGATCTCCGCCAGCCAGGCCAGGGCCAGGCCCTGGATGAACACGGTCAGCCAGAACCCGCCCGTGCGCGCGCCCAGATCGGCCAGCACCCCGTAATAGATCGAGCGGCCGCCCATGACCTCCTTGTCGTCATAGCCATGCTTAGCGGCGGGAGGCGTCACCCCGTGGGCCGCCTCGGCCTTGGACCGGGCGCCGCCGGGATCGAGCTGGGTCCAGGGAGAGGCGAAGCGGGGGCCCAGCAGCTTCATCACCGCCACGTCCGGCCCGCGCACATAGCCCACCGTGTCCGGATGAAAGAAGGGCTGGCCATTGACCAGGGCGGTCCATCCCAGGGCCAGGGCGGCGACCACAACGGCCAGGCCCCGCGTCAGGGGCCGCGACGGGGGTGTCAGGTCAGCATTCACGGGCTTGCGATCCATAGGTTTGCGTCCCGAGGCGGGACCCGCGCGGCGGAGCGTTCAAGATCCGGGCCGGGCTTATCGCCACCCATAACCCCGTTCGAAAAACACCGCTCGACGTGTGGGGGTGCAATCGCGTTAGTCTCGACCGATTCGGGAACTCGCCATGCCGTCCGTGATCTCGGCCAGCTCAGCGCCTTCACCCTTGGACTCATCCCTGCATGAGACTCTGGGGAGTGTCGGCCATGGGGGACGGGCCAGCCTGATCGAGCGGCGGGACGGGGTCGACTTCTATTTCAACGAATATTGGACCGCCCGCCAAAGACAGGCCCACGCCCTGCACGAGGTCAGCTACCGGGCCTGCTTCAAACCCCAGCTGCCGGCCTTCTTCATCGAGCGCCTGACGAAGCCGGGGGCCCTCGTCTATGACCCCTTCATGGGGCGCGGCACCACCCCGATCCAGGCGGCGCTGATGGGACGGGCGGCGATCGGTAACGACATCAATCCCTTAAGCGTGCTTTTGGCCCGCCCCCGCCTCGCCCCGCCAGCGATCGAGGCCGTGGCGGGCAGGCTGGCCCATCTGTCCTGGCAGGCGGAGCCCCCGGACGAGGACGACGAGCTGCTGGTCTTCTTCCACCCCCAGACCCTGCGGGAGATCAAGGCCCTGAGGGCCTATCTGATCGCGCGGGAGGCGGCGGGACGCCTGGATGCGGTGGACGACTGGATCAGGATGGTGGCCATGGGCCGGCTCACCGGCCATTCCCCGGGATTTCTGTCCGCCTATTCCATGCCGCCCAACCAGGCGGTCTCCGTCATCTCCCAGCGGCGCATCAACGCCCAGCGCGGCCAGATCCCGCCCCGGCGCATCACCGCCGACCTGATCCTTCGAAAATCCAAGGCCCTGCTCAAGGACGGCGTCCCCGCCACTGGCGCAAACGGCCGGCTGCTGTCCCGCTCGGCGGACCACACCCCCGAGATCGAGACCGGATCGGTGGATCTGGTGGTGACCTCGCCGCCGTTCCTGGACGTGGTCGACTATGCCGGGGACAACTGGCTGCGGAGTTGGTTCGCGGGGCTGGACACCCACGCCATCCCCATCGCCCACCACCGCAAGGCCGGCGACTGGTCGCGCTTCATCGGCGCGGTGTTCGCCGAACTGGGCCGGATCGTGCGGCCCGGCGGCCATGTGGCCTTCGAGGTGGGCGAGGTGCGGGGCGGCCGGGTGGCCCTGGAGACCCTGGTGCTGGACGCCCTGGTCGGGGCGCCGTTCAAGCCCCTGGCCGTGGTGGTCAACGCCCAGACCTTCACCAAGACCGCCAACTGCTGGGGCGTATCCAACAACGCCAAGGGCACCAACAGCAACCGCATCGTGCTCGCGCGGCGGGTTTAGGACGACGCTTCCACGGCCTGTTCGCAGAACGGAGGAGACGTTCGGACGGCCGGTTCGCCCCCTCCGTCACGGGGCTTCGCCCCGCGCCACCTTGTTTGTCGATACTCTGCTAGATTGCCTGTGTTCCGGGATCCGCCTGGCGTTGCACGCGCCAGGCGGACAGT
>JARLIP010000162.1 GCA_031291685.1 Caulobacteraceae bacterium | reverse complement strand
TGGGCCGAGCGGGTGGCGGTGACCACCACCGTGTCCGCGGCCGCCGCCGCGCCGCCGCCGGCCACGTCGGGGGCGGGCGCGGCGCTTTCGGCCAGGGCGCGCTGGGCTGGAAGGATGGCGCAGCCCACGGCCAGGAGGGCGAGGCGGGCGGCGGGTGAATACAGTCTCTTCATTCGGGTCTTTCCCCATTGGAACGACGGTCCGCATGGGGAGGCGACGACGACCGGCCACAGACGCGCGATCGCTGTCGCCGCCCCAGGGGCGGACCACAGCAGTCGTCGTTGCTCGGGAAGACCCGTTCACTTGGCGCACCCCGGCCAGGCGAAGAACGACCGCGTCAGGCAGGTCTCCTGGCTCACGGGTCATCACCGATTGCGCGCCGCCTTCCCAGACCCGAGGGTCCAGTGGCATGTGGCGCGCCGGCTCGCCGCTTACAGTTGCGGGGGCAGCCCAGGTGTCACACCTGAGTTCCCTATTAATCCCCTTCCGGGGAACCTGTCGCAAACCCAGTCCTAGGCGCCGTGTCGACCAAGGTCAACCATAGGAGTTTCCGCCTTGCCCCTCATCCTCGTCATCGGCGGCGCGCGATCCGGCAAGAGCGCCTGGGCTCAGACCCGTGCGGAAAGCCAGGCCCGAACGCCCCCGGGCCGGCTGCTGATGATCGCCACCGCCCAGGCCTTCGATGCGGAAATGACGCAACGGATCGAGCGGCATCGGCTGGATCGCGGCCCCGCCTGGACCACCCTGGAGGCGCCCCTGAACCTGGCCGAAACCCTCAGCGATCTGCACACGGAGGATGTGGCCGTGGTCGATTGCCTGACCCTGTGGCTGAGCAATCTGATGCTGGCGCAAATCGACCTGGAGCCGGCCTTCGCCGCCCTGGTCGCGGCGGCCAGCGCCTCGCCAGCCCGAATCATCCTGGTCACCAACGAGGTCGGCCAGGGCATCGTGCCGGACAACGCCCTGGCGAGGCGCTTTCGCGACGAGGCCGGCCGCCTGCATCAGCGCCTGGCGGCGGCGGCGGATCAGGCGGTGATGATCGTGGCGGGCCTGCCCCTGTGGCTCAAGGGCGCGGGGTAAGCGGACCAGCGCCCTACCGCCCCTTCCCCTCTGGACCGTCCTCTTCCCGATCCCACCCGTCGAAATCCGGCATCAGGGCGATCAGGGCGCAGAGGCCGCCGATGAAACAGATCAGGCCGAACAGGACCTGTGGCTCGATCGGCTCGGGGCCAGGCTCCCGCGGCAGGCTCCAGCCCACCGGCATGGCGCCCGGCGCGCCGCACTTGATGGTCATGCCATCCTTGTCCTGGCAGGTGGGGGCGCAGAGGGCCGCCGGCGCGGCGGCCAGCAGGGACGCGGCGGCGATGATGGCAAGCAGACGGCGCATGACCTGTCCTCCCAACCTTGGCGGCTCCCGGACCTTGAACCCGTAGCGGAGCGCGAAATCGCGGGCCTGTCCAGCGCCGGTCTCACGTCACGGAAATCACTCCGCGCCCAGCCAGGTCTCAACCCCCACATAGAGGGCTGGCAGGCTCAGGCGCCGGGCGCCGGCGATGTCGGTTCGCGGATTGTCGCCAATCATAAGGCATTCCCTGGCCATCGCCCCCGCCGCATCCAATGCCCGTCGAAACAGGAATGGCTGGGGCTTTCCGGCGACGAAATCAGGCCTGCGGCCGCTGGCGGCGTGGATCGCCGCCACCAGCGCGCCCGTCTCCGGCACGAACCCGCCGGCGACCGGATGAACATCGTCCATGTTCGACACCCAGAACGCCGCGCCTCGCCGTAACAACTCAGCGGCCAGGGTCAGCTTGTCGTAGTCGAACCCCGGGTCGCGCAGCACCAGCAGGGCGTCCGGATTCTGCTTCGTCAACCTCAAGCCCGCGGTCTCGGCCGCCGCCCGCATGTCAGCGGTTCCGATCACCCAGGCTGAGCGGTTCGGCAGCCGGCGCACCGCCTCGTCGATCAGGGCCTGGCCGGCCAGATGGATATCCTGGGGCCGCAATCTCAGGCCCTGCGCGACGGCCAACGCGTGGAAGGCGTTCGCGGTCAGGGTGGAGTTGTTGGAAACGATGACGATGCCGTGCAGATCCGAAACGAAGTCCAGCACTCCGGGAACCAACCGATCCTGGAGCGCCAGACAGCCATCCCAATCGCATAGCAACCGTTTGGCCGCGCGGGACGCCCTCGACAGTTCGTCCCAGGTCGCCTTCCTCAAAACACCAGGTCTTTCTTGCGCATCTCACGGAGGTCCCCGCGCGTGGCCATCGCCTCCATCATTTCCCGCGAGATCGGCGCGACCAGGCGATAGCGCTCGATAAGCGCCGTATGGGTGACCATGGTCTGACCGTCCCATCGATGAAGTTGAAACGCCGGCGGCTCCATCTCGAAGAAGCCTTCCGCCAACCGCGCGGGATTTGGGGCGCCCGCGGCCAGATCCAGGTTCACCTGGTGAGCGGTGGAGGGGCAGACATTCATCAATCGCCCGCCGACCACGGCCTGGATCGAGCGATGCACGTGACCGCACAGGACGCGCAGGACATTGGGATAGCCGGCGAGCACGGCGTTCAACCCGTCCGCCCAGCCGGGGCCCAGGGCGTCCATGGTGACGATGCCGGTGTCGAAGGGCGGATGGTGCAGGGCCACGATCGTCGGGCGGTCGGGCTGTTCGGCGAGGCGATCCGACAGCCAGGCCAATCGCTGCTCGCAGAACTCGCCCCGATGATGCTCGTCGCTGGTGGAATCCAGGGCGATCAGCCGGATCGGATATGGCTCGACCACATACTGCACGAACGGACCCACCCCGCTCAGGTGCGGATAGTCCAGCTCGGCCATCAAGGTGGCGCGATCGTCATGATTGCCGATCACCAGATAGAAGGGCAGCTCCAACTCCAGCAACAGCGTCTTGAGCGCCGCATATTCCTCGGGCGTCCCGTGATCGACCAGGTCGCCGGTGATGACCACCAGATCCGGACGAGGCGCAAATGCGTTCAGGCGCGCGATGGCCTGGCGCAACATGCCGTTGGTGTCCACCTGATCGCCGTAGGCGCGCCCTCCAGTTTTCACCACGTGGGTATCGGTGATTTGGGCGATCAACATGGCGCTCTCCGATGGGTCGATGGGGATGAACTGCGAGCTAATGGAATTTGCACGTTCGTTCAAGTCATTCATGGATATGTCATCAACGGTGACTATCAGTATCGATATTCCCTGATTTTTCCGCGCAATCTCGAAAAATCAAAAACCGTACATCTGTTGAATTTGGCCATGAAAATCATCAAGCCCTCGCGGCTAAGCAACAGTCAACTGGCGATTTTCTCGTCGCCCGTGCTGGTGGCCACGGCGCTGGAAACCCCCTGGCGGGTCTATCTGCCGGCCTTCTTTTCCGAGCAATTGGGATTGGGATTGGCCCAGGTCGCCGCGCTGCTGATGTGGATCAGGTTGTTCGACGTGCTCTCCGATCCCGCCGCCGGTTGGGCCAGCGACCGGTTCGCCACCCCGATCGGCAGCCGCCGGCCATGGATGCTCCTCAGCGCCCCACTGATCGTCCTGGGAACCTGGCAGGTCTTCTTCGCCCACAGCGGGATCGGCGCCTGGACCCTGGCGGCCTGGTGCATGGTCATGCACCTGGGCTACTCGCTGCTGATCGTGCCCCACGGGGGCTGGGGCCTGGAGATCGCCGATCACCCCCAGGAGCGGACCCGGATCATGGGAGCCAAGGTCTGGTTCGCCGCGGCCGGCGCGCCGCTGATCATCCTCTTACCGTCCATCATGGAGCGCTGGACCCGGGCCGGACGCGCCGATCAGGTGCATGCGATGGGCTACAGCCTGATGCTCCTGGCCGTCCTGTCGGTGGGGCTGGTGGTCTGGCGCATCCCGGAGGTTCAGATCGAGCGGCGCGCCGACGCCGTGGAGCGGGGCGCGGCCAATCCGCTGCGCCAGTTCTTCACCATCCTGAAGAACCCCGCCCTGCTTCGCATCCTGTCCCTCTATGGCCTGATGGGATTGGCGGACGCCTCGACCTCCAGCGTATTCCTGTTCTTCGTCGATCGGACCTTGAATCTGGGGCGAGTAGCGGGGGGCCTGCTGCTGATCCAGTCCCTGGTGGCCCTGGTGGCGATACCGGTGTGGGTGACCATCAGCCACCGGATCGGCCGCAGGCGGGCCATGCTGGCGGTGCTCGCCTGGCAAGCCCTCACCGCGCCGATTCCCCTCCTCCTGCCGGCCGGGAGCTTCGCCCCGCTGATCGCCTTCCTGCTGGTTCGCGGCATGTGCTGGGGGGCCGATTACATGCTGCTGCGCGCCATGGTGGCCGACCTGTCCGACGCCGACACCGCCCGATCCGGCGAGCGGCGCTCAGGCAGCTACTACGCCCTGTTCAATGTCAGCCTCAAACTCGTCGCCGGCCTCGGGGTCGGCGCCACCCTGTGGGGACTGTCGCGCCTGGCGGGGTTCGACCCCAGGGTGACGCAGACCAGCGAAGGGGCGAGCCTGGCGATCCGGATAGCCTATTGCGCGCCCTCGTTCATCGCCGCCCTGCTGGGCCTGGCCATCTTCCTGGGCGAACCCGGACGAGTGAGGCAGGCGAGCCAGCCCGCCGCCAGCGCCAGCTGAAGGCGGCCTGGAAGCGGCCTGGAACATGGGGCGTGGGCAGGTTGGTTCGGCCGCGCCGCCCGTCGGGCGCCACACCTCGGATCCGGCGTCTTCCTGTCCCCGCCGAATGAACCCATTTGCACCGGAAAGTCTCTAGCGGGCCAGATGCGGCGGCCTTAACAAGAGCTATGGCGTCGATTCCCACGAGCCAAAAGGGCCAAACCCTGGATTCCGCCCGCCGCCCCCTGATCCAGGCCACCCTGGCGCTGATCGCCCGGTCCGGCGTGCGTGGGGCGACCCTGCGCGACATCGGCCGCGCCTGCGACGTCAATATCGCCACCATCTCGAACCTGTTCGAAAACAAGGAGGGCCTGGTGGCGGAGTGTTTCGCCGCCGCGGTCGAGGCCGACCGGATCTATCTTGACGCCTGGATCGACGAAGCCGCCGCCCTGAAGCCGGACGCCGCCCTGCTCGCGCCGATCCTGTGGGGCCTGGTGGAGGACGCGGCCAGCGCTCACCGCACCCCCACCCTGGCGCTCACCGAACTATGGCTCAACGCCAGGGCCAGCCCGCGCTACGGCGAGATCTGCCACGCCTGGCTGCTCAACCGCCGCAACGGCTTTCACCGCCTGGCCGCCATCACCGGCCTGGCGCCGGCGGCGATGGAGGCGATCGGCCTCTATCTGCTGACGGAGGCCGCGTTCAGCGTCAGCTGCTTCCAGTCCCTGGCCTATCGCCTCAACGCCGGCTTGCTGTTGCGCGATGTCGTGGCGCGGCTGGCCGGGCGTGACCGGGACGCGGACCCCGACGGAGAGACCAGCCGGCTCTCGGCCCTGTTCTATGCCGAACCCGACCCGGACGGCGGCGCCCAGCCCCTCGCCGACCACAAGGGGCGCCAGGCCCGCAGCCGCGAGAGCCGCGCCCGCATCATCGACGCCGCCGCCGCGATCATTGAGGAGTCCGGCCTGTCGGCGGTGACCAACCGGGCCGTCGCCGAACGCGCCGGGGTGTCCCTGGCCCTGACCACCTACCACTTCAGCTCCATCAACGAGCTGACCTTTGTCGGTACGCTGAGGGTGTTCCAGAAAGCCAATCGCGTACTGGAGACCGACAGGAATGGCGGCCACGGCCCCAATCGCATTCGCTCCCGGCAGGAAGCGGCGGCGCGGATCAAGAGCGCCGGCCAGGATTCCGGGGTCGAGCGGGTGCGTAACCGCGGCATGATCGAGATCGCCCTGGCCGCGGCGCGGGATCCGGCCTTCGGCGATCTGGGCCTGGGGATGCGCCGGCAGCGCGGCACCATCACCTATAGCGCCACCCGCGCGCTGGAGGACGGCGGCCCGTCCCGGGCCATGGCCGCTGGCTACGCCCTGTGGAGCTCGGCGGCCCACCTGACGCAGAGCGCCATGGGCGGCGGCGCCGCGATCTTCGACCTGCCCGCCCAGGCGGAACTAACCGCCGAGCGCCTGCTGCGGCCTTATACCAACCGCCCTTGAAGCTGACTCCTACGACGTCATCCTGAGCCGCGCTCGCCAGAGCGCGAGTCGAAGGACGCACACCGCCGCCGCCGCGCCCTTCGACTCGCCGCTTCGCGACGGCTCAGGATGACGTCGTGGGGGTGGCCTTCGCCGGTCGAACTCAAGGGCCGTTGGTATTAGCGGCGGCGCGGATTGTAAGCCCGGCGCCCTTCCCACCGTCATCCCGGGCACGCAGTGTCGGGGGATGACGGTGAGCAGGCTCCAACGGCCCGCCTCAAAGGCCACTGGAATTAGAGGTCAATCTTGAACCGCAGGCCGAAGGTTCTCGGCTCGCCGCGGATTGTGGTCGGCATGCCGAAGGATTTGCCGGTATTGCCGAAGTCGAGCAGGTATTTCTGATCGAAGAGGTTGTTGGCGAAGGCCTCGACCTCCCACCCCTTTTGCGCCTTCAACGCCAGGGAGCCATTCACCAGGGTGTAGCCCCCCTGACTCTCGTAGGGCAGGTTGTCGATATTGAAGAATTCCTTGGACTGATAGGCCGCCGTCAGGGTCGCGGCGATACGGTACTGGTCGGTCACGGGCCGCTCATAGGTCCCGCTCACGGTCAGCTTGTGTTCCGGTGCGAGCCGGAACCGGTTTCCCGAATAGTTGACCCCGCTGGAGGAGATATAGCGATCATAGTGCGCGTCGGTATAGGCATAGGTTCCATAGACCGAGAGCTGATCGGTGATCGGTCCGTGGACGGTCAATTCGAAACCGCGCCCACTGGCGGCGCCGGCGCTGGTCACCCGGGCAGGAAAGGTGGTCGCGTCGAGCACCTGGAGATTGGTGTAGTCGTAATAGAAGACCGAACCTTCGATATAGATGCGCCCGACCCGCCCCTTCAGGCCCGCCTCATAGTTCCAGACCAGTTCCGGCGCGATGGTGTTGGGGGTCGGGGCGGCGGACTTGCTGGTGGTGAAATCGGCGATGCCCGAGCGCTCGCCCTTGCCCACCCCGGCGAACAGATTCCAATCCGGCGTCAGCTTGTAGGTCAGCGACACCCTTGGGGTGACATAGCTGAAGGTCCCGCTGTTATGCACCCAGGCCCCATGTAGATTGTAGAAGAGGCCATTGGGCAGGGCCAGGGGCGCCACGCCATCGGTCGTATGTTCGCCGACGGTATAGTCGGTCTTGGCCTCGTCATGGGTATAGCGCGCGCCCACATCCACCGTCACGCGCCCCAGGAAGGTCTTGGTCAGGTTCAGGAACACCGACTCGTTGGTGCGGTGACTCTTGGCGATGTAGTCGCTGATATTCATGGTGGTCACCGGCAGACCATGGAAGGTGGTGACGGCGTTCCAGGCGGTGTTCGGAGACGTCACGGTGGGCTTTCCGCCGAGCAGATACTGTTCATTCAGCCCCAGATCGATCTCGTCCTTGACGATTTCGTGGAACACATTGGCGCCGAACACCATGTGAACGCCGCCCGGAGCCTCGTAATTGGCCCTCAGCTCCTCACTGACCTGGTGGTGCTGGGTGTATTCGTTGCCGATGATGTAGGAATAGGAGGAGCCGTCACCATCCCACTGTTCGGTGGCGGCGGTGACGCGGTAGCCGGCGATGGATTCCACCGAAAGCTTGGGACTGGCGACCCAGCGGGTGTCCAGGGTCGCGCCGCCCACCTGCTGGTCGATCCGCGCGTCGGGGCGGTTCTGGCCTGAGGCGGTATAGGGGCTGACGTTTCCGCCGGCCGGCGCCGAGACATAGGACTTGAACACGGTGGGATCGGGCCGTTCGCGCTGATAGGTCAGGATCAGGTCGGAGGTGATCTTGGCGGTGGGGGTCCAGCGCAGGGTCGCGCGGCCGTAGTTGGCGTCCTGCCCCTGGAGCTTTCCGCCCGTGGTCACGTCCTTCACATAGCCGTCCCGATGGCGCTCCGACACCGCGACGCGCAGGGCCAGACGGTCATCGACCAGCGGGGCGTTGGCGATCAGCGACACGCCCTGGGCGTTGTAATTGCCGACCTCGGCCATCGCGTGGGCTTCAAACCGGTTGGTGGGGCGCGTGGTGTAGATCGAGATCACGCCATTGACCGAGCCGCGGCCATAGAGCGTCCCCTGGGGTCCGCGCACCACGTCGATATGGTCGATGTCCAGCAGTTCCGTCACCGCGCCCTGCTGGCGGCTGGTGTCGATGTCGTCCACCAGGATGGAGATCAGCGGCTCCTGCGCCGCGCCTGCATAGTCCTCGGTCAGGCCGCGCAGGTTATAGGCGGTGCGCTGCGGGCTCTGTTCCTGGACCAGCAGGCCCGGAACGAAGAGGGCCAGGTCCTCCTGCCGGCGAATGTCCTGGGCCTTCAGGAAGCCGGAGGCCAGGACGCTGATCGGGGCTGGCACGTCCTGCAGGCGCTGAGCGCGCCGCTGGGCGGTGACGATCACCTCGCCCGCGCCGGAGCCGTCCGCCGCGGCGGCCGGCGCCGCCAGGCCGCCCATGGCCAGGCCGAGCGCGCCCAGACTGACGGTGGCCACCCACACGAGGCGGGCGGTGTTTCGCGATTGGGTCAGCATGGTCCCTCCAGAGCCTGAGCTTGATGAGACCGGCCAATAACAAACGAATGTACAGTTTTTATGACGCGAAAAATCCCCGACAGCCCAGAGCGAGCCACCTAGCCGCACCCAAAACACCTTAATATTCCGAGGGTAAATGACTCGCGATCTGCCGGGCGCGCCCGGAGACCCAAGCTTCGCGGCCCGCGAATTCGGTCACACAGGGCGCCAATCAATACAAATGTGCAGATTATTTTCCGGGTCGCCCGACCAAGCCGTCAGGCGGACAGCCCCCGCAGCGCCGCCATCACGCCCCCCCGCCGCGCGCTCAGGTCCTCGGCGTGGTCGGCATAGAGAAGGCCGATCTCCCGCTGGGCGTCGAAGCCGTCCAGGGGGATGCGCGCCAGGCCCGGATCGCGATAGCTGTCGGGCATGACGGTGATCCCCAGCCCGGCCCTGACCATGGCCACGGCCTTGTCGTCATTGGTGGTGCGCAAGCTGAAGGCCGGGCGCACCCCGCGCTCGGTGAAGTGCCGGCTGGTGGCCGACAGCACCTCGCAATGGCGGCGCACGATCATCACGTCCTGGGCCAGGTCCTCCGCAGCCGCCCTGGCCGCGCCCGCCAGGGGATGGTCCAGGGGAACCGCCAGGCTGTAGCCCTCCTGAAACAGGCTGACCTGGGTGAAACGGGTCTCGCCAAAGCGTATCAAGGTGAGCGCCACGTCCAGCCGGCGCTGCTGCAAACGCCCGAGCAGGTCCCGTTCGCTGCCCTCGACGATCTCCAGCCGGTCGGGCTCGCCCGCGCGGCGGTTGGCGGCCACCACCTGCTCGATCATCGGGGTGGGGATCGTGCCCAACACCCCCAACCGGATCAGGCGGGCGGGCTGCGGCCCCGCCACCTTGATCTCGATGGCGTTGAACTCCCGCTCAATGGCCCGGGCGTGGACCATGAAGCGCACCCCCGCCTCGGTCAGCTGCACCCTCTGGCTGTTGCGCAGGAACAGCTTGACCCCCAGGCTCTGCTCCAGCTTGGCGATGCCCACCGACAGGGTCGGCTGGGTCACGTTCACCTGCGCGGCGGCGCGGGAGAAGTTGCCCGCCTCCACCACCGCCAGGAAATAGCCGAGTTGGTAGCGATCGATCATTGACACTGTCTATGATGCTCCGCGCGCAAGTTCAATTTTCCAGATCGTTCGCGGTGGACTAAGCCTTGTGCCGCCACAGCGCGGAGCAAGGCCAAGAATGCACAACGCCGGACTAGACTTCGCCCTCGGGGAAACCGCCGACGCCATCCGCGAGACCACCGCGCGCTTCGCCGCGGACAAGATCGCGCCGATCGCCACGCGGATCGACCAGACCAACAGCTTTCCCCGCCAGCTCTGGCCCCAGATGGGCGCCCTGGGCCTGCACGGGATCACCGTCGAGGAGGAGTTCGGCGGCCTGGGCCTGGGCTATCTGGAGCACGTGGTGGCCATGGAAGAGGTCAGCCGGGCCTCGGCCTCGGTGGGCCTGTCCTACGGCGCCCACTCCAACCTCTGCGTCAACCAGATCCGCCGCTGGGGCTCGCCTGAGCAGAAGCGGCGCTACCTGCCCGGCCTGATCAGCGGCGAGCACGTCGGCTCCCTGGCCATGAGCGAGGCGGACGCCGGCTCGGACGTGATGGGCATGAAGCTGCGCGCCGAACGGGTGGGCGAGCGCTTCGTGCTCAACGGGACCAAGTTCTGGATCACCAACGCCCCCCACGCCGACACCCTGGTCGTCTATGCAAAGACCGATCCGCAGGCCGCCGGCCGCAGCCTGACCGCCTTCCTGATCGAGAAGGATTTCAAGGGCTTCAGCGTGGCGCAGAAGCTCGACAAGATGGGCATGCGCGGCTCCGACACCGGCGAGCTGATCTTCCAGGACTGCGAGGTCCCCGAGGAGAACGTGCTGGGCCCGGTCAATGGCGGCGCCGGCGTGCTGATGAGCGGCCTCGACTATGAGCGCACGGTGCTGTCCGGAGGCCCGCTGGGCATCATGCAAGCCTGCCTCGACGTGGTCCTGCCCTATGTTCGCGAGCGCAAGCAGTTCGGCAAACCCATCGGCGGCTTCCAGCTGATGCAGGGCAAGATCGCCGACATGTATGTCGCCCTCAACTCCGCCCGGGCCTATGTCTATGCCGTGGCGCGGGCCTGCGATGCGGGGCGCACCACCCGCTTCGACGCCGCCGGCGCGATCCTGATGGCCAGCGAGAACGCGGTGAAGGTCTCGCTGGAGGCGATCCAGGCCCTGGGCGGCGCCGGCTATACCCGGGACTGGCCGGTGGAGCGCTTCCTGCGGGACGCCAAGCTCTATGACATCGGCGCCGGGACCAACGAGATCCGCCGCTTCCTGATCGGTCGGGAGCTGCTGGGCGGATGAGCCGGATCGCAAGCCAGATCTCGGCGGCCTCGGACAGCTTCCGCGCCAACGCCGCCCTCAACGCCCAGCTCGCGCAGACCCTGCGCCAGCGCACCGCCCTGGCGGCCCTGGGCGGCCCCGAGGCCACCCGCCAGCGCCATGTGGCCCGGGGCAAGCTGCTGCCCCGGGAGCGGGTGGAGCGGCTGCTCGATCCGGGCTCACCCTTCCTGGAGGTGGGCGCCCTTGCCGCCTTTGGCCTCTATGACGACGAGGCGCCCGGCGCCGGCCTGATCACCGGCATTGGCCGGGTGTCGGGCCGCGAGGTGATGATCGTGGCCAACGACGCCACGGTGAAGGGCGGGGCCTATTTCCCGGCCACGGTGAAGAAGCATCTGCGAGCCCAGGAGATCGCGCGGCAGAACCGCCTGCCTTGCATCTATCTGGTGGATTCCGGCGGCGCCAACCTGCCCCACCAGGCCGAGGTCTTCCCCGACCGCGACCATTTCGGCCGCATCTTCTTCAACCAGGCCCAGATGAGCGCCCAAGGCATCCCCCAGATCGCCTGCGTCATGGGCAGCTGCACCGCCGGCGGGGCCTATGTGCCAGCCATGTCCGACGAGACGGTGATCGTCCGCGGCCAGGGGGACGAGAGCCAGGGCACCATCTTCCTCGGCGGCCCGCCCCTGGTGAAGGCCGCCACCGGCGAGGTGATCAGCGCCACGGAGTTGGGCGGCGCGGACACCCACGGCCGCAGATCCGGGGTGGTGGACCACGTGGCCGTCAATGACGAACACGCCCTGGAGATCGTGCGCCGCATCGTGGGGCGCCTGGGGATGGTGGAGCGCGCGCCCATGGCCCTGCGCGCCGCCCGCCCGCCGGTTCTCGACCCCAGCGAACTCTACGGGGTGATCCCCCAGGACGTGCGCGCGCCCTATGACGTGCGCGAGGTGATCGGCCGCATCGTCGACGCCTCGGAGTTCGACGAGTTCAAGGCCCTCTACGGAACCACCCTGGTGACCGGCTTCGCCCATATCTGGGGCTGTCCCGTAGCCATCCTGGCCAATAACGGGGTGCTGTTCTCCGAAAGCGCGCTGAAGGCCGCCCACTTCATCGAACTGGCCTGCCAGCGGAAGATCCCCCTGGTGTTCCTGCAGAACATCTCCGGCTTCATGGTCGGCGGGAAATACGAGGCCGGCGGCATCGCCAAGGACGGGGCCAAGATGGTCACGGCGGTGGCGGCGGCCAATGTGCCCAAGTTCACCGTCCTGATCGGCGGCAGCTTCGGCGCCGGCAACTACGGCATGTGCGGCCGGGCGTACAGCCCCAGGTTCCTGTTCACCTGGCCCAACGCCCGCATCAGCGTGATGGGCGGCGAGCAGGCCGCCAGCGTCCTGGCCACGGTCCGTCGGGACGGAATCCAAGCCAAGGGCGGCGCCTGGTCCCCCGAGGAGGAAGAGGCTTTCAAGGCCCCGATCCGCGCCCGCTACGAGACCGAAGGCGATCCCTATTTCGCCACCGCCCGCCTGTGGGACGACGGGATCATCGATCCCCTCCAGACCCGCGACGTCCTGGGCCTGGCCCTGCTGACCAGCCTCAACGCCCCCATACCCGACGCCCGTTTCGGCGTCTTTCGGATGTAAGCCCCATGATCGGCGCCCTCTTGATCGCCAACCGGGGTGAAATCGCCCGCCGGATCATCCGCACCGCCCGACGCCTGGGCGTGCGGACCATCGCCGTCTATTCCGAGGCGGACGCCCAAAGCCCCCATGTGCGGGAGGCCGACGACGCCGTGCTGATCGGCCCGGCGCCCGCCCGGGAAAGCTATCTGCTCCCGGCCCGCATCCTCGAGGCCGCCCGCGCCAGCGGCGCCCAGGCCATCCACCCCGGCTATGGCTTCCTGTCCGAGAACGCCGGCTTCGCTGAAGCCGTGATCGACGCCGGGCTGATCTGGGTCGGCCCGCCCCCCGCCGCCATCACCGCCATGGGGCTGAAGGACCAGGCCAAGGCGCGGATGATCGCCGCCGGGGTGCCGGTCACCCCCGGCTATCTGGGGGACGACCAGTCGGACGCCCGCCTCCAGGCCGAGGCCGACGCCATCGGCTATCCGGTGCTGATCAAGGCGGTGGCCGGGGGCGGCGGCAAGGGCATGCGCAAGGTGGACCGGGCGGAGGATTTCGCGCCGGCCCTGGCCTCCTGCCGCCGGGAGGCCGCCGCCAGCTTCGGCGACGACAAGGTGCTGATCGAGACCTATGTCGCCCGCCCCCGCCATATCGAGGTGCAGGTGTTCGGCGACGCCCACGGCCAGGTCGTGCACCTGTTCGAGCGGGACTGCTCCTTGCAACGCCGCCACCAGAAGGTGATCGAGGAGGCGCCCGCCCCCGGCATGACCGACGCCGCCCGCGCCGCCGTATGCGACGCCGCCGTCCGCGCCGCCCAGGCCGTGGGCTATCAGGGCGCCGGCACGGTGGAGTTCATCGCCGACGCTTCCGAGGGCCTGCGCCCGGACCGCATCTGGTTCATGGAGATGAAAACCCGCCTTCAAGTGGAGCACCCGGTCACCGAGGCCGTCACCGGCCTTGATCTGGTGGAATGGCAACTGCGCGTCGCCTCGGGCGAGCCCCTGCCGCTGGCCCAGGACCAGATCCGCCTGAACGGCTGGGCCATGGAGGCGCGCCTCTACGCCGAAAACCCCGCCACGGGCTTCTTGCCCTCCATCGGGCGGCTGGAGCATTTTCGCCTGCCCGACACGGTGCGGATCGATAGCGGCGTGGAACAGGGCGGCCAGATCAGCCCCCACTACGATCCCATGATCGCCAAGCTGATCGCCCACGGCGCCGACCGCGCCACCGCCGCCGCCCGCCTGGCCCGGGCCTGCGCGGGGGTGCAGGTCCATCCGGTCAAGACCAACGCCGCCTTCCTGGCCCGCACCCTCAGCGATCCGGCCTTCATCGCCGGCGAGGTCGACACCCGCTTCATCGAGGCCCGCCTGGAGGCCCTGGCCGCCCCGGCTCTGCCCAGCCCAGACGCCCTGACCGCCGCCGCCCGCGCCCTGGTCCCGCCCGACGATGGCGGCCCCTGGACCGGACTGGAGGGTTTTCGCGCGGGCGCCGCCCCCC
>JARLIP010000161.1 GCA_031291685.1 Caulobacteraceae bacterium | reverse complement strand
GGCGCCGACGAGTTCGGCTTCGCCACCGCGCCCCTGATCGCCGCCGGCTGCATCATGATGCGCAAGTGCCACCTGAACACCTGCCCCGTCGGGGTGGCGACCCAGGACCCGGTGCTGCGCGCCCGCTTCACCGGCCAGCCGGAATACGTGATCAACTACTTCTTCTTCGTGGCCGAAGAGCTACGCCAGATCATGGCGCAGATGGGCTTCAAGACCATCGACGAGATGATCGGCCGGGTCGATCGGCTGGACGCCCGTCCGGCGGTGGACCACTGGAAGGCCAAGGGCGTGGACCTGTCCAAGCTGCTGCACGTGGTCGATGTCGATCCGGCCCTGTCCCGGCGCAACACCGAGCACCAGAACCACGGCCTGGAAGGCGCCCTGGATCACGTGCTGATCGCCGAGGCCCAGCCCGCCCTGGAACGGGGCGAGCCGGTGCGGATCGAGCACTCCGTGCGCAACGTCAACCGCACCGTCGGCGCCATGCTGTCGGGTGAGGTGGCCCGCCGCTACGGCCATGCCGGTTTGCCGGACGGAACCATCTCCATCCGCCTGAAGGGCGTCGCCGGCCAGAGCTTCGGCGCCTTCCTGGCCCACGGGATCTCGCTGGAGCTGATCGGCGACGGCAACGACTATGTGGGCAAGGGCCTGTCCGGCGGCCGGGTCGTGGTCCGCCAGCCGGAGCACATCACCCGCGAGCCTACACAGAACATCATCGTCGGCAACACCGTGCTCTACGGGGCGATCGCCGGGGAGGCCTACTTCCAGGGCGTCGCCGGCGAGCGGTTCGCGGTGCGCAATTCCGGCGCCGTGACCGTGATCGAGGGCGTGGGCGACCACGGCTGCGAATACATGACCGGCGGGGTGGTGGTGGTGCTCGGGGACACCGGCCGCAATTTCGCGGCGGGCATGTCCGGCGGCGTGGCCTATGTCTATGACCCCAAGGGCCGTTTCGGCACCCTGTGCAACCTGTCGATGGTGGACCTGGAGCGCCTGGGTCCCACGGCGGCCAACACCGCAGACGAGGCTGGCCTGCCCAGCCAGCGGGCCCTGGGCGTGCAGGACAACGGCATGGGCGACATGCTGCGCCATGACAGCGAGCGTCTGCGCATTCTGATCGAGCGGCACCTGCTCCACACCGGCAGCGGCCGGGCGCGGGAACTGCTCGACAATTGGGAGGCCGCCTTGACCCAGTTCGTCAAGGTCATGCCCAAGGACTATCGCCGGGCGCTGCAGGATCTTGAGGCGGAACGTCAGGCCGCGAAAACCGTCGCGGCCGAATAGGTCAGTCTCCCTCCCGTCTCGCCCCTCACAGGCTTGACGGGAGGGCGGGCGCCATCATCAACATTGTGGAACTTGTCCGGCTCGTCTGATCCGGGCTGGGTTCTGGGGCAAACCTTCGATTTCGGAGTGTAACGATGGGCAAGCCAACGGGCTTCCTTGAGATCGAGCGTCGCGACCGTGGCTATGAAAAGCCCGAGGAGCGCCTGAAGACCTGGAAGGAATTCGTCAAACCGCTGCCCTATGCGGAGGTGAGCCAGCAGGCCGCCCGCTGCATGGATTGCGGGATTCCCTTCTGCCACCAGGGGTGTCCGGTGAACAACCAGATCCCCGACTGGAACAACCTCGTCTATCGCGACCAGTGGCGCATCGCCCTGGACAACCTGCATTCGACAAACAACTTTCCGGAGTTCACGGGCCGCATCTGCCCCGCCCCGTGCGAGGCGTCCTGCACCCTGAACATCGACGACAACCCGGTCACGATCAAATCGATCGAGTGCGAGATCGTCGATCGCGGGTGGAAGGAAGGCTGGATCGCGCCCCAGGTTCCGGTGGCCAAGTCCGGCAAGCGCGTGGCCGTGGTCGGCTCTGGCCCTTCGGGCCTGGCCTGCAGCCAGCAACTGGCCCGCGCCGGCCATGACGTGGTCCTGTTCGAGAAGAACGACCGGGTCGGCGGGCTGCTGCGCTACGGCATTCCCGACTTCAAGATGGAAAAGCAGCTGATCGACCGCCGCGTCGAGCAGATGTCCGCCGAGGGCGTGGAATTCCGCCCCGGGGTCGAGGTCGGCGTCACCCTGGGCGTCGACGCCCTGATGGCCGAGTTCGACGCCGTGGTCCTGTCCGGCGGCGCCGAACAGCCCCGGGATCTGGACCTGCCCCCTCACGAACTGGTCGGCATCCATTTCGCCATGGACTTCCTCACCCAGCAGAACAAGCGGGTGGCGGGGGACGACGAATGGAAGGCCGCCCCCGGCGGCGCCATCTCGGCCAAGGACAAGCACGTCGTGGTCATCGGCGGCGGCGACACCGGCTCGGACTGCATCGGCACCTCCAACCGCCAGGGCGCGCTCTCGGTCACCCAGTTGGAAATCATGCCCGAGCCGCCAGAGCGGGAAAACAAGGCCCTGACCTGGCCCAACTGGCCGCTGAAGCTGCGCACCTCCACCTCCCAGGCCGAGGGCTGCGAGCGGGACTTCGCGGTCCTGACCAAGCGGGCCATCGGCTCGGACGGCCGCATCACCGCCTTGGAATGCGTGCGGGTGGAATGGATCAAGGGCGACGATGGCCGCATGCGGATGCGCGAAGTCGCCGGCAGCGAGTTCGAGCTGAAGGCCGATCTGGTGCTTCTGGCCATGGGCTTCGTCGGTCCTCGGCCCGAGCCCCTGCTGGCCCAGGCGGCGGTGGATCTGGACCCCCGCGGCAATGTGCGGGCCGACACCAACCACTATCGCACCTCGGTCCCGCGGATCTTCTCCTGCGGCGACATGCGGCGTGGTCAGTCCCTGGTGGTCTGGGCGATCCGCGAGGGCCGTCAGTGCGCGGCCTCGGTTGACGCCTTCCTGATGGGATCCAGCAAGCTGCCCCGCTGATCTCGCTCGGGGCTTTAGTGCGACGACTTGGACGGCTTCGGCGCTGGCGGCGCCGGAGCCGTTTTTGCTTTGGCGGGCTTGCGGTGATGGCGCGGCGGGAAATGGATCGGCGTCGGCGCGGCCGGAGCGGGCCCCGCCCCGATCCTGAGTTGGTCCGCCAGGAAGGTCAGTTCGTCCACCTGGCGCTCCAACTGGTCTGACGCCCCTGGAACGCCGTTGCGCAGCATGACCGGCAGGCCTGAATTGGACGCGGCCTGCAAGATCACGGCGAACTTGCGCGAATGCTTGGGATCGACCCAGCCCTGGTCTCCGCCGGTCGCCAGCATCACCGCCGGATAGGCGCCGGGCGAGACGTGGTGATAGGGCGAATAGCTGTCGAGCGCCCGAAACGCCGTGGGATCGCTGGTCGCCCCGAACTCGGCGATATCGGCCACATGGTTGGGGCCGTAGCCCAGGTGCAGCATATCAAACAGGCCGTCGGTGGAGACCACCGCCCTGGCCAGACCGGGGTGCTGGATCACCATGGCGCCGATCAGGGGACCGCTATTGGCGTCCCCGACCAGGGCCAGGCGCTCGCGCCTGGCATAGCCTCCATCGATCAGGGCCTGGGCGGCGGCGGCGAAGTCATCCAGAGTGTTCTGCTTATAGAGGCCCTGACCCAGGAAGCGCCAACGCTCCCCATGCCCGCCATCCCCTCGCAGGCTGGCCACGGCATAGACCCCACCAGCGTCCAGCCACAGCCGCTCGAAGGCGCCCAGGGCGTGGGGCCCGCGTCCATAGCTGCCCGCGCCATAGAGCAGGGTCGGCAAATTCCCGTCCGGCTTGACGTCCCTGCGCCGATAGAGGGTCACCGAAACCTTGGTTCCGTCCCGGGAGGCTCCCTGGACCGAGATTTGCGCCACATCGTCGAAATTGAAGGCCCCAGGCGCGGTCAGTCCCGCATCCCGGACCGCCCCCGTGGCCGGGGTCCACCGCAGATAGCGGCGGACTTGCGGGGTGGTGGTGGCGTCATAGAGCACCTCGCCATTGGCCAGGGGCGCGATCTCGGTGTTCACCGCCCCGTCCGGCAGGGACAGCTTGAACAGCCCCCGGCCGTCCAGGTCGAACACCCGCACCTGGCTGGCGCCGGTCTCGGCGGTGTCGCGGACCACCAGATGGCGGGCGTCGATCGGCGCGAACGTCTCGATCATGGCGGCGGAGGCAGGGGTGATCACGGAGCCGTCCGCCAGGCGAGCGCCAGGACGCACTCGGCTGAGCTTCAGGATCTTCCCCGTCGGCGCGGCGGCCCGCGACAGGCCATAGAGCCCGTCGTCCGGACCGATCACGGCAAGGTCGATCTGGTCGTCATAGCCCGCCACCCGTTGGGCGGGCTTTCCGGGGCGCAGCACGAAATGGCTCCAGGCCCCGTCCGCCCTCTGGGCCGAGGCGACGATGGCCGTGCGGCCATGGCTGTTATCCAGGCGCACCCGCGCCGCACCTTGGAGACCTTCGGCGCCGCTCAGGGCCGCCGTATCGGCGCTGGGCGGCGTCCCCAGCCGGTGCAGATAAACCTCCGGGCCCTTGGCGGCGTCCATGGCCGCCCGCACGTACCAAAGGCTCAGCCCATCCCGGCTCCAGGCCACGGCCCCGCCGCCGACCCCGGGCTCCAGTCCCGGGAGCGTATCGGCCAGCGGCCTGCCCGACGCCACATCCACAATCCGCAACACGGCGCCGGCGTCCCCCGTCTTCGACAGGACCACCGCCAGCCGCTGGCCGTCGGGGGAGGGGACAAAGCCGTTGATCACGGATGCGCCGCTGGGGTCCAGCACCGCCGGATCGGCCACCACCCGCCGGCCGCCGGGATCGGCGGCGGCGTTCAGGGCTACCACTACGGGCCCCGCATGGCTCGGATCGCCGTCGAGGGCGAAGACATGTGCCCCCGCCGCCGTCAGCTCGGAATAGGCGGGGCCGCTCACGGCGCTCAACCGCACCAGGGCCGCCTTGATCGAGGCGCGGTTGCGCGAGGCGTCTAGGGCGTCCCGGGTGCGCTGGTTCTGGGCCTCGGCCCAGTTCCGCACGGCGACCTCGTCGGCATATTCCAGCCAGCGGTAGGAATCGGTGACCGTGACCCCGTGAAAGGTCTCGCTGACCGGGCGGATCGGCGAATAGATCGCCACCGGTTCGGCGGATGGAGTTTGTGCGCTGACGGGGGCGTTGACGGACAGGATGGCGAGTGCGGCGGCCATCGCCGCACGGACTGGGCGGATCACGGATTACTCCCGGCGCGCAAAGCTATGAGATCCATCCAGAGCAGGCCCGGGACGCCAAGGCAACCGGAGCCTTGGGTTAGTCGCCGCAGCTACAGTCGTCACACTTGGCCTTGGCCAGGGCGGCCGGATCACCCTTGGCCATGGCCCGGCGCACGGGCGGCAGGACGTATCGGCGGGCCGCCCAGGCCGCGGCCAGGGCCACGAGGACATAGGCGATGATCGTCTGAACCATCTCAGCCTCCGCCCAGGGCCAGGGCGACGTGATAGACGATGAAGGCCGCGATATAGGCCAGGGTGATCATGTAGCCGAACATCAGGGCCGGCCAGAGCCAGGAATTGGTCTCGCGCTTCACCACCCCCAGGGTCGAGGCGCATTGGGGAGCGAAGACATACCAGGCCAGGAAGGCCAGGGCCGAGGCCATGGACCAGTGTTGCGCCAGGTTCGCTCCCAGGGCGCCCCTGGCCCCTTCGCCGCCACCCACGGAATAGACCGTGGCCAGGGCGCCCACCGCCACCTCCCGCGCCGCCATGCCGGGCACCAGGGCCACGGCCATCTGCCAGCTGAAGCCGATCGGCGCCAGGATCGGCAGCATGGCGTGACCGATCATGCCGGCGAAGCTGTAGTTGATGGCGGGGCCCGGGGCGCCGGCGGGGGCGCCGGGGACCGTGGACAGGAACCAGATCAGGACCATCATCGACAGGATGATGGTGCCCGCCCGCTGCACGAAGATCGCGCCGCGCTGGAACACGCTGCGGGCGACGTTCATGGGATCGGGCAGCTTGTAGGCGGGCAATTCCATGATGAAGGGCTCGGAGGCGCCCCGCCAGAAGATCTTGCGGATCACCACCGCCACCACCAGGGCGCTGACGATCCCCGCCCCATAGAGGCCGAACATCACCAACCCCTGCAGGCTGACCCAGCCCCACAGGGTCTTGTTCGGGATGAAGGCCGAGATGATCAGGGTATAGACCGGAATCCGCGCCGAGCAGGTCATCAAGGGCGCCACCAGTATGGTGGTCAGCCGGTCCCGGCGATGGTCGATCACCCGGGTGGCCATGATCCCTGGAATGGCGCAGGCGAAGCTGGAGAGCAGGGGGATGAAGGCGCGGCCGTGCAGCCCTGCGCCCCCCATGATCCGGTCGATCAGGAAGGCGGCCCGGGCCATATAGCCGAAGTCTTCCAATAGGATGATGAAGAAGAACAGGATCATGATCTGGGGCAGGAACACCAGGATGCTCCCCACCCCGGCGATGACCCCGTCCACCAAAAGACTGCGCAGCATGCCGTCTGGCAGGAGGTGACCAACCCCCTGACCCAGCAGGGTGAAGGCGCTGCTGATCAGGTCCATGACCGGCTGGGCCCAGCTGAACACCGCCTGGAACATGAAGAACAGGATCGCCAGCAGGATCAGGATTCCGGCCACGGGATTGAGCAGGACGTCATCCAGGCGCCCCGTCCAGGTGTCCGGGCGCGCTGGCGGCTTGACGCAGGCCTTCAGGATCCGCTCGGCGTTCAGATGGGCGGCGCGCAGCTCCTTGGCGCTGGGCTCGCGCCAGCCGGACTCCATGCCGGTGTGATGGTCGGCGTGGGTCAGGGCCTCGACCTGGCTGACCAGATCCTCGATGCCGCGCTTGCGGGTGGCCACCGTGGTGACGATCGGCACGCCCAGTTCCTTCGACAGCTTGTCGAGGTCGATCTCCAGCCCCTGGCGCTGGGCGATGTCATACATGTTCAGGGCCAGCACGATGGGCAGGCCCACCTGGGTCAGCTCGATCACCAGCCGCAGCACCAGCCGCAGATTGGTGGCGTCGGCCACGCAGATAATGGCGTCGGGTCGGGTCTCGCCCGCCAGCCGGCCCAGCACCGCGTCGCGGGTGACCTCTTCGTCGGGGCTGCGGGCGCGCAGGCTGTAGGTGCCGGGCAGGTCCAACACGGCGATCCTGCGGCCCGACGGGGTGATCAGGGCGCCTTCCTTGCGCTCCACGGTCACCCCCGCATAGTTCGCCACCTTCTGCCGCGAGCCGGTGAGGGCGTTGAACAGGGCGGTCTTGCCGGAATTGGGGTTGCCGACCAGAGCGATCCGGGCCGGCGCGATGGCGGCGTCTGTCACAGGGCGGGCTCGGTCGTCACGTCCAGCCATACGCCCCGGGCTTCCCGCCGGCGCAGGGCGACGCGCATGTCGTCGAGCCGCACGGCTATGGGGTCGCGGCCGATGAAGCCCTCGTACAGCAGCTTGATCCGGGCGCCTTCGACGAAGCCCATCTCCAATAGCCGGCGCTCCAACTCGTCGGGCTCGATGGCGCCGTAGCCGTCGTCCTCGGCGCCGACCTTCACCACTCGACCACTGACGCCCTTGCGGGCATCGCTGAGCCGTATCAGGGCCAAGGGGCTGGGGACGGCTTGCGTCTCAAGGGTCACGGACGAGGAAGCATTCACGGGGGATTGCGCCAGTATTATCGAGAACGATTATCAATGTCATATAGCGGGTCGATAGGGCCGGCGCCAGTGACTCGATCACGCCGCAGCCCACATGACCTGCTCGAAATCGCCGCATCCTTGACTTGAATCAACCGCTTGCCTCAGGCGCCGGGGTCAGGCGCGCGCACCCTCAGGGTGAACTGGATGCGTCCGCCCATGGATGGCGGGGCCTTGGCCGGGTCCACCGTCAGGTTCGGAACCATCATCAGGGCCTGGGCCCCGACCCCGATCCCCGGAGGCGTCTCCTGGACCACGTGGCAGTCCCCCAGGCGATTGTCGCTGGCGCGGGCGCAGTTGATCACCGCCGTTCCGGTGGCCTTGGGCGCCGCCGGATCGGGTTTCGGCGCCAGGCCCTGGGGTTCGATGGTCATCTTCCAGGCGTGCTCGTCGGTCAGATAGGTCCGGGCCAGGCGCTGCACATCGGCGGCGGTGACGTGTTCAAGGGCTGGAATGGTGGTGCGCAGCACCTCCAGGCGACGGGGGTCGGCCTGGGCGCCGGTCAGGGCGGTCAGCCAATAGCTGTTGGTCTGCCGGGCCTTGGTGAACAGCTCCACCCGGGGCTGCTTGGCGCGCTCCAACTCTTCCGCCGAAACAGGATGGGCCTTCAGGTCGGCGGTGATCTTGGCGATAAGCGCATAGAACAGGGCCTGCTTGGCCGGTGGGGCCTCGGCGAAGGCGTAGATGTAGCCGTAGCCAGGAAAGATCTGTGAGGTCTCCAGGGCGGTGTCGGTCTCATAGGCGACGCCGTCGGCGATGCGGAACTGCTCAAACAGCCGGGTGTTGATGATCTTCTCGAGGATGCGCAGGTCGCGGGAGGTCTGGAAGTCCCCCAGCATGTCCGCCGACGGCCAGGCGATCAGGAAAATGGCCTGGTCGTCCCGCCCCTTGTGATAGCGGCGCACGGGTTCCTGGACGCCCGCTGGAAAATGGACCTCGCGCGCGCCCTCGGGAATCGTGTCGGCCGCCGGGCGGTCGGGCAGGGCGCCGAAGGTGGCGGCCACGGCCGCGATGACGCGATCCACGCTGACGTTCCCGACCACGGTGATCTCGATGGCGCCCTTGGCCAGGGCCGGCGCCACCACCGCCCGCATGTCATCGAGCTTGGCCACGGCCACATCCAGCCGCGTCGGCATGGCCCAGCGCGGGTCGCCGTCATGCAACAGAAAACTAAGTTGGCGCTGCATCACCCCGCCGGGGGAAGAGTCCTGATCGTTGATCAGGGGGTCGGCCAGGGAGCGGACATGCTCGAAGGCCTCCGGACGAAAGCCCGGGTCGGTGACATAGGCCGCCAGGACCTGCATCTGGGTGTCGAGATCCTCCGGCCGCGTGGCTCCGGAAAAGGACATGGTGTCCTCCCGCGTGCCAAAGCCCAGGCTGTAGATCTTGTCGGACAGAACCTTCTCGGTGTCCTCCACGTCGATCTTCTTCAGACCGCCCAGCAGCAGCGCCCCCGAATCCGCCGCCCAGCGCAGGGTGGAGCGGTTCTTGGGTAGGGACAGCAGGCCGTCGCCCACCTGGACATTGACCAGCACCTGATCGGCGCTGAACGTGGTCGGCTTGACGGTCAGCCGCACGCCATTGGCGAAGCGCGCCAGGGTGGCGTCCAGGTCCTCCACCCGCTTGCGTTCGACCACATGGCCGGGCGGGCCGAAGCTGGCGTAGGGCCAGGCCAGCTTGGCCTCCGCGGCGGGGGCGGCGATGGGTTCGGCCTCGATCTGGGCGAAGGCGGACTTGATCGCGGCCTCGCCGCCCTCGATCCCGATCGGGCTCGAGATGAACACCAGCGGCCCCGCGCCGTCGAACGCATCGCGCAGGGCGCGGCTGACCTCATCGGCCGAAAGGTCGCCCATGCTGGACTTGAACAGGGCCAGGTTCTCCGCCGGGCTGGTGAAGACCCCATCCTCGTCCGTGGCCACCAGCAGGGCGCGGGCCAGGGCCGGGGTCTGGCGGGTGGCGGCGCCGGCGGCGGCGGCCTACATCCGGGCCCGCATCAGCCCGACCTCCCGGTCCACCTCGGCCTGGGTGACGCCATAGGTCACCGCCTGGCGCCGCGCGATCTCGGCGGCGCGCAAGGCCGCGCGCCAGCGGCTTGGGGCGTCGTCCACGCTCATCAGGGTGACGGTGGCCGAGCGGGCCTGATCGCGCCGGGCCAGGCTGGCATTGGTGAAGGGCGGATTGGGACCATTGGCCATGGTTCGCAGGCGCCGGTTGAGAATCCCCAGGCCGATGGCGTGGATCATGTCCCGCCGTGCGCGGGGCGCAGTGTCCCGGGCGCCGTCAAAGGGGGCGATCCAGCCCACCAGGATCGAGCGGGCCACATTGGGATCGACCACCAGCTTGGCGTCGAGCCCCCTCGGGGTAGGAACCCCAAGATCCGGCGCGGCCCTCGCCGGCGCCATGGCCCGCCAATCGGAGAAGCGCGCCTTGATCTGGACCTCCACCGCGTCCGGATCGATATCGCCGACCACGATCAGGGTCGCGTTCTCCGGTCGATAGAAGGTCTTGTAGAAATTGCGGACCGCATCGATCTGGACGTGCTGGATGATCTCGGTCTTGCCGATCGGCGCGCGATTGGGCAGCAAAAGGCCCTGGAACAGAAAATCCCGCTGGGCGCGAAGGGCCCTCAGGTCCGGGGTGTCGCGCAGGCGTTCTTCAGATTGCACCGGCCCACGCTCGGTTTCCAGGGCCTCGGGCGCCAGGGTCAGTTCGCTGGCGGTCTCGCGCATCCGCGTCAGGCCAAAGGCGATGGACTCCGCGTCCCCCTTGGGCAGGTCGAACTGATAGAAGGTCTGGGTTTCCTGGGTATAGGCGCTGCTGTCGGCGCCGATGGCCATGCCCCGCCGCTGGAAGCCCTTCCAGACCTCGGCCTCGGGCACGTGGGCCGAGCCGCGAAAGGCCATGTGCTCCAGGAAATGAGCGAGACCCTGTTCTTCGTCCCGCTCGTCCAGGGAGCCCACCCCCAGGCGAAAGCGCATGGACACCTGGTCCTTGGGGGTCCGGTTGCGCATGATCGCATAGCGCATCCCGTTGGGCAGGACCCCAAAGCGCACGGCGGGGTCCGCCGGCAGGTCGCTATGGGCCTGGGGCCATTCTGGCGCGGCCGCCAGGCTCTGACCGGTGTGGCCAAGGGTGGCGAGGCCCAGGACGACGGCGCCCAATACGGCTCGAAGCCGTTTGTACCAGGCGCTTACGCCAGTCCTTGCGCTCAACTCGACTCCCCTGGCGGCCCGCCGCATCCCGCCAGGGTCATGGAGCACGAGACGGCGTCGGCCTCAACCCCCGCGCCCTTGGCTCCTGAGCCTTAGTGACCGCCGGCGCCGGGATCGAACGGACCCTGAGGCTTGGGGGTGAGCCAGGCCGTGCAGGAGGCCAGGACCAGAACCCCCGTGACCACGATGAACACCTTGTTGGTCGCCAGCATCACCGCCTGACCCTGAACAAGATTGTTCAGCTGTTCCACGGACTGGCTGGCGCTCATGCCGATGGCCTGAAGCCTGTTCAGGGTCTGTTGCGGAGCGTTGAGCAGGCCCGACAGGTCCGCATGCTGGCTGGTGGTCAGGTTGTCCCAGGCGGTGGTGGTGATCGAGGTGCCAAAGGCGCCCGCCGTGGTCCGCATGAAGTTGATCAGTCCGGCGGCCGAGGCTGACTCTTCGTGATTGACCGCGCCCTGGGCGATGGCGGTGAGCGGCAGGAAGAAGAACGGCATGGCGAAGCCGAGGGCGAATTGGGGGGCCACCAGGCGCCAGAAATCCATCTGGTCGTTGAAACCGGTCCGCGAGAAGGTGACCACCGCCATCACCATCACACCGAAAGACACCAAGAAGCGGGGATCGGCTTTGCGGCCCAGGAGTTGGGCGACGATCGGCGACATGACCACCGCCAGCACCCCTTGGAAGGCGGTCACCCGGCCGGCCCAAGTGGCCGTGTAGCCCAGGTTGGTTTGCAGCCACAGGGGGATCAGCACGACGGAGGAGAAGAAGGCGCCGAAGGTCAGGCTCATGATCACCGTGCTGACGGCGAAGCCACGGTGTCGGAACACCTTCAGATCAACGATCGGATGCTCCTCGGTCAGCTCCCAGATGACGAAGGCCGCGAAGCCGATAACGGCGATGATCGCCAGGGTGACGATGAAGGGGGACTGGAACCAATCCAGGTCCTTGCCCTTGTCCAGCATCACCTGCATGGCCCCGATCCACAGGATCAGTAGGCCCAGCCCGACCACATCCACCGGAACGCGCATGGTCTTGGTCTCGGCGCCGCGGATCAGGCGCCAGCTCAGGCCGGCGCAGAACAGGGCGATGGGCACATTGATATAGAACACCCAGGGCCAGCCGGCCTGGTCGCACAGAACGCCGCCCAGCAGTGGGCCGGCGATCGGCCCCACCACCGTGGTCATGCCCCATAGGCCCAGGGCCGCCGACTGGAGTTGCGGGGGGAATATCCGCCGAAGCAGGGTCTGGGACAGGGGCATCATCGGGCCGCCCGCGAGCCCCTGGCAGACCCGGAACACCACCAGGGCGCCGAGGGAAGGGGCCAGGCCGCACAGGGCCGAGAACAGGCCAAAGCCCAGCATGGCGAAGACGAACACCTTCACCGCGCCGAACCGGTTGGCCAGCCAGCCGGTGAGCGGCACGGTGACCGCCTCGGCCACGGCGTAGGAGGTGATCACCCCCGAGCCCGGGTTGCGAGCCACCCCCAGGCCTCCGGCGACATTGGACACCGAGACGTTGGCGATGGTGGTGTCCAGGACGGCCATGAAGTTGGCCAGGGCCAGCAGCCCCCCGCACACCCACAGCATACCGCCGCTCATGGGTTGGAATGTATCGGTTCGGGCTTGTTCAGGCTGCGCCATCGCCGGCCTCCTCTGGGACTTTGATGGTCAGTGCGAGGAGACGTTGATGTCGGCGGTCATGGACAGGCCAACCCGCAGGGGATGCTGCTTCAGTTCCTCCGGCTCCAGGCTGATACGCACGGGCAGGCGCTGGACCACCTTGATCCAGTTGCCGGTGGCGTTCTGGGCCGGGATCAGGGAGAAGGCCGCCCCGGTGCCGCCGCCCAGGCCCACGACCTTGCCGTGGAACTTCACGCCGCCGCCATAATAGTCCGAGGTCAGCACGGCCGGCTGCCCGATCCGCACCTGGCGCAACTGGACCTCTTTCAGGTTGGCGTCGACATAGGACTGGGTGACGGGAACGATGGTCAGCAACTCGGCGCCCACCTGGACCCGCTGGCCCAGGGACACCTGCTTCTTGGCCACGACGCCGTCGATGGGCGCGCGCAGGATCGTGCGGTCCAGGTCCAGCTGGGCCTGGTCGCGACGGGCGCGAGCGGCGGCCACCTCGGGGTTTTTTTCAACATCGACGCCGGTGATCAGGGCGGTGTTGACCCCCCGGGTTCCTTCGGCGGCGGCGCGGTTGGCCACGGCCTGGATCTTGGCGGCCTTGGCCTGGGCCAGGGCGGCCTGGGCGGTGTGGAACTGGTTCTGAGCCTGGGTCAGCTCGTCGCCGGACACCGCGCCCGAGGCCGACAGCCGCTCGCGGCGGTCCAGCTCCGTGCGAGCCCGGTCCATATCCGAGGTGGCGCTGGCGATCTGGGCGTCGGCCCGGGTGATGTCGGCGTCGCGGGCGTCGGTCTGGCCCTTCAGGGCCTCATCATTGGCGAAATAGCCCTGCACCTTGCGCTCGGCCTGGGCCAACTGCGCCTGGGCCTGGGCCAGGGCGACCTTGGCGTCGGTGTCGTCGATCTGGACCAGGATGTCGCCCGCCTTGACCGACTGGGTGTCGATGACATTGACCTGGTTCACTTGGCCGGTGATCTGCGGGGTGAGGATCGCGGAATCCGCGCCTACATAGGCGTTGTCCGTGCTGACGTGGTTGCGCAGCACCAGCGCCCAGTAAAGGGTGGCCAGCGCCGCGGCGACGGCGATCCCACCTCCAAGAAGGGTGAACAGGCGCGTGCGTCGGCCTCGGGCCGCGGTTCGGGCGGCTTCGGGTGAGGGGCCAGCCGCGACGGGCGGGGCGGATTGGCTGGGGGTGGCTGAATCGGCCATGGGGAAATCCTGAACGAGTAGAGTGCGTGAAGCGTTTTGGGTTTGACGTCAGGCGTCGGCGAAGCCGCCGCCCAGGGCCTTGATCAGTTGGATATCGAGGGTTAGGGCGCGGGCCCGCAGATCGACCACCGTGCGGCGGCTCTGCAGCACGCGATCCTCGGCGGTCAGCACGGTCTGATAGTTGGCCAGCCCCCCTTCGTAGCGGGCTCGGGCCACCTTGTAGGATTCCTCCTCGGCGGCCAGGGCGTCCTGGCTTTCCTTCAGGCGCACCGTCAGGGCCCGCTCGCTGACGGCGGCGTCGGCCACCTCGCGCAGGGCCTGGGTCAGGGTCTGGTCATAGCTGGCCACGGCGCTGGCGTAGTCGGCCTGGGCGCCCTTGAGGTTGGAGCGCAGCCGCCCGCCCTCGAAGATCGGCAGGGTCAGGGCGGGCCCGACCTGGCCCATGTCGGAGCCCGAGGCGAACAATTCCTTCAGATACAGGGACTGATAACCGATGGCGGCGGTCAGGTTGATGTCGGGATAGAACTGGGCCTTGGCCACGCCGATGCGCTTGGCGGCGGCCTCGGCGCGCCAGCGGGCGGCGACGATGTCCGGCCGCCGGCCGATCAGATCAGCGGCCAGGGTCTGCGGCAGGCCAAAGGCCTTGATCTGGGTGGCGGCGGGCCGGGCGATGGCCAGGCCGCGATCCGGTCCTTGACCCAAAAGGGCGGCCAGCTCGTTGCGGGTCTGTCCGATCTGCTCGTCGATGGCCGCCAGGTCGGCCCGGGCGGCGGGGACTCCAGCCTCGGCCTGCTTCAACTCGGCGCGGGTGTCCAAGCCGTTGGTCACCCGGCGGGACACCTGATCCAGGGTCTCCAGGCGCGACTGCACCGACCTCTCGGTCACGTCCCGCTCGGCATAGAGCCGGCTGAGGTCGGCGTAGGCGGCGGCCACGGCGGTGGACAGGGTCAGACGGGCCGCGGCCAAATCGGCCTGGCTGGCCTTGGCTTCGGAGGTGGACGCGGCGATGGCGTTGCGGGTCTTGCCCCAGAAATCGAAGTCG
>JARLIP010000021.1 GCA_031291685.1 Caulobacteraceae bacterium | reverse complement strand
CCTTTTGGGCCCCAACGGCGCGGGCAAGACCACCACCTTCCGGATGCTGTGCGGCCTGCTCAGCGCCACGGGCGGCACGCTGAAGATCGCCGGGACCGATCTGCGCAAGGCCCGAGCCTCGGCCCGCCAGCGGAGCGGCTATGTCGCGCAGAAATTCTCGCTCTTCGGCCAGCTGACCGTCACCGAGAATCTCGACTTCTTCGCCGGCGCCTATGGCCTGCGGGGCGCGCGTCGGCGCCGCCGGATCGACTGGGCCATGGACCAGTTCGCCCTGGGGCCGTTCGCCCACCAGCTCAGCGGCCGCCTGCCCGGGGGTTTCAGACAGCGCCTGGCCATGGCCGCCGCCCTGCTGCACGAACCGGACACCCTGTTCCTCGACGAGGCCACCAGCGGCGCCGATCCCCTGGCGCGGCGGGAGTTCTGGCGGCGGATCACCGCCCTGGCGGAACAGGGGGTGACCGTGATCGTCACCACCCACTTCATGGCCGAGGCGGAATATTGCGACCGCATCGCCATCCTCGATTCCGGCCGCATCCTGGCCCAGGGCGCACCCGCCGAGATCCGCGCCCTGGCCCGCCCACAGGCCGGGCGCGCGGCCACCATGGAGGACGCCTTCATCGCCGTGGTCGAGGCGGCCCGTAGCGGGCGCGCCACGGAGAAGGCCGCATGACCGGCCCCCTCGCCGCCAAGGCCCGCCGGGTGTGGGCCCTGATCAGGAAGGAGGGCCGCCAGGTGCTGCGCGATCCCTCCAGCTTCGCCATCGGCCTGGTCCTGCCGCTGATGTTGATCCTGCTGTTCGGCTATGGCCTGTCCTTCGACGTCAAGCACGTGCCCGTGGCCATAGTGCTGGACGACCACTCCGCCGAGGCCCGGGAAATGGCCGCCAGCTTCCAGCTGTCTCCCTATTTCGAAACCCACATGGTCGGGACCATGGCCGAGGCCAACGAAATGATGCTGGCGCGCAAGGTCGACGCGGTGATCCGCGCCCCGTCCGACTTCGGCCGCCGGGTGCAGCAGGGAAACGCCCAACTTCAGATCCTGGCCCACGGGGTGGACGGCAACCGCGCCCGCATCATCGAGAGCTACGCCCAGGCCGCCGTCAGCCAGGCCCTGGCCCGCCGCGCCGCCGAGCAGAAACCCGCGTCCTCGGGCCAGGCGGTGATGCAAAGCCGGCTGTGGTTCAACGCGGCCAATGACAGCCGCTATTTTCTGGTGCCCGGGCTGATCGTGCTGATCATCACCCTGGTCGGCGCCTTCATGACGGCCATGGTGGTGGCGCGGGAATGGGAGCGGGGCACCTTCGAGGCCCTGTTCGTCTCCCCCGTACGCACCGACGAGATCCTGATGGGCAAGACCGTGCCCTATCTGATCCTGGGCATGGGCGGCCTGATCCTTTGCCTGCTCTCGGCCAAGTTCCTGTTCCAGGTGCCGTTCCGAGGCTCGCTGCCCGTGCTGGCGGGCGCCTCGATGCTCTATCTGCTGGTTTCGGTGTCGATCGGGCTTTGGATCTCCTCCAGCGTCAAGAGCCAGTACCTGGCCAGCCAACTGACCCTGCTGGCGACCTTCATGCCGGCCTTGATGCTATCGGGCTTCATCTATGACCTGCACAGCGTGCCCTGGGCGATCCGCGCGATCAGCTATCTGGTCCCCGCCCGCTATTTCGTCTCCATCCTGCAGACCGTGTTCCTGGCCGGGGACGTGTGGAGCATCATCCTGCCCAATGGCCTGATGCTGCTGGGGGCGGCGGCCCTGATGATGATGCTGGCCCGCCGGGCCACGCAGAAGAGCCTGGACTAGGCCATGCTGGAGTCCCTGTTCCGCATCCTGGCCCTGGTCCGCAAGGAACTGCTCGCGGTGCTCAAGGACGCGCGCACCCGCAACGCCCTGATCATCCAGCCGATCCTGCAATGCCTGCTGTTCGGCTACGCCGCGACCCTGGACCTGAGCAACGTGCCCTATGCGGTTCTGGATCAGGACCGCAGCATCGCCTCCAGCGCCCTGCTGGCCAAGCTGGACGGCTCAGGCGCCTTCCACCGCTTCGCTAACCTGACCGACGCCCACGACATCCCCCGCCTGATCGACGGCCAGAAGGTCTTGATGGTGGTGCAGATCGGTCCGGACTTCGAGCGGCGCCTGGCCCAGGGCCAGGAGGCCGACGTGCAGGTGATCGCCGACGGCCGCAACTCCAACACCGCCAATACGGCCGTGGGCTACGCCAACGCGGCGGTGGAGGCCTTCAACGCCGACTGGCGGGCCGACCATGGCCTGCCCCCGCCGAGCGTGCAGGTCAGCGCCCGGGCCTGGTACAATCCCAACCTGGAGACCCGCTGGAACATGATCCCGGCCCTGATCGGCACCATCACCATGATGCAGACCATCATGCTGGCGGCCCTGTCGGTGGCGCGGGAGCGGGAGGAAGGCACCTTCGACCAGCTTCTGGTCACGCCGTTCCGCCCCACCGAGATCATGATCGGCAAGGCCATTCCGGCCATGCTGATGGCGTTGATGCAGGCCACCAACGCCCTTCTGGTGGCGCAGCTGTGGTTCAGGATTCCCTTCGCGGGCTCCTATTTCACCCTCTATGTCGGCCTGATCCTGTTCCTGCTGGCGGCGGTGGGGATCGGCCTGTTCGTCTCCTCGATCTCCGGCACCATGCAGCAGGCCATGCTCTATGGCTTCGTGCTGATGATGCCCTTCACCCTGCTGTCGGGGCTGAACACGCCGATCAGCTCGATGCCGCAGATCTTGCAGAACTTCACCCTGATCAATCCCCTGCGCTACGCCATCGACCTGTCCCACCGGGTCTATCTGGAAGGAGTGGGGCTGGACCGGCTGGGGCCGGACCTGTGGCCCATGGCCATCATCGCCACGGTCACCCTGTCCGGGGCGGCGTGGATGTTCGGTCGGCGCCTCCAGTGAGCTTGTCCATGCGCAACACCCTTCACCGCCTCATGATCCTGGCGCCGGCCACGGCCCTGCTGAGCGCCTGCGCCGTCGGCCCGAACTTCAAGACGCCGGACGCCAAGGCGCCCGCGGCCTGGAGTCCCGCCGCCAGCCAGGCTCGGGACGGCGTGACCAGTCAGGTCGTCACCGGCCCCGCCGATCCAGCCGCCTGGTGGGCCAGTTTCAACGATCCGGAGCTGACCGCCCTGGTCACCCGCGCCGCCGCCCAGAACCTGGACGTGCGCGAGGCCCTGATGCGCATCGGCGAGGCCCGGGCCCAGCGGGCCATCGCCGCCAGCGCCCAATGGCCCCAGGTCTCGATCAACGGCTCGGACCAGGTCAACCGTTTGAGCCAGCACACCCCCACGGGGGGCCTGTTATCCTCCATCGGCAAGATCCCGGCCTTCGAGGGGGTCAAGGTCGCCAATCCCTATGATCAGTACCAGCTCGGTTTCGACGCCTCCTGGGAGGTGGACCTGTTCGGCCGGGTGCGTCGGCAGGTGGAGGCGGCCAAGGCCGACCAGCGCGCTTCGGAGGAGGACAGCCGCGCGGTCCAGGTCTCGGTCATGGCCGAGGTCGGCCGCGCCTATGTGGACTTGCGCGCCACCCAGGCCAAACGGGCGGTGGCCCTGGAGAACCTGCGCATCGCCCATGACCTCCTGACCCTGGCGGGCCAGAGGCGCGGGGCGGGACTGACGACGGAGATCGACGTGGCGCGGGCCCGGGCCCAGGCGTCAAGCGTCGAGGCCGAGATTCCACAGCTGGACCAGCAGATCGCCCTGGACGTCAACCAGCTGTCGAAGCTGCTGGCCATGGACCCCGGCGCCCTGGCCGGGGAACTGGACGCCGCCCAGCCGGTCCCCCTGTCCCCGGCCCAGGTTCCCGTGGGCCTGCCTGGGGATCTGGTGCGGCGGCGGCCAGACATCCGCGCGGCGGAGGATCGCCTGCACGCCGCCACCGCCCGGCAGGGGGTGGCGATCGCCGCGCTGTTTCCAAAGGTGAGCCTGGGCGCCCAGGGCGGCTTTCAATCGGTCTCGACCAGCACCCTGACCGACTGGGCCAGCCGGTTCCTGGTGGCGGGGCCCACGGTGCAGATGCCGATCTTCGACGCAGGCCAGAGGCGGGCCAATATCCAGCTGGCGGGCTTGCACACCCAGGAGGCGGCCCTGGACTATCGGCGCACGGTGCTGGGCGCCCTGCACGAGGCGGACAACGCCATCACCGCCTACGCCACCGACCAAAGCCGGCGCGCGCTCCTGGCTGAAACGGTGGCCCATGACCGCGACGCCCTGGATCTGGCCCAGCGCCGGCAGATCAGCGGGGTCGCCAGCGATCTCGACGTGCTGGACGCGGAGCGGACCCTGGATCAGAACGCCCTGACCCTGGCCGACGCGAACGGCGCGGTCGCGGGGGATCTGGTGGTGATCTACAAGGCCCTGGGGGGCGGGTGGGCGAGGTGAGCGCCTGCGCCGGACGCTGCGGAGGAAGAACCAACCGCCCGAGCGCCCCCTCAGTCAGGACCGCGTCCTGACAGCTCCCCCGTCAGGACGGGGGAGCAGAGCGCCCTTTCCTCCCCTGCATAGCGAAGCGACGCGGGGGAGGTGTCGCGGGGCAAAGCCCCGTGACGGAGGGGGCGAACCGGCCGTTCGCGAGCCCCTTCTGTCAGGACGGGGGAGCAGATCCGACGATCTCAGTCCTTGGCGCGTTCCACGTAGGAGCCGTCCTCGGTCATCACCACCACGCGGGTGCCGGCGGTGATGTAGGTGGGGACCATGATCCGGGCGCCGTTGGTCAGGACGGCGGGCTTGTAGGAGCCGGACGCGGTCTGGCCTTTGACGGCCGGTTCGGTCTCGACGATCTCCAGGGTCACCCGGGCCGGCAGTTCGATGGACAGGGGCACGTCGTTGTGGGTGGAGAGCATGACCGACATGCCTTCCTGCAGATAGGCCGAATAGCTGCCCACCACGTCCTCGGGCACCACGAGTTGGTCGTAGTTTTCCGGGTTCATGAAGTGATAGCCCTCGGCGTCCTGATACAGGAAGGTGTGGGGACGCTCATCGACGAAGGCGCGCTCGACCTGTTCGGTGGTGCGGTAGCGTTCGGAGATCTTCACCCCGTCGGAGATGCGGCGCATGTCCAGCTGGGTCACCGGGGTGCCCTTGCCGGGGTGGATGTTCTGGGCATTCAGGACCACATAGAGCTTGCCGTCGACATCGACGACGCTGCCCTTTCTGAGCGAGCTGGCCTGGACTTTCACGTGTCTATTCCTCAAGGCTTCGCGGGGTCGTAGAGGCCCTTCGCGAGTCTGCTGTTCATCAGTGTAGCCGCGCACCTATACGATTGGCGCTGAATCCACCAGCCGTCTTCGCCCGATCGACGCACGCCGTGGCGTCGCACGGGCCCAAGGACGGTGTTTATGACGCTTGGACCCTCCCTTGGTGCTGAACCCTTCCCCTTCGCCCTGGTGGCGGCCCGACATCCATCAGGATCGCCGCCCCTTCCTGATAGCCCGCAACCGCATCACCCGGGCGGTGCGCGCCTGGTTCGAGGATCGGGACTTCATTGAGGTGGAGGCCGCCGCCCTGCAGGTCTCCCCCGGCAACGAGGCCCACCTGCACGCCTTCGCCACCGAGGCCATCGGCCCGGACGGGGCGCGGGGCCCGCTTTATCTGCACACCTCGCCGGAATTCGCCTGCAAGAAGCTGTTGGCGGCGGGGGAGCGGCGGATCTTCGACCTGGCCCGGGTGTGGCGCAACCGCGAACGCGGTCCCCTGCACCACCCCGAGTTCACCCTGCTGGAGTGGTACCGGGCCGATGAGCCCTATGAGACCCTGATGGAGGACTGCGCGGCCCTGCTGGCCCTGGCCGCCGAGACGGCCGGGTGCGAGCGCTTTTCCTTTCGCGGCATGACCACGGACCCCTTCGCCGAGCCGCGGCGCGTGACCCTGGCCGAGGCCTTCGACGGCTATGCCGGGATCGACCTTCTGGCCACCGTCCAGGCCGACGGGGCCACGGACCGGGAGGGCCTGGCCTCCGCCGTCAAGGGCGCCGGGATCCGGGTCGCGCAGGACGACACCTGGGCCGACGTGTTCAGCCGGGTGCTGGTGGAGCGGATCGAGCCCAGGCTGGGGGACGGGCGGGCCACGATCCTGTGCGAATATCCCATCGCCGAGGCGGCGCTGGCCCGGCCCAAGCCGTCCGATCCCCGGGTGGCCGAGCGCTTCGAGCTCTATGCCTGCGGGGTGGAGTTGGCCAACGCCTTTGGCGAACTGACCGATCCGGCCGAGCAGCGCCGGCGGTTCACGGCGGAGATGGACGAGATGGAGCGGGTCTATGGCCAGCGCTATCCCCTGGACGAGGCCTTTCTCAGCGCGCTTGAGCTGATGCCCGCCGCCAGCGGCTCGGCCCTGGGCCTGGACCGGCTGGTGATGCTGGCCACGGGCGCCAACCGCATCGACCAGGTGATCTGGACCCCGGTGGCGCAGATCCCCTGAACAAGGCTCCAGATGGTTGACCTGGCCGCCCGGCATAGGCATATGCGCCGATGCTTTACGATAAGACCCTCCGCAGCGCTGGAGACCTGGCCGAGGCCGGCCTGATCGACGCCGACCGGCTGCCGGCCCTGGAGCGGGTGGCGGCCCAGTACGCCGTGGCCATCACCCCGGCCCTGTTGGACCTGATCGACGCCGCTGACGAGGGTGATCCGATCGCGCGGCAGTTCGTGCCGAGTGAGGCCGAACGGGTCACGGACCCGAGCGAGAGCGCCGACCCGGTCGGCGACGGCGCCTTCAGTCCCGTGGCCGGGATCGTGCACCGCTATCCCGACCGGGTGCTGCTGAAGGCCACCCACACCTGCGCGGTCTATTGCCGGTTCTGTTTTCGGCGGGAGATGGTGGGGCCGGACGGGGACGGGACCCTGTCGCCGGACGCCCTGGACGCGGCCTTCGCCTATATCGCCGGCCGGCCGGAAATCTGGGAGGTGATCGTCACCGGGGGCGATCCCCTGGTGCTGTCCCCCCGCCGGCTGCGGGAACTGACCGAGCGGCTGTCGGCCATCGACCATGTCAAGGTGATCCGCTTCCACACGAGGGTTCCGGTGGCGGACCCTGAAGCCATCACCGCCGAACGGGTGGCGGCCCTGAAAAGCCCGACCAAGGCGGTCTTTGTGGCCCTGCACGCCAACCACGCCCGGGAGTTGACCCCGGTCGCCCGGGCGGCCTGCGCGCGGATCGTGGACGCGGGCATTCCCATGGTGGGGCAGACGGTGCTGCTGAAGGGGGTGAACGATGATCCGGCGGCCTTAAGCGCCCTGATGCGCGCCTTCGTCGAGACCCGGATCAAGCCCTACTACCTGCACCAGGCGGACCTGGCGCCGGGCACGGGGCATATGCGGGTGGGGATCGATGAGGGCCAGGCCCTGATGAAGGCCCTGCGCGGGCGCCTGTCAGGGCTGGCCCAGCCGACCTATGTGCTGGACATCCCCGGCGGCCACGGCAAGGTCCCGATCGGCCCGGACTATCTGAAATCTGACGAGAATGGCCTGCGGGTGGAGGACCCCAATGGGACCATCCACCCCTATCCGCCGAAGGGCTAGGGCGGAGCATTCGAACGCCCCCTTCAGCCGGGACGGGGGAGCAGAGCGCCCATTCCTCCCCTGCATAGCGAAGCGACGCGGGGGAGGT
>JARLIP010000160.1 GCA_031291685.1 Caulobacteraceae bacterium | reverse complement strand
GCCCCGGATCGATCTCCGGCTGGGCGGCCAGGCAGCGCAGGCCGCCGAACGCATCCGGCAGGGTCTCGAGCGGCGAGCGCGGCCGCGCTGTCGCCCCGCGCCCGGTCCCGCGCGCGGCCCACATGTCGATCTCCAGCGTCGCGATCCCGGCCGCGTTCAGCGCCGCGGCGTGAAACTCGCCGCGTCCGTCGACGCCGTTGGAGCCGTGGCAGATCAGGACCGCGGGCGTCTCGCCCGCCCCCGCGCCCTCGGGGACGGCGAGCTTGCCGGCGACGGTCAGCGGCGGATCGGCCAGGCTGGAAAAAGCGACGTATGACGTTATGGCGCCCATGGCCCGACCATAGCGGCCTCGGGCAAGACGTGCCAAGGAATGCCGAAATCGGCGAGGACGCGGCGACAGGGATGAAACTCTCGGGACTGAAGGTGCTGGACCTTTCGGCCTTCCTGCCCGGCCCGATGCTGACCATGATGATGGCCGACCACGGGGCCGAGGTGATCAAGGTCGAACCGCCCGGCGCGGGCGAGCCGACCCGCTCGATCGGCGCGGTCAAGCACGGGCAGAGCGTCTATTTCCGCAACACCCAGCGCGGCAAGCGCTCGATCCAGCTCGACCTGAAGGCGCCGGGCGACCTCGCCCTCTGCCTCAAGCTGGCCGCCGAGGCGGACGTCCTGGTCGAGACCTGGCGGCCGGGCGTGGCCGAGCGGCTGGGCCTGGGCTACGCCGCGCTCAGCGCCCTCAACCCGCGCCTGGTCTACTGCTCGATCAGCGCCTTCGGCCAGGACGGCCGCTACGCCCAGCGCCCCGCCCACGACCTGGTGATCCAGGCCCTGGCCGGGACCATCCAGCCCGGCGAGGGCCCAGCCCCCTCGATGCCGATCATGCTCTCGGCCGACGCGCTCAGCGGCATGACCGGGCTCTCGGCGGTGCTGATGGCCCTGCTCGGCCGCGAGCGGACCGGTCAGGGCGACCGGCTCGACATCTCGATGTACGACAGCCTGACAGCCTGGACCGCCAACGCCGTCGGCGAGGTGTTCGCCCATGGCCAGGCGCCCAAGGCCGCCTCGTCGCGGTTCTGGGGCGGGGCGGCGCTCTACGACCTCTACCAGACCGCCGACGCCCGCTGGATCGCGCTCGGCGGATCGGAGCCCAAGTTCGCCGAAAACCTGCTGACCGGCCTCGGCCGCCCCGACCTGATCGCCGCCGCCAGGACCCCGCCGGGCGAGGGCCAGGCGCCGGTCCGCGCCTTCCTGGCCGAGACCTTCAAGTCCAAGGCCCTGGCCGACTGGGAAGCCTGGTTCGAGGGCCGCGACGTCTGCTGGGCCCCGGTCCGCTCGCTGGCCGAGGCCTACGCCGATCCGTTCCTGACCCAGCGCGGCATGCTGGCCTACGACGCCGAGGGCTGCGAGGTGATCGGCTCGCCGATCCGCTTCGCCGGCGAGCCCGCCCAGATCGACCCCCACGCCCCCGAACCGAACGAGCACGGCCCGGCCATCGCCGCGCACGGATGGGAGAGACCCACGTCATGAGCACCGAAGACGACCTGTCCGCGATCCGCGATTCCGTCGCCGCGCTCTGCGCCCGCTTCCCCGGCGAATACTGGCGCGCGCTCGACCGCGAGCGGGCCTATCCCTCGGACTTCGTCAAGGCGATGACCGAGGAGGGCTTCCTCGGCGCCCTGATCCCCGAGGAATACGGCGGCAGCGGCCTTGGCCTGCGCGCGGCCACCGCGATCCTGGAGACGGTGCACAAGTCCGGCTGCAACGCCGGCGCCTGCCACGCCCAGATGTACACCATGGGCACCATCCTCAAGCACGGCACGCCCGAGCAGAAGCAGCGCTGGCTGCCCGGCATCGCCTCGGGCCAGATCCGGCTGCAGGCCTTCGGCGTGACCGAGCCGACCTCCGGCTCGGAGACCCTGGCGCTGTCCACCACCGCGGTGAAGGCCGGCGACCGCTACATCGTCAACGGCCAGAAGATCTGGACCAGCCGGGCGGAATATTCCGATTTCATGATCCTTCTGGCCCGCACCACGCCCAAGGAGCAGGTGCAGAAGAAGGGCGATGGCCTGTCGGTGTTCATGCTCGACATGAACGCGGCCCTGGCCGCCGGAACCCTGACCATCCGGCCGATCCGCACCATGATGAACCACGCCACCACCGAGGTGTTCTTCGACGGCGTCGAGGTCGCGGCCGAGAACCTGATCGGCGAGGAGGGCAAGGGCTTCCGCTACATCCTCGACGGGATGAACGCCGAGCGGACCCTGATCGCCGCCGAATGCCTGGGCGACGCCCAGTGGTTCATCGACAAGGCCAGCAAATACGTCTCCGAGCGCAAGGTGTTCGGCCAGCCGATCGGCGCCAACCAGGGCGTCCAGTTCCCGATCGCCCGCGCCTACGCCCAGTACCGGGCCGCCGCCCTGATGGTCGAGCGCGCCGCCGAGCGGTTCGACGCGGGCCTGACCGCCGGCGAGGAGGCCAATATCGGCAAGCTGCTGGCCTCGGAGGCCTCCTGGGCCGCGGCCGAGGCCTGCGTCCAGGCCCATGGCGGCTTCGCCTTCGCCGAGGAGTTCGACATCGAGCGCAAGTTCCGCGAAACCCGCCTCTATCAGGTGGCCCCGATCTCCACCAACCTGATCCTGGCCTTCCTGGCCCAGAACGCCCTGGGCATGCCCAGATCCTACTGAGGCCGGCGATCGACCGATTTTAGGCGCCGGGCAGAGTTTCTCGACCTACCTGCGCGGCCGCCGCCTGATCTGATCCGCCCGCGTACAGGCGTTCGCCTATCCCATGAGCAGACAGCCCCCTGACCGCCCAGCAATTCAACGCCCATCGGGTGATGCGTCCGTTCCACCCCGGCTCGGTTGACGCCCCCTGGCCTCGCTGACACCCATTCCGATCAACGGTTATCTGTATCGCTTAGCGGAACATCGGAACCCAGTTGCTCGACTCACTCGTCACGCCACGGACGCCGCCCTCGTCGGATCTGGAATCCGTCGACCTGATCCTTCGGCTGATGGAGCTCCTCGCCCGGTCGCGGGAGTCCAGGGGCGTCAGCGACATCGCCCGTGAGCTGGGCATCTCCAAGCCCCGGGCCTACCGTCACCTGCGCGCCCTGGTCCAACGGGGCTACGCCCTCCAGGACCAGCGGACCGAAGGCTATGAGATCGGGATCAGGGTCCTGGCCCTGGGCGAGGCGGTGCGCGAGCGGTTCGACGTCGCCCGGGCCATCCGCCCGGTCATGAGCCCCCTGCGCGAGAAGAGCGGTCTGGCGGTGACCACGGCCGCCCTGGTCCAGGGCGCGGTGACCGTTCTGGACCTGCTTGAGGGGCAAACCTTGATCGAGTTTGGCATCCGGCCCGGCGCTCGCCTCGACTTCCACGCCTCCGCCCACGGCCTGGTCGCCCTGGCTTTCGGTCCGCCCGCCCTGATCACCGAGGTCCTGTCCCAACCGCTCAAGAGCTGGACCCGTCGAACCCTGACCGATCCGGACGCGATCCTGGCCGAGGTGGAGCAGGTGCGCCGGCAAGGCTGGGCCACGGCCATCGACGCGGTGCTGATCGGGGTCAACGCCCTGGCCGCCCCGGTCTTCGACTATCGCGGCGACTGGCGCGGCGCCATCGCCCTGGTCGGCGCCTCCCAGTTCATTCCTCAAACGCCCCCCGAGCCCCTGATCCGGCTGGTGGTCGAGGCCGCGACCGAGGCCTCCCGCCGACTGGGATGGCAAGGTGCGTGAAATGGCGGGGCGCGCGAACATGACTCCCATCAATAGTACACAGGCGTAGCGACCATGAACCGAGCGTTCCTATCCAGTCGCTGGGCGGCCTTCGCCTCCCTCAGCCTCCTGTTCTTTGTGGTCTCCGCCGGCGCGTTCAGTTCCCTCGGCGTGGTCCTGCCCCCCATGGTCAAGGAAATGCACTGGAACTGGAAACAGGCCGGGCTGGGCTACACCTTCCTGGGCGTCGCTTGCGGTCTGGCGAGCTTCATCCCGGCGGTGCTGATCCGGCGCATCGGGGTGAGCGGCAATCTGGCGGTGGGTTCGGTCTTGCTGGTCCTTGGGTTCGCGGCCATGGCGCTGACCCATTCGGCCTGGCTCTATCTGGTCGGCACGGTCCTGATCGGCCTGGCCTTTTCCCTGACCACCACGGTGCCGGGCACCCATGTCCTGACCGGCCTGTTCCAGAACCGCTCCACCGTATTGGGGGCCTATTTCACCATCGGGGCGCTGGGCGGCGTCGCCGGGCCGATGCTCTATGTGGTGGCGAACATGGTGACCCATGGCTGGCGCGCCTATTGGATCATCCTGATGATCACCGGGGTTGTCTGCGGCCTCTTCGGGGTCGTCACCACCCCCGGCAAGGACAAGGAAGCGGCCCATGAGGAATATCCGCCCGAGCAGGTCGGCCCCCTGGAGATGATCGAGGGCCTGCGCGACTGGACGGTGCGGCGCGCCCTGGCCACCCCGCAGTTCTATGTCATCGTCGGCGCCTACACGATGTATCTACTGATCAACACCACCGCCCATGGATTCGCGGTCGAGCACCTGAGCGAGCGGGGTATCGACGCCACGGCCTCGGCCACCATGCTCAGCGCCGAAGCCCTGATCGCCGCCGTCGTATCCGTCATCGGCGGCGCCATTGGCGAGAAGGTCTCGGCCAAGACCCTGCTACTGATTTCCCTGGCCGCGATCACCATCGGCATGACCGCCCTCGCCCAGGCCCAGGGCCTCGGACTGATGGTGGTTTACGCGATCGGCGTCGGGATCGGATGCGGCCTGACCTTCCTGGCCGCGACCATTCTGCTGTTCAACTATTTCGGCAAGCGGCCGAATCTCGAACTCTATTCGATCATGTGCCTGCTAAGCACCGCCGCGGCCCTCGGCCCGGCCTTCGGCGGCTGGGCCCGGGACATATCCAACAGCTTCACCCTGGTGTTCCTGCTCTGCTCCCTGGCCGCCTTCGCCATGCTGATCGCCACGGCGTTCATGACCCCGCCCGTCCACGAGACGGAGCAAAATATCCAGTCCCTGCCCAGTGAGGCCCCATGACCACCCAGCCCATCCAAGCGGACCTGTTGGTCGTCGGCGCCACCATCATCACCATGAACGCCGGGCGTCACGTCCTCAGCGACGGAGCCCTGGCCATCAAGGGCGACCGGATCGTGGCGGTCGGCAAGCGCGAGGCCCTGGAGCGTACCGTCAGCGCCAGGGAGACCCTCGACGGGCGACGCTTCGTCATCACCCCCGGCTTCGTCGACGGCCATATCCACATCACCGGCGATCCCCTCACCCGCGGCTTCGCCCGGGGCGGGCCGGACGACAACTGGTCCGAAAAGCTGTCGCGCTGGGTCATCCCGGTGTTTCGCGGTCAGACGGCCCAGGACGAGCGCATCTCCGCCCAATTCGCCGCCCTCGCCATGATCCGCTATGGCACGACCTGCTTTCTTGAGGCGGGCACAATCCTGCAGTTGGACGCGGTCGTGGAGGGCCTGGCGGCCACCGGAATTCGCGGCCGGGTCGGCGAATGGGTGCAGGGGCGCGCTTTCGGCCCGGAGGATTCCGCCCAGGCTTCGGCGGCGGCCATCGCCATCCTCGAATCCGAGGTCGCGCGCTATCCCGAGGACGGCTCCAAACTCGCCGCCTGGCCGCTGCTCGTTGGGCACTCCACCAATTCCGACGAGGTCTGGCGCACCGCCAAGGCCCTGGCGGACGAGAACGGCCTGCGGGTTTCGGCCCATATGAGCCCCCGGGCGACCGACCCGGAATGGTTCCTGGCCACCTATGGCCGCCGGCCGCTGGAGCATCTGGCCGATATCGGCGTGATGGGCGAGAACGTCGCCCTGACCCACCTGGCCCAGATCGATCACAGCGAACTGGACATCCTGGCTCAATCGGGCGCCCAGGCCATCCACTGCCCCCACGCCGCCTTGCAAGGCGGCTTCGGACTTTCCCATATCGGCCTGTTTCCGGAGATGATCGACCAGGGGGTCAATGTCATGCTGGGCACCGATGGCCTGGCGGCGGATATCCTCTCCTCCGCTCGGCTGATGGCCAGCCTGTTCCGGGACGCACGATCCGACGAGGATCTGTTCCCCGCCTCCACGATCCTGGAACTGGCGACCCTGAACGGCGCCAAGGGCATGGGCCTGGAGGCCGAGATCGGGTCGCTGGAGGCCGGCAAGAAGGCGGACTTCGTCCTGCACGACACCGACCGGCCCGAATGGGGCCCGATCTTCGACCCGGTGGCGCAACTGGCCCTCAGCGCCTCGCCGAGCGGGGTTCACAGCGTCTGGATTGACGGCGTGCGCGTGCTCGAAGACGGCCGCGCCACCCTGATCGACGAGGACAAGCTGCTGGCGGACTGCCGCCAGGCCGGCGCGGACCTGATCGCCAGGACCGGCTTGCCGATCCGAACCACTTGGCCCGTCCTGTGACCCTGCGTTTGAATAAGCCCGCGCGGGGGGACAAGGCGCCGGCGTCAGAGGGGTAAATCAGCAAACTAATAGTGCGCCTAAACGTAAATTCTCCGGCGCCAACCCTGCTATCGTCGTGGCGACAGGTTGCTTCATGGCGAACAACCAAGAGTTGGCTGATCTTTCCTGGGGGAAGTCATGGCATCGCAAACCAATCATTCGGTGGGTCCGAAACGTGCGACCTGGACGCATCTGGCGCTCCGGGTGAAGGACATCGACGCGACCATCGCCTGGTACGAGCGCTTCACGCACCTGAAGCTTCTCACGCGGACCCAGGACGACGACGGCATGGGCGCCTGGCTGGGCGACGACTCCAAGACCAGTTCCCCCTTCATGCTGGTGGTCAGCCAATTCTATGAAGGCCACGATCCCTTCGCCCCGGCGACGCATCACCCCATCGGCCCGTTCGCCCACATGGGCATCGAGATGCCCAGCCGGGAAGATATCGACAACATAGCCGCCCGCGGCAAGGCCGAGGGTTGCTTAGCGCTCGGCCCCATGCAGATGCCTAAACATGTCGGCTATATCTGTTTTCTCAAGGACCCGGACGGAAACACCATCGAATTCTCATTCGATCAGGGCATCTACGAAAAGGTCAGTGAGGTTTGGGACGCGGAGAAAGAGCCCGCCTGAGCCTTGCGCGGCCGCCCATCCGATCTTCCCGGCGAATGCCGGGATCCAGATGACAAAACAATTGCCGATGGAAACGGTTCCTCAAAACACATACAGCCCCGCCCTCCGATCTGGATCCCGGCATTGGCCGGGAAGATCGCGCAGAGT
>JARLIP010000159.1 GCA_031291685.1 Caulobacteraceae bacterium | reverse complement strand
TGCCGCGCGGCCTCGCGCATCGTCCGCGCCGGCACGCCCGTAGCCGTCTCAACGGCCTCCGGAGCGCGGGAAGGTTCGGCGACGATGGCGGCCCAGTCCTGGAAGGCGTCCCGGTCGCAGCGCTCGCGCACGAAGGCCTCGTCCACCAGCCCCTCGGTGACGATCACATGGGCCAGGGCCGTCAGCACGGCGACATTGGTTCCGGGGATCAGGGCCAGGTGGTGCTCGGCGGCGATATGCGGGCTGCGCACCATGTCGGTGCGCCGCGGATCGATGACGATCAGCCTGGCCCCCGCCCGCAGGCGCTTCTTCAGCCGCGAGGCGAACACCGGGTGCCCGTCGGTGGGATTGGCGCCGATCACCAGGGCCACATCCGTGTGCTCCACGGAATCGAAGTCCTGGGTCCCCGCCGATGTGCCGAACGCGGTCTTCAGGCCATAGCCCGTGGGCGAGTGGCAGACCCGGGCGCAGGTATCGACATTGTTGTTGCCGAACCCGGCGCGGATCAGCTTCTGCACCAGGAAGGTCTCTTCATTGGTGCAGCGGGACGAGGTGATGCCCCCCACGGAATCGCGGCCATATTTCGCCTGGATGCGGCTGACCTCGGCGGCGGCGTAGGCGATGGCCTCGTCCCAGCCGACCTCCCGCCAGGGATCGCTGATCCGCTCGCGGATCATGGGCTTCAGGATCCGCTCCCGGTGGCTGGCATAGCCATAGGCGAAGCGGCCCTTGACGCAGGAATGGCCGCGATTGGCCTTGCCGTCCTTCCAGGGGACCATCCGCACCAGTTCGTCGCCGCGCATCTCGGCCTTGAAGGCGCAGCCGACCCCGCAATAGGCGCAGGTGGTCACCACCGAGTGCTCGGGCTGGCCGATCTCGATCACCGCCTTCTCCGTCAGGGTGGTGGTGGGGCAGGCCTGGACGCAGGCGCCGCAGGAAACGCATTCCGACGACAGGAAGGACTCCGACTGCCCGGGCGAGACCCGGCTGGAAAATCCCCGCCCGGCGATGGTCAGGGCGAAGGTTCCCTGCACCTCCTCGCAGGCCCGCACACAGCGCGAGCAGACGATGCACTTGGAGGCGTCATAGGTGAAATAGGGGTTGGACTCGTCCTTCTGGGCCACCAGATGGTTCTGGCCCTTATAGCCGTAGCGCACTTCCCGCAGGCCCACGGCCCCGGCGGTGTCCTGCAGTTCGCAATCGCCATTGGCCGCGCAGGTCAGGCAGTCCAGGGGATGGTCGGAGATATAGAGCTCCATCACCCCCTTGCGCAGCTTCTTCAGCCGCTCGGTCTGGGTGCGCACCACCATACCCTCGGCCACCGGGGTGGTGCAGGAGGCCGGGGTTCCATTGCGCCCCTCCACCTCCACCAGGCACATGCGGCAGGAGCCGAACGCCTCAACCGAGTCCGTGGCGCACAGCTTGGGGATCGAGGTGCCCATGGCCTTGGCCGCCCGCAGGATCGAGGTTCCTTCGGGCACGCGCACGGACTGGCCGTCGATGAACAGGGTAACCTCGGTCTCGGCCCTGGAGGCGGGGGTGCCAAAATCGGTTTCATGAACCAGGGACATGGGTCAGGCCTCCTGCCCGGCCAGTTCGGGCGCCGGCGCCAGGGCGCCGAAGTCCTCGGGAAAATGGGTCAGGGCGCTCATCACCGGATAGGGGGTGAAGCCGCCCAGGGCGCATAGGGAGCCGAACTTCATGGTCTCGCAAAGGTCGGTGAGGACGGCGATGTTCGCCTCCCGCGCCTGCCCGGCCCGGATCTTGTCGATCACCTCCACCCCGCGCACCGCGCCGATGCGGCAGGGGGTGCACTTGCCGCAGCTTTCGATGGCGCAGAATTCCATGGCGAAGCGGGCCTGGGCGGCCATGTCGATGCCCTCGGAAAACACCACCACCCCGCCATGGCCGATCAGCCCGCCCCGGGCGGCGAAGGCCTCGTAGTCGAAGGGGGTGTCGAACAATCGCCGGGGGAAGAAGGCGCCCAGGGGCCCGCCCACCTGCACTGCCCGCACCGGCCGTCCGCTGAGGGTTCCCCCGCCGATCCCGTCCACCAGCTCGCCCAGGCTTATGCCGAACGGAACCTCCACCAGACCGCCGTTGCGGATATCGCCAGCCAGCTGGATCGGCATGGTCCCGTGGGAGCGGCCGTGGCCGTGGCTGGCATAGAGGTGGGCGCCACCCGCCAGGATGTGCGGGACCGCCGCCAGGCTGAGGCAGTTGTTGATCACTGTGGGCTGGCCGAACAGCCCCTTGTGCGCCGGCAGGGGCGGCTTGGCCCGCACCTGGCCGCGCCTGCCCTCCAGGCTTTCCAGCAGTGCCGTCTCCTCGCCGCAGACATAGGCGCCGGCCCCCACCCGCACCTCTATGTCAAAGGCCGGATCGCTATCGGCGGCCAGCCACCCAGCGGCCCGGGCGGTCTCGATGGCCCGCTCCATGGCCGTGATCGCCAGGGGGTATTCCGAGCGGATATAGATGAAACCCTTGGCCGCCCCCACCGCCAGGCCGGCGATGATCATGCCCTCGATCATCAGGAAGGGGTCGCCCTCCATGAGCAGGCGGTCGGCGAAGGTGCCGCTGTCGCCCTCATCGGCGTTGCAGACCACGTATTTGCGAGGGCCCGGCGCATCGGCCACGGTCCTCCACTTGATCCCCGAGGGAAAGCCGGCCCCGCCCCGCCCCCGCAGGCCCGACCGGGTCACCGCCTCGATCACCCCGGCGGGTCCCAGCGCCCGAGCCGTCGCCAGGCCCTCGCCGCCGCCGTGGGCCAGATAGGCGTCCAGGGACTGGGGATTGATGATCCCACAGCGAACAAAGGTCAGGCGGGTCTGGCAGGCGAAGAAGGGCAGATCCTCCGGCCGGCCCACCCGCTTGGGGTGGGCGCCGCCCTCGAACAGCCCCGCCGCTACCAGGCCGGGCACGTCCTCGGCATAGACGGGGCCATAGCCGATCCGCCCCAGCGCGGTCTCGACCTCCACCAGGGTCTCCAGCTCGAAGGCGCCCCGGGATCCATTGCGCACAATCAGGATCTCGACCCCGGCCTGTCTGGCTTCGGCCGCCAGGGCCCGCGCCACATCGTCGGCGCCCACGGCGACGGCGGCGGTGTCGGCTGGCACATAAAGACGGATCGCCATCGGGCTCAGGCCTCCGCCAGCTGGATCAGGCGCTCGGCGGTGAGCCGGGCCACCAGGCGACCGTCGATCATGGCCGCCGGGCCGCTGGCGCACAGGCCCAGGCAATAGACCGGCTCCAGGGCGATGCGCCCCTCCACCGCCGCGGCCAGGGCCTCCACGCCCCGGGCTTGGCAGGCTTCCGCCCGGCACAGCTTGATCACCCGGCCCTCGGCCGGGGCGGCGTGAAAGTCGTGATAGAAGCTGATCACCCCATGCACCTCGGCCCGGGACAGGTTCAGGGCGCCGGCGATGATCGACACGGCGTCATGGGGCACGTGGCCAAAGGCCCCTTGAATATCGTGCAGGATCGGCAGCAGCGGCCCCTCGCGATGGGCGTGGGCGGCGATGATTTCGACGGTCCGTTCCGGCGACCAGATTGCGCTTTGCGTCATGGTCACAGCAAACGGCCGGCGGCCCTTAAAATCAACGGCGATTCCATATTTGCCGATAGATGATCCCTATCAAAGGGCCATTTTCTCCCCCAACCGCCGCGCCCCCGCGACCAGCGCCCGCACCAGGGGGGTCTGGGGCTCGCGCTCGGCCACCACCAGCCCGACGGCGTGAGTGATCTGGGGATCGACAATGGGCAGGTGAACCACGGACGGCGCCAGGGCCACGGCCTCGATCAGGGCTGGCGGCATGATGCTGTGCCAGCGGCCGCTGGAAACCAGGGCCGCCATCACCAGGCTGGAATTGGTCTCGGTGCAGTCGCCGGGCGCGCCGCCGCCATACTGGGCCAGGGTCTGGTCGACGATCCGCCGGTTCTGCATGTCCGGGGTGAACAGGCAAAGCGGCAGGCCCGAAAGCTCGCCCCACGCCACCTCTGTACGTCCCGCGAAGCGCCCGTCCGCCTGGGTCACCAGCCGGTAGCCCTCCTGATAGATCGGCGCGGTCTCCATCCGGGGCAGGGGCTCGTTGTCCAGATAGGTCAGGCCCCCATCGATCACGAAGTCCTCGATCATGCCCAATATGGCCTTGGACGAGGCCGACTGGATCGAGAACCGCACCCCCGGATGCCGGTCGGTCAGATCGCCGCACAGCCGCGCGGCGATGGGCAGGGCGGTGGGGATCACGGCCAGGCGGATAGTCCCGGAAACCCCGCGCCTCAGGGTCTCCACCTCCTGGCGCATGGCCCGGGCGTCGCCGGTGATTTGCCGGGCCCAGAGCAGGACCCGCTCCCCCTCAGGCGTCAGGCCCACATAGCGCGATCCGCGATTGACCAGGGGCGCGCCCAGGCTTTCCTCCAGGTGCTTGATCCCCGCCGACAGGGTCGGCTGGGTCACCCCGCACTGCTCGGCGGCCCGGCGAAAATGCCGCTCCCGGGCCAGGGCGATCAGGAATTCAAGCTTGTCCAGCATGGCGTCCGCCCCCTCTAAGCGGCGCCCGCGACGCGGTGCGGATGGGTGAAGACCTCGAAGCCGTCATTGCGCGCCACGGCGATCAGGGTGATCCCCACCTCCCGCGCCGTGCTCACCGCCAGGACCGTTGGGGCGCTGACGGCGATCAGGATCGGCGCGCCCAGGCGGGCGGTCTTCTGCACCATCTCGATGGAGACCCGGCTGGTGAGCAGCACCGCCCCGTCGCTCGCGAGGGCGCCCGAGCGGGCCAAGCCGCCGATTAGCTTGTCCAGGGCGTTGTGCCGGCCCACATCCTCCCGCGCCGCGACCAGCCCCTGCCCCGGACGCCAGAAGCCGGCGGCGTGAGCCGCGCGGGTGGCCTGGCCCAGGGGTTGGGCGGCGGACAGGTCCTGCATGGCCGCTTGGACCTCGTCCGGCGTGATCCGCGCCTCGGCCCCACCCACCGGCGGCCAGCGGCGCACCGCCGCCTCCAGGCTGTCGATCCCGCACAGGCCGCACCCCGTGGGCCCGGCCATGAACCGCCGCCGCTGCGCCAGCCACGCGCCCCGCTCCGGCGCCAGCCAAAGCCGCGCCTCGATTCCCAAGGGCGCCTCGGTGATCTCGATCCCCCGCAGGTCCCCCGGCCTGTCGATGATCCCCTCGGTCAGGCTGAAACCCACCGCGAAATCCTCCAGATCCGCCGGGCTCGCCATCATCACCGCATAGGTCGAGGCGTCATAGACCAGGGCCACTGGGGTTTCCTCGGCGACCTCGCGCACGCCCTGCGCGGCCTGGCCGTCGCGCCAGGCGGTTCGATCCAAGGGGAGCGACCATGCGCTCATAGGGCCTCCTGCGGGGCGCGGCGCCGGTCAGGTCGAAGCCGCCTAACCCTCCGGGTAGGCCCGATAGCCGTC
>JARLIP010000158.1 GCA_031291685.1 Caulobacteraceae bacterium | reverse complement strand
TGGCCGAGACGTTGACGATGCCGTTGGCGTCGATGTCGAAGGTGAACTCGATCTGCGGCATGCCGCGCGGGGCCGGCGGAATGCCGACCAGGTCGAATTGACCCAGCAGCTTGTTGTCGACGGCCATCGGGCGCTCGCCCTGGAAGACCCGGATCGTCACCGCAGACTGGTTGTCGTCGGCGGTCGAGAAGGTCTGGCTGCGCTTGGTCGGGATGGTGGTGTTGCGTTCGATCAGGGGGGTGAACACGCCGCCCAGGGTTTCGATGCCCAGGGTCAGGGGAGTCACGTCCAACAGCAGCACGTCCTTGACGTCGCCTTGCAGCACGCCGCCCTGAACCGCGGCGCCCAGGGCCACGACTTCATCGGGGTTCACCCCCTTGTGCGGCTCGCGGCCGAAGAAGGCCTTCACCGCATCGACCACCTTGGGCATGCGGGTCATGCCGCCGACCAGGACCACTTCGTCGATGTCGGTCTTCTTGAGACCGGCGTCCTTGAGGGCCTGCTCGCAAGGACCGATGGTCTTGGCCACCAGATCCTCGACCAGGGCTTCCAGCTTGGCGCGGGACAGCTTGATGTTCAGGTGAAGCGGGCCCGACGCATTCATGGAGATGAAGGGCAGGTTCACTTCGTACTGGGTGGTGGTGCTGAGTTCCTTCTTGGCCTTTTCCGCCTCTTCCTTGAGGCGCTGCAGGGCCAGCTTGTCCTTGCGCAGGTCGACGCTGGTTTCCTTCTTGAACTCGTCGGCCAGGTAATCGACCACGCGAAGGTCGAAGTCCTCGCCGCCCAGGAAGGTGTCGCCGTTGGTCGCCTTCACCTCGAACACGCCGTCTCCGATCTCCAGGATCGAGACGTCGAAGGTGCCGCCGCCAAGGTCATAGACGGCGATCTTCTTGCCGTCGTTCTTTTCCAGGCCATAGGCCAGGGCCGCCGCGGTGGGCTCGTTGATGATGCGCAGGACTTCCAGGCCGGCGATCTTGCCGGCGTCCTTGGTGGCCTGACGCTGGGCGTCGTTGAAATAGGCCGGGACGGTGATGACCGCCTTGTCGACCTTTTCGCCCAGGTGGGCCTCGGCGTCCTGCTTGATCTTCTGCAGGATGAAGGCCGAGATCTGCTGGGGCGAATAGTCCTTGCCGTGCGAACGCACCCAGGCGTCGCCGTTGGGACCCTTGACGATCTCGTAGGGGACCATCCCCTTGTCCTTGGCCACCACGGGGTCGTCGAACTGACGACCGATCAGCCGCTTGATGGCGAAGAAGGTGTTGGTGGGGTTGGTCACCGCCTGACGCTTGGCGGGCTGGCCGACCAGGCGCTCGCCGTCGTCCTGAATGCCGACCACGGAGGGGGTGGTGCGCACGCCCTCGGCGTTCTCGATCACCTTCGGCGTCTTGCCGTCCATGATCGCGACGCACGAATTGGTCGTGCCAAGGTCAATGCCGATAATCTTGCTCATGTGAGGCTCAAACTCTCCTATTTGGCGGGCGGATCCGCGGCCTCGTCGAGCGCCGTTCGTCTTCCGCCCCCTGGGGTTCCGGTCTCCGAATTGGGAGCCCGCATACCGTGGGCTCCGCTGGATAGCTAGGCTGACCTTAAGGGAAAGCCTCGCTTCGAAGCCGATATGGGGTCCAGATGGCCCGCCGCAAGGGGAAGGCAGGGTGCTAAATGGTCAGATCCCGTGCTGGTCGGGGCCTTGGGCTAAACCTATATCAACATCATGGAGATCAACGGTTTTCGCCTTGTTCCCGGGGCCCTGGACCCCTCCGCCCAGGCGCGGCTTGTGGCGATTGTGACGCAGGCCCTGGGTGATGCGCCGCTCTATCGGCCGTTTACGCCTCACGGAAAGCCGATGTCGGTGGAGCAGTCCAGCTTCGGGGCCCTGGGCTGGGTCACGGACGGCGCCGGATATCGCTATGAGCCAAGCCATCCGGGCACGGGGCGCCCCTGGCCGGCCATGCCCCGGATGCTGCTGGATCTTTGGACCCGCCATGCGGGGGCGGCGCCGGGGGTGTGGCCGGATTCCTGCCTGATCAACCTCTATCGGGGCGAGGCGCGCATGGGCCTGCACCGGGACATGGACGAGGCGGATCTGTCCGCGCCGGTGCTGTCGGTGTCCCTCGGGGATACGGCGGTGTTTCGTCTGGGCGGAACGGAGCGGAGCGATCCCACCCGCACGGTGCGCCTGTCCTCCGGCGATGTCTGCGTCCTGGGCGGGGCCGCCCGCAACGCCTTTCACGGGGTGGACCGCATCCTGCCCGGCTCCTCCCGCCTGATCCCCGGTGGCGGGCGCATCAACCTGACGCTGCGCCGGGCGGGGGCGTAGGAGGGCGGTCCCCCTAGCGCATGGCGTCCGCGCCCCAGATGGCCTGCAGGCGGGCGTCCTTGCCGCAGCCGATGCGATAGCGGTTGTAGTAGCCGGGGTTCTTGTCGGCGTAGTGCTGGTGGTAGTCCTCGGCGGGCCAGAAGGTGACGGCGTCGCGGATCTCCGTGACCATATGGCCCTTGAAGCGGCCATTGGTCAGGGCCGTGCGCGAGGCCTCGGCGATCCGGCGCTGCTCGGGGGAATTCACGAAGATGGCGCTGTGATAGGAGGCGCCGCGATCGCAGAAGGCGCCGCCGCCGTCGGTGGGATCGATCCGCCGCCAATAGTGCTCGACCAGCTGGGCGTAGGTCAGCTTGGCCGGATCGAAGGTGACTTTCACCGCTTCCAGGTGCCCCGTGGTCTCGCTGGAGACTTGCTGGTAGGTCGGATGGGACACGCGCCCGCCGGTATAGCCGACCTGGGTGTCCACCACCCCCGGGATCGGGGCCAGGTCATGCTGCATCGACCAGAAGCAGCCCCCGGCGAAGATGGCGGTCTCCAGGTGGGGGCCAGCCAGGGCCGGGCTTGAGCCCAGGCCGGCCAGCGCCAGGGCCAGCACCAGGGCCAGGATCGGGCGAAACAGGCGGCGCATTCGGAGACATCCTTGAGTGAAGGGGCGCTGAGCCCCCGTCGCCCATGGATACGCGCCCCGGCCCCGATCGGTTACCCGCGGACACAAAAAAAGAGCCCGGCGCAAGCCGGGCTCTTCCTTGAGAGGTCAAACCGGACCCTTCGCGCGGTGATCCGATCAGAAGTTGATCGAGATCGTCGAGCGACGGTTCAGGGGCTCCTTCACGCCGTCCGGCGTTTGCACGGCCAGGTCGGACTTGCCCTTCCAGTCCACGCTCACGACGGTTTGCGGCACGTTCAGACCGACCAGGGCGTCAGCGACGGCCTTGGCGCGGCGCTCGGACAGGCGAAGGTTGTACTTCACCGTGCCGGAGGTGTCGGTGTGGCCGACGACGACGATGCGGGTGGCGTGGCCGTCATTGGCGTAGCTGGCCGCTTGCTGCACCACGGTCTGGGCTTCCGGCGTCAGGATGTACTGATCGAAGGGGAAGTAAACCACGAACTCCTTGGCCACGAACGCCGGCGCCGGAGGCGGGGGCGGAGGGGGCGGCGGAGGCGGGGGCGGCGGAGGAGGCGGCGGGGGCGGAGGCGGCGGCGGGGGAGGCGGGGGCGGAGCCGG
>JARLIP010000001.1 GCA_031291685.1 Caulobacteraceae bacterium | reverse complement strand
GTCCAAGCACTTCCGGACGTGGTGAGCGCGTGGTCTTCGCTCCGTCGCCCCGCCTCCTGCTCCCCTGTTCGTAGAACGGGGGAGCTGTCAGGGTGAAACCCTGACTGAGGGGGCGCTCGGACGACGGGACGCCCCCACCGTCATGGCGCTTCGCGCCATGCCACCTCCCCCGCATCGCTACGCGACGCATGGGAGGAAAACCCGCAGCCCCTACCCCAAGGCCCGCTTGTAGATCGACCGCTTGGGCGCGGCCACCACCCGCCGCAGCATGGGCTCGAAGGCCTCCAGCGGCATGGAGTCATAGGCCGGATCGAAGGCCGACTGGTCATAGAGGTGGCAGAACTGGGCGGTGTATTCGAAATCCGGATGGCCGCGGAACTGCTCGCGCATGTCCGGGTCCAGGCCCAGATACTTGAAGAAATAATAGCCCTGGAAGACGCCATGGTGGTCGAGCATCCAGTGATTGCGCTCGGACACATAGGGCTTGAGGATCACCGCGCCGATCTCGGCGTGGTTGGACGGGCCCAGGATGTCGCCGATGTCGTGCAGCAGGGCGCAGACCACATATTCCTCGTCCCGCCCGTCGCGGAAGGCCCGGGTGGCGGTTTGCAAGCTGTGCTCCAGCCGGTCCACGGGAAAGCCGCCGCAGTCGCCCTTCAGCAGGTTCAGGTGTTCGATCAGGCGGTCAGGCAGGGCGCGGCTGAATTCCGCCGAGGCCTTGGCGATGATCGCCCAATCCTCCTGAGTGCCCTCGGTCATGGCGTGGAACTGGGCGTGGGGCGCGAAGTCCCCGTGTTTGATCTCGCCGTCGGCCATGGATAGCCTCCCCAATTCTGATGTCTTCGATCGCGATGTTTTCGTTGATAACCTATGGTGCGCGCAGCGGACTTATCCGTCAATCTGCGTCAGGCGCGGCGCAAGACCGGCGCCCCGGAGGACACCCCACCATGGACGCGGACCTGATCCTGCGCAGCTTCGAGATCGTGGCCGAGCGGCGCCCCGACCCAGCTCCCCTGGTCTATGGCCGCCTGTTCGCCCGCTTCCCCGACATGCGGCCCCTGTTCGTGCGCGACGACGACGGCTCGGTGAAGGGCGAGATGCTCAGCCGCGCCTTCGAGGCGATCCTGGACTTCATCGGCCGGCGCCACTTCGCCCACACCCTGATCCAGTGCGAGGTGGTCACCCACGAGGGTTATGGCGTGCCGCCCGAAGTGTTCGGAACCTTCTTCGGCGCCATCAAGGACGCTTTCGCCGAGATCCTGGGCCCCGACTGGACCCCACTCATGGCCGAGGCCTGGAGCGAACTCCTGGCCGAACTGGATCTCTACGTCACCCACCCCGACCAGATGGCCCCACGGAAGGTCGCCTGAACGGCGGGCTGGCGCTTGATGAAGTCCCCCAAGTCGCGCTAAGGAGCGCCCTCCACCCGCCACGCACACCGTGGCCGGGCCGGCGCGGGCGTAGTTCAGAGGTAGAACGTCAGCTTCCCAAGCTGAATGTCGGGAGTTCGATTCTCCCCGCCCGCTCCAAGGCTTTCAATGGATTGGCGAGAGACCTGGGCGCAAGCTCGAAAGTCGGGCGGTCGTCCGATCGGAACGCCGCCAATCCGTCCTTGACGCCATCGCCCCAGGTATCGCGATATCGCACCGCAACAATCCATCGCTACAGACGTTGGTTTGACACCGCGCCCGCCTCAGAGACTGGATCCCATCATGCGCCTGCCCTTGATTGCGCCCGCCGATCTCACACCGGAGCAAAAGGCCCTTTACGACAACATGCGCGAAGGCGTCGCCAGCCACTTCAACGCCTTCAAGGTCGAGCGGGAGGACGGCGCCCTGATGGGACCGTGGAATCCCTGGCTGCACGAGCCGGCGATCGGAAAGGCGATCTGGGACCTGACCCTGGCCATGACCGCCAACGCCGTACTGCCCGACAATGTTCGCCAGATCGCCATCCTGGTCGTCGGCGCCCGATACGACGCCGCCTACGAGATCTACGCCCACATCGCGGTGGCGGAACATGAGGGCATGTCGCCCGAGCGACTGGCCACCCTGGTCGCGGACATCAAACCCAATGACCTCGCCCACGACGAAAGCATCGCCTACGACGTCGCCTACGCCCTGACCCGGGGCGGGACCCTGCCCGAGCCGCTCTATCGGCTGGCGGTGGCCACCTTCGGCCAGCATGGCGCCAACGAACTGTTCTATCTGGTCGGCCTCTACGCCCTGGTCTCAACGACCTTGAACGCCTTCAACGTGCCGACGCCAGAACGTGAATAGGCCCGGTCCGAGAACGCCACGGGATCGGGGCGCCGCGCCGCCGCAGACGGCGAGGCCCTGCGCCGGCGACTTTCAGAGTATCGCCCTGCTGCTCCAGGGCGGCGGGGCCCTGGGCGCCTATCAGGCGGGAGTTTACGAGGCGCTGTTGGAGGCCGGCGTGGAGCCGACCTGGATCGCCGGTATTTCCATTGGCGCCATCAACAGCGCCATCATCGCCGGTAACGCGCGCGATACCCGTGTCGAAAAGCTGCGCGCCTTCTGGGAAATGGTCAGCGACGCTGGCGATGGCGGCTGGTCCGCGGCCTTGGGCGGCCTGGTTCGGGGGGAGGCCCTGCGCGGCTGGATCAACCAGTTGGCCGCCGGCCAGGTGATGGCGCAGGGGGTGCCCGGTTTTTTCACACCGCGCCTGCCGCCGCCCTACCTGGTTCCGCCCGGAGCCCACGGGGCCACAAGTTGGTATGACACCGCCGCGCTTCGCCCGACCCTCGAGCGCCTGGTCGACTTCGACCGCATCAACGCCAAGGAAATCCGCTTCAGCATCGGCGCGGTCAATGTCCGCACCGGCAACTTCGCCTATTTCGACAACGAGACCGACACCATCGGGCCCGAACACGTCATGGCCAGCGGCGCCCTGCCCCCAGCCTTCGACGCCATCGAGATCGACGGGGAGTTCTACTGGGACGGCGGCATGGTTTCGAACACGCCGCTGGACTGGGTGCTGTCGGCGCGGTCCGATCTCGACACGCTGGTCTTTCAGGTCGATCTGTGGAGCGCCATGGGCGAGTTGCCGCGGGACCTGGCCAGCGTGGCGGTACGAATGAAGGAGGTGCAGTTTTCGAGCCGCACCCGCTCGGCCACCGACGATTTCCGCAAGCTCCAGACCCTGCGCGCCACCTTCAACCGGCTGTTGGAAAAGATGCCGCCCGAACTGGCCTCGACCCCCGAAGCCAGGCTCCTGGCCAAGGCCTCGGACCCCGCCGTCTATAATATCGTCCAACTCATCTACCGCTCGCCCACCTATGAGGGGCAGTCGAAGGACTATGAATTCTCGCGCCAGACCATGGAGGACCACTGGTCCGCCGGCCGGCGGGACGCCGAAAAGACGCTCGCCCATCCGGAGGTCCTGACCCTGCCGACGGCGACGAACGCGGTGCACATCTATGACTTCATTACGCCCCGGCACGACCGCCCGGGCGTCGCCAAGGTCGAAAGGGAACGCAAATGAGCCTCACCGACAAGGTCGCCGTCGTCACCGGCGCCGCCAGCGGCATCGGCAAGACCATCGCCAAACAGTTCCTGGACGAGGGGGCGAAGGTCGCCATCGCCGACCTGAACATCGACGCCGCCAACGCCACCGCCCTGGAGTTCGACCCCAGCGGCGAGCGCGCTATCGGCGTGGCCATGAACGTGACCGACGAGGCCCAGGTCGAGGCTGGAATCGAGGCCGTGGCCGCCCGCTTCGGCGGGATCGACATCCTGGTGTCCAACGCCGGCATCCAGATCGTGGGCCCGATCGAAACCTTCAAATTCGCGGACTGGAAGACGCTGCTGGCCATCCACCTGGACGGGGCGTTCCTGACCACCCGCGCCTGCCTCAAGCACATGTACGACCAGGGACGCGGCGGCAGCGTGATCTATATGGGCTCCGTCCACTCCAAGGAGGCCTCGGTGCTCAAGGCGCCCTACGTGACCGCGAAGCATGGCCTTGAAGGCCTGGCCAAGGTCGTCGCCAAGGAAGGCGCCAAGCATGGGGTTCGGGCCAATGTGATCTGTCCCGGCTTCGTGCGCACGCCCCTGGTCGATAAGCAGATCCCCGAACAGGCCAAGGCGCTGGGCATCAGTGAAGCGGACGTCATCAAGACGGTGATGTTGAAGGAGACGGTCGACGGCGAATTCACCACCGTGGACGACGTCGCGCGCACCGCCGTGTTCTTGGCCAGTTTTCCCACCAACGCCCTTACCGGCCAGTCCATCGTGGTCAGCCATGGCTGGTTCATGCAGTAGAACGCCCCCTACGCCGACAGCCCCCCTACCGCACCACCTCCCCGCCCTTGATCACCCCGCTCACATGCTCCAGCACGGTGATGTCCTTCAGCGCGTCTCCGTCCACGGCGACCATGTCGGCGTAGTGGCCGGGGGATAGGGCGCCGACGTCCTTGGACCAGCCCAGCAGGGCGGCGGAATTGACCGTGGCGGCCTGGATGGCCTGCATGGGGGTCATGCCGTAGCGGACCATGTATTTGAATTGCCGGGCGTTCCAGCCGTGGGGATAGACCCCGGCGTCGGTGCCGAAGGTCAGCTTGACCCCGGCTTTCAGCGCCTTGCGGAACCCCTCGCGCTGGGCGTCGGTGGTTTCCAGGTTCTTGCGCAGATAGCCCGCGGGCCAGCCGTCGCGCACCCCGATCTCGTTGATGTAGTCGCCATTATAGATGTCCATGTCGAGATAGACCCCCTTGGCCTTGGCCAGGGCGATGCCTTCGTCGTCGATCAGGGAGGCGTGCTCGATGGCCCGCACCCCGGCGCGCATGGCCGACTTGATGCCCTCGGCGCCATGGGCGTGGGCGGTGACCCAGCTTCCGTGGGCGGCGGCGGCCTCCACGGCGGCGCGCATCTCGGCCTCGGACAACTCCTGCTGGCCCACCTCCGTGCCCTCGGCCAGGACCGCGCCTGTGGCGATCAGCTTGATGCTGTCGGCGCCATGCTGGAACAGGAAGTTGACCTTGAGACGCACGTCGTTGGGATCGGTCACGACCCCGACGCGCATGTCGGCGGGGATCTGGATGTCGGGGGCGAAACCGGTGACCTCGCCGCCGCCGCCAGGAGTGGTGATATAGGCGCCCACCGCGCTCATGCGAGGGCCCTCCACGTCGCCGCGATTGATGGCGTCGCGCAGGGCCACATCGGCGAAGGCGCGGAAACAGCCCACATCGTGCACGGTGGTGAAGCCGGCGCGCAGGGTCTCCCGGGCGTGGCGGGCGCCGATATAGGCGATGTCGGCCTCCGAATGCAGCAGGGGCTCGGCGACATTGTTGCTCTGCTCGGTGTCGGCCAGGTGCACGTGCATGTCGATCAGGCCAGGCAAGACCTCATAGCGCGACCAGTCGATGACCGGCCCGTCCGTGGGCGCCGTGGTCCAGGGAGTGATGGCCGCCACCCGGTGATCGACCATGCGGATCAACTGGTCGCTCAGCACCCGGCCGGTCTCCGGGTCCACCAGGCGGCCGGCATGGACATAGCTGACCCCCGCCAGGGCCGCCCCCGGCGCCAGAGCCAGGAACAGGGCGGAGGCGGCGGCGATGGAGCGGGTCATGAGGGGCGTCCTGGCTGCGGGCCGACGAGGTATTAGACAATCGTTCAATAATGCTCCCACGGATGCGCCACAAGAGCCACAGGACCGGGGCCCCGGAACAGGGACCTGACCTTGGCGTTATCTTCCCACAGGAGATGTTCACCATGACCAAGACCGCTCAGGACGCCACCACGGAACGTCATCCGGGCATGATGGGCGACGGGACCGAGGAACAGAACCTCAACCAGCCGGGACATCCGGGAGCCCGGATCACCGAGGCGGAGGTCAGCGACGCCTTCGAAACCGAAACCACCCCCTCCACCCGCCCGATCGAGCCGGCCAAGGCCAATGAAAAGGTCGATCAGCTGGCCGAACAACTGGCTCACGCGGAGGATCGCCAGGAAGCCCTGATCGACGAAGGGGTGGAGGAATCCTTCCCCGCCAGCGACCCGCCCAGCGTCAAACAGATCACCTGAGGCGATCATTTCGGGGGCGAAATAGGCCAAGGCCCGAGACTCAGCTAACCATGGGGCATGCGCCGCGCCCCGACCGATCGATCCGTTCCGAACGCATCTCGCCGCCCTGGACCCCAAGCGGGACGTTCGGGGGGGCCGGGACGGGTCGCCATAGCCGTCCTGGCCCTTTGCGCCGCGTCCGCGCCGGCCCTCGCGCAAGTCGATGCTCAGATCGGCGCGGCGCGGCAGCAGGGCGCTGTCCCGCTCGCGCATCCGCACACGGCCTTTCCACCCTTCCCTGAAGTGACCACCTTCGCCGCCATTCGCCAATGGTTGGCGCGGGAGACCGACCTGGCCCCCAACCAGCTGGTGCTGCTCAGCGCCGAAGCGGGATTCGCCTTTGTCGGGCCGCCCGTGCGCCACGCCGACGGCCTGATCATCCGCCGGGTGCGCGAGGAGGTGATCAACCAAGACTTGGCCGACAGCCTGGGGGGTCGCTCGGCGACCCTGGCGCTGGAATTCAACTGCCGCCACGCCGAGACCACCGTCACCGAGGTGCGCCTCTATCCCGGCAACGGCCTGGGGGGCGGAGCGAGCAAGCCGATCCCGCCGTCCCGCTGGCTGAGGGCGAACACTAACCTTGATCTCAGCGACCTGGCCCAGGCCGCCTGCGGCAAGGACTATCAGCCGGCGTCCAGCCATCCCGTGGACCAGGCCTATTCGTCGCCGCCCCAGCCGACGGCGCAACCTGCGCCGCGCTCTGCGCCACGACAGGCGCCGCAACCCGCGCTCAGGCCGCCCGCCGCCGAGGCTGGCCCTGGCGCGCGCTGGGTTCAGATCGGCGCCTTCGCCAGCATCGCCATCGCCGAGGACAGGTGGCGCGCCCTGCAGGCGGCCCTGCCGGCCCAGACCACCGGCCGCTCCGAACGCACCGAGCCCGTGCCCCACGGCGCGGGGGTGCTACACCGGACCCTGGTCGGCCCCTTCCAGGACAAGGCCCAGGCCCAGGCCTTCTGTGAGGTTCTGAAGAGCCGAGGCTACGACTGCCTAGTGCGCTGAGCACCCCGCAACTCTCAACTAAGGTTCAATAATTAATCGCCCGATAGGTCAATTCACCCCCATCAGGCGAGGACATAGGAGTCATGGGGACCGGAGACATCCCACCGGTCGGCGCCGCCAAGGCCCCTTCAGGACCCTGCCCATGTCCCAGATCCTCTCAACCCCTCTGCCTCTGCCCTGCGGCGTCACCCTGCCCAACCGCCTGACCAAGGCGGCCATGAGCGAGGGGATCGCCAACGCCGCCAACCACGCCACGCCGCGGCTGGAGACACTCTATGGCCATTGGGCGCGGTCGGGCGCCGGCCTGCTGCTCTCCGGCAATATCCAGGTCGATCCCTGGCATCTGGAGCGGCCGGGCAATGTGGTGCTGGAGGATGAGAGCGGCCTGGGGGCCCTGCGGGCCATGACCCGGGCGGCGCGATCGGGAGGCGCCCACATCTGGGCTCAGCTGAGCCATACCGGCCGTCAGGTGGACAGCGCCATCAACCCCGCCCCCCTGGCGCCCTCCAGCGTCGAGATCGACGTGGTCCGCGGCGCCGGGTTTTCCTTCGCCCCGCCCGGGGCCATGACCGAGGCGCAGATCCACCACGCCATCGCCCAGTTCGCCCGCTCAGCCACCCTGGCCAGGGCGGCCGGCTTCGACGGTGTCCAGTTGCACGCCGCCCACGGCTATCTGTTCTCCCAGTTTCTCAGCCCCCTCTCCAACCGCCGGACCGACGATTGGGGCGGCTCGCTGGAAAACCGCGCCAGGCTGCTGCTGATGACCGTGGCGGCGGTGCGCCAGGCGGTGGGTCCCGATTTTCCCATCGGGATCAAGCTCAACGCCTCCGACTTCCAGAAGGGCGGCTTCACCAACGCCGAGTGCCTGACCCTCGTGGCGTGGCTGAACGGCTCCAGTCTCGATCTTCTGGAGCTGTCCGGCGGCTCCCTCGAACAACCCAAGCAGGTGGGCGCATCCATGAAGGACGAGGGCGAGGACGCCCGCCCCCAGAGCACCCGCCAGCGGGAAGCCTATTTCATCGACTTCGCCCGGTCCGCCCGGACCACGGCCACAATGCCGGTGATGGTCACCGGCGGGTTCCGCACCCGGGCGGGGATGATCGCCGCCCTGGAAGGGGAGGAATTGGACATGATCGGTCTGGGGCGTCCGCTGATCGCCGCCCCCCTGACTCCCGCCCGCCTGCTCAGCGGCGAGATCGAGGTCGCCCCCATGCCGGAGGCCGGGCTGGGCCTGTTCCACCTCCTGGGCTGGTTCAACACCCAGATCGAGCGGCTGGCGGACGGCCTGGCGCCGGACCTGACCCTGGACGGCGACCAGGCCGTGGCGATTTTCCAGGCCCGGGAGCGCCAGGTGATGGCCGATCTCCTGGCTCAGCGAGCACGGCGCGCGGCGTGACCTCGGGGGGAGGGATCTTGACCCATGAGCGCGATGGCGAGGGCGGGGGTGTCGCGCGGATCGGACACTACGCCGTGCGTACCGGCGACCTGGACGCCTCCAAGCGCTTCTATGTGGAGGTTCTGGGGCTCAGGGTCGGGTATCGTCCGCCCTTCCCGTTTCCGGGTCTTTGGCTCTATGCCGGACAGAACGAGGGCGACTTCGGTCTTGTCCACCTGATCGGCCTGGACGCGGATGATCCATCGGGACTGAAAGAGTATCTGGGGGATCGGGACACGGCGGCGGCGGGGACTGGCGCCCTGGACCATATCGCCTTCCTGGCGAGCGACTGGCCCGCCATGAAACGGCGCTGCGAGGCCCATGGCCTCAGCTATGCCCAGCGCGCGGTTCCGACCCTGGGCCTGCGTCAGGTGTTTCTGCGCGATCCCTCAGGGGTGACCATCGAGCTGAACTATCCGGCGGAGGATGATCGCCCCGCCGGATAGAGCCTCGGGGACTATTGCTTGCCTTGGGCCGGCAGGGAGACCCGGTCGAAGCTGATGGTGGTGATCTTGGCGTCCAGGCCCTGAACCACCTGGGCGGTCAGATCATTGGCCAGGTTGCCGCCGATGACGCTGTTGCGATCCACCAGCAGGCCGCAGCCATGGGCCTTGTAGGCGTCGGCGATGGGTCCTTGCATGTCCACCAGGATCTGGCGAAGGGCCTGTTCGCGGGTGGCCTCGATCTCGCGGTTGCGCAGGTCGGCCTTGGCCTTGATCGCCTGGATCCGGCCTTCCAGGGTCCTTTGCCGCTGCTGGAAATCGGCGGGCTTGAGGGTGGCGCGCTGAGCCTGCAGGGCCTTGGCCTCGGCGTCGATCGGCGCGCCTTCCTGGCGCAGTTCGGCCTGCACGTCTTCACCGATCTGCTTGAGGCGGACATTGGCCGCAACGCCGACCTTGGCGTTGGCCAGGACGGCCTGTTGCGACAACAGGCAGACGCCGGGAACCACCGGACCACCCAGGGTCGCCTGCGCGGGCGGCGGGGCGGTCTGGGCCAGGGCTGAGGCCCCGGACAAGAGGGTCAGGGCGGCGGCGATGGCGAAAATCTTCATTCGATGATCCTTTTGCGAGGACGAGACCCTTGGCCGGCGTCCCCCGACGCGCGGAGCGCGAGAAAGTCCGTCAAGCGCCCGCACGAGGCAAGGTGAAAATGGCGGGCCCTCAATTACCGCAGATTGCGGCGAATATGAGGATAACTGGCGTCTTGGCGGTAACCCGGAACCACCGCCGCTCCACCACGGATGGACTGACGGGATCATATTTACCGGCGTCGAACGGGGGGCGCCGACCAGCGGCCGTCCAGGGCCTGAGGCTTGGGCAGATAGAGGCGCAGGCTCAGGCTGAAGGGCGCGGGCGCCGCCGGCAGCCAGTTGGCGCTCTTGCCCACGCCGGGATCGGCCCCGCCGATATAGAGGTCCAGGGAGCCATCGGCGTTATACTGTGGGGGGTCCCGGTCCCCCAGGGCGAAGCGGTTGAGGGCGTTGGGCTCCGGATAGCCCTCCCGGTCATAGAGGGTCAGGGACCAGAAGGCGTCCACAGGCGGCAGTTCGGCCTTGGTGAAATGCAGCGCATAGCCGTTGTGGCCGTCCAGGGGCTTGCCGTCGGCATCGACGAAGGCGGCGGGATAGATCGCATCCTCCGGCCGATTGGCGCCCAGGCCGCCCATGGCGATGGCCGCGCGCAGACCGTAGTCACCCCCATAGGCGCCCATGCCGCCGACGATGTAGCGCCAGCCCCGCCGCGCGCTCCCCGCCTGGACCAGGCCCAGGATGATCCCCGGCCGCGCATCGACCGCGGCCCGGGCCAGGCCCGCCTTGACCGGCGCGGGCGCCCCATCGAAGTCGAAGGGCTTGCCGACCACGAAACCGATCCGCGCCAGGCGATCCAGTTCCGGCCCGTCCACCGCGTGGGGCGGAGCGATGGCGATGAGCTGGGCGGCATAGGTGAAGAACCGGTCGGCGGGCATCTGGGCGACGATCCGCGCCGGCGGGGTCTTGCGGTCGATCTCGGTGTCCACCACCGGCGTCGGCGCTTCGCGCACGCTGAGATGGCCCCATGCGCTTAAGGGAACCAGGCGATAGCCGTCTTGGATGGCGTGGACGTGGGCGTAGTCGGTGGGGCTGTTGGTCTGGGTGCGGCCGATCAGCCAGACGATGGGGGTGGGCGCCTCGACCTGGCGCAGGCCCGCCGGCAGGTCTCCGCGCCAACCGGGGGCGGTCAGCACATAGTCGGCGCCCTCGGCGCCCAGGGTGCGGGTCCCGGGCACGGTGAACACGTCGGTCCACATGTCCATCACCGGCAGCAGATAGTAGCGGTCGATCCCCGGCTTGACCGAGATCACCATCGGCCCGTCCCGCAGGTCGATCCAGGCGTTGGAATAGAGGGTGTCGAAATTGGGCCGCACCACATCGCGGAAATCCCCGGGCGGGAAGGCGCGCATGTTGGCCAGGACGTTCATCGGCGCGGCCTTGGGCGCAAGGCCCGGGGCGGCCACCGTGGTCTGGACCCGGCGGGTGACGTCCATCACCACCAGGGGAAACAGATAGGCATAGGCCTCGCGGCCGATGTCGTAGGCCTGAGCCTCGGTCAACGGCGCCTCGGTCAACGGCGCCCGAGCCGCCAAGGCCGGACCCGCCAGGGCCAGGGGCGACGCGGCAGCGCACGCCCCCAGGGCCAAGGCCGCCAAGATCGCGGCGCGAAGACCGCCCACGGCCCCACGCGCCGCGGGGCCTTTGCGGCCACGGATGCTCAAATTCAGCATGTTTCCCCCGTAATCTCGCCGCCTTAGCCTGGCGGTTGGGCCATTCAAGCGCGCCGACGGGGGAAAGTCAGGCGAAAACTATCCCAGCGGGGCGCGTCTAGGCCGCCGGATCGGGTTTGGTGTCGAGACCGCTGACGGGAACCCCGCCCGCCGCCACCACCACGCCCAGGAAACGCATCACCCCGTCGGTGAAGCTGATGTCCTCCACCGGAATGCTCGGATCGCGCTTCAGGTCGGCCGTATCGCGCAGGGTCAGGCGCAGCACCATCTTGTCCCGGGTGAAGCCCTCCGCCTCGGCTCTTTCGATGGCGTGGCGGAATTCGACGGTCTGGGACTTGTGGCCGCCGGCTCTGGCGCGCGGCGATGGGCTGGTCATGGGACAGACTTTCCGGGCCCTTAGGCCCACAGGGTCGGCGTCATTCGACGCTGACAGCAAAAGGAACCTTAACACGATCCCGCCGAATTCGGGCCTGTTTTGCGGTTACTCGCTCCCTCGCCGCCAGCCACGCCGGTTCTTCTGCATCTTTTCGGCGGGAAACATGCTAAGGTGAACCGCGCTCTATTCAGAGCCTTGATCGCGGCGGAAATGGCCGTCGCCTTCTCGCCTGCCGCCGTCATCCTCACGCGCCAGGGCCGAAAGGCGCCCGTGACTCTTCCCACTGAAGCCCTGCGCCAGGAAATCCTGGCGCTGCAACCTGACCTTCGCGCCTTCGCCGGCCGGCTCACCACCGACGATGTCGAGGCCGAGCGCCTGGTTGACCTGACCCTGACCGACGCCCTGGGTGATCGCCCCGTCCAGGCGGATGACGATGAACGCGACACCCGCCAGTGGCTCTATGGCCTGCTGCGGGGCGCGTTCCACTCGGTGGAGCGCCGCCGCGACCAGAACCGCCGCCGGGGCGCGCCCGTCGTGGTGTGGAACCCCTCCCGCGCGGCGGCCTATGCCGCCCCGGTCGATCCCCTCGCCTGACGGTCTTCGCCCATGAGCGAGTCCCAGCAATATCGCGCCCAGGCGCGCAGCTTCGAACGCCAGGCCGCCGAGGCCCAGCGCCAGGAAGCCCGCGACGACTATCTGAAACTGGCCGCCCTGTGGAACCGCCTGGCCGACGAAAGCGAAGTCAGCGAGAGGGCGGCTGGGCCGGCCCACAAGGGCGCGCGACGCAACTCGAGCGGGTGATATTTGCCAGTATCAGGGAAATCACTTGCGGCCAGACGATAAATCCTATAGAAACGAACCGTCAAATATCGACACGGTTCGGCCGCTCTCCATTGCTCCTTCCAAGGATCGAGCTCCGGACTTGCTCCCAGATCTTTTCGAAATTTCGGCGCCGTGGACCGTCGGTCCACGCGTAACACTATGTCTAAGGAACTAAAAACTATGGCTACCGGTACCGTGAAATGGTTCAACGGTCAAAAGGGCTTCGGCTTCATCCAGCCTGACCAAGGCGGAAGCGACGTCTTCGTTCATATCTCCGCCGTTGAGCGCGCGGGCATGACCAGCCTCCAAGAAGGCCAAAAGGTCTCCTACGAACTCGAACAAGACCGCAAGAGCGGCAAGATGTCGGCTGGCCAACTCCAGTCGGCCTGACCTTAACAGGTCGAGCGAGATTCGGACCTTACGGCCCGGGTTTCGCTCGTGACCTGCTGAGACCTTAAGCGTAGCGGCCCATGGGCCGTCACGATCTGCTTTCTATACCCACGGCCCATGCGGAGGGATGCGCAAGATCCCCCTCCGCCACACGCGTCGTCAGCCGGCCGCTCCGGCCGGCGCCTCGCGGACCCCCAGACGCACCCAGACCTTGCGCAGGCCCGACAGGACCTTTTCCCGGGCCGCGCTGTCTTCCTTGCTCATGCCCCGCAGCAGTTGCACCGCATTGACGTGGACGCGGATCGCCTCCTCGCTGCAGGTCTGCTGGGCGCGAAACACATCGATCATCTCGCACAGGCCATGGGCGACCTCGTCCAGGGATTCAAAGCCCACCAGGCCGGCCATGGCGATCATGTCGTTGGAGGCCTGATAGATCTCGGTCACGGTGGCGGGGTCGGCCGGCTCGACCAATTTGGCCGCCGCCTGATCCAGCCGCGCGATCGAGCGGTCCAGGGCCTCCAGGCATTCGTCCTTGATCTTGTCCATGCGCTTTTCCGCGCCGCGCAGGGCTTCCACCACCGAGCGCCCGCCGGGCTGACTCATCAGCGGCCCCAGGCGGTTCTTGACCTTGATATTGCGGCCTTGGCTCACAGGGACACCTTCGTGGGTTTGAATCGCGCGTCGATTTCGTCTTGCGACAGGTTGGGATCGGTGGCGTGGCCAAGCTTGGCCGACAGATCGTCCTTGCGCCGTCCGGCCATCCCCGCCGGCGGGCCCAGGCGCTGGAAGCGGCGGTCGGGGCCGACATAGTTGGGTGAATCGACGAAGTCCCGCCCCTCTCCGGCCAGCCACATGATCCGCTTGAGCATGGGCAGGGGTTGCAGGGGCTTGGCCATGACGAAATTGGCCCCACAGTCGCGGCCCTCCATGACCATGGAGCGCGGCGTATGGCCCGAGACCAGGATCACCGGGGCGAAGCTGTTGGGCTTGAGCTTGGCCCGCCGCAGCCAGCGGACGAATTCATAGCCGGTCATGTCCGGCAGGGCGGTGTCGACCACCAGCAGGTTCAGGTCACGCTTCTTGGCGACCTCCATGGCGTCCGAGGCCGTGACGCAGCAGTGCGGCGTATGGACCCCGAAGCCCGCGAACATCTGAGTCAGGACCGCCATGCCCTCGCGCGTGCAATCGACCAAGGCGATTTCCGCGCAGGACAGATTTATTCGGTCGCTGGCGCGATATGGCAATTCGACCAAGAGCTACTCTCTCAAACCCTGCCGCCCGAACACAAGGCCCCCCGCTCGCCGTCCGGCGGGGGCGGCGAAACCGAGTCAATAATGCGCCTCAGAATCTCAATAATTCACTGACGAAATCTTGGGTCCGTCAGATAACACAGCTATTCATTAAGCTTAATTTCCCTCCCAGATAGCAAGCGCCGCCACTCGTCGCCTATACCAGCGGCTCAGACATTCCCGGGTCTGGCAGGCGCGCCGCGCGGCGGCGGCGCCCCTGGCCTCTTCCTCCACCCGGCCGGTGGCGTCCCGGGCCAGGGCGTTCTCATAAAGGGCCGGCAGGCGTCGGTCCTGGGCCGCCAACTGGGCGTCGTGGCACACCGTGACATCGGCGAAAGAGTGGACTTTGGCGCAGTCATAACTGGTCCGCCGCGGCGGGCCGAGGGGACGGGGTTGCGCCTCCGCCTCCGCTGGCGCAGGCGGCGAAGCTAGCTGGGCCTGGGCCTGGGCTTGAGATTGCGGCGTCGGCGGCGGGCTGGAGGGCTGCGGCTCGGAGCTTTGCGGGGTCGACGGCTGCATCTCGCCCGCGGGCGTGGTCTCCTGAGATGGCATGGCCTCCTGGGGCGCCGGAGCGGATCCGGTCCTGTCCTGGGGCAGCTCGATCCGGGTCAGCCGCCACCAGAACAGATCCCGCCGTTGCAGCACCAGCCCCAGGGCCTGGTCTGGACGATCCGCCCGGCCGACGGTGACGCGGAAGTGGTCCAGGTCCGCATAGGCCATGCGGACCCGGGGGCGATCGCGCGCGCGCCTTTCGTCCCCCACCCTGTCGTCCCCCACCCTGTCGCCCCCAGCCGGGACCGCGCCATCCTCATCCGGCCGCTCAGGCCGGACGCCCAGGCCGGGCTGCGGCGCCTTGCCGCCGCGGATCATCGCCGCCACCGCATCGGGGGTGACATAGGCGTCGATGGCCCGGTCGACGATGGCGGGGCCCAGGATCAGGCCCAGCCCAGCCAGGGGGCTGTGGGCCAGCTCGGGGTCGGAGCGCAGCTTGACCAACAGCCGGGCCGACAGGTCCTCCTTCAGGTGGGCGCGCACGGCGGGAAAATCGGTCAGCTGCTCCAGCCGGTCCCGGTCCCCGGACTTGGCGGCGGCGCGCAGGGCGTCCACGGCCACCAGGGGCGAGGCGAGATAGGCGCCCATGACCAGGGCCAGGACCGCCGCCGCAATTCCCCACAGCCTGCGGTCCATGGTTTCTGTGTCCCTCGCCCTGGTTATTGACCGGGAGATGTCATCCGGAAACACCCTCCGGCGCAACCTCGGCCGCGCGGGCGACGCGGCGGGCGGCCGCGGTGGCCGCCATGCCCTCGGCCATGCGCTCGAAGGCCTCGTTCATCCGCGCGGCGATTTCAGGATCCACCCCGGCGTCGGCCAGGGCCCGGGCCATGGCCTGCGTCCACTGCCGGGCGGTGTCGGCGTTCATGGGGATGGGGGCATGGGCCGACATCATGCACATCCCCGGCCTTTGCACGAACCAGTCCCTGGGACCACCCAGCCAGCCGGTGAAAAACCCGGTCAGGGACTCCCGCATCGGCCCCAGATCCGGCGCGTGCAGGGCCCGCAAGGGCGCATAGGCCGGGTCGGTCTCCATCAGGTCGTAGAACCGGCCGACGAACCGGGCCACGACCGGGGCGCCGCCCACGACCTCGAAGGGGCTTTTCTCGGTTGGTTCAGACGCGGAAGCGGTCATCGCACACACCTGTTTCGCCCCCCGGCTCCGCATGGCGGATCGGCGGACCAAAAAGGCTACCAGACCCCGCCCGGCCCCGGCGCCGCCTTGATCCAGATCAGGGGCGCCCCGTCAGGGCTGGGTGACGCGGATCAGGCTGGCGTCATAGCCCAGGGACCGCGCCCTCGCCTCTATGCCCTGGCGAACCTGGGGCGCAGGATCGGCGAGGCGGCTGAGCAGCCACAGATAACGGCCCGACGGCTCGCCGACGATGGACCAGCTATAGTCGTCCGCGTGGTCCAGCACCCAGTAGTCGCCGAAGAAGGGCCCAAAGAACGACACCTTCAGCTTGGCGCCCTGGCTGCCCTCAACCACCTTGGCCCGACCCCTGGCGACCTTGACCGGCCCCTCGCCCTTGCGGCAGCTGTTGATCACCTGGACCAGACCATCGTTTCGCAAACTATAGTCCGCCGTCACCCCCTCGCAGCCCCGCTCAAAGCTGTTCTCATAGCGCCCGATCTCATGCCAGCGCCCCAGATAGCGCCGCAGATCCACCGCCTTGGCCGGCTGCGGCACAGCGGCGTTGCCCACCGGCCCCCGGGACAAGGGAACACAGGCCGCCAGAGCCACCCCCGCGACGGCGAGCAGGAGCCAGGGGGTGAGGGCGCGGTGGGTTTTCATGGGGGGACGATAGCCGATCGCGGCGACGGTTCCCAATGGGCGCCACGTTCCGCGCCGCCTTCAACACATTGTAAGCGTGCTGATAGCGCACGCCGACACGCTGGGCGATTTGCGCCACCGCCAAACCTGCGCGCCCCAGCGAACGGTCGGCTCCGAAACGTTCATATCCCTTCCCACATAAGAAGCTCACGGCCCCATGGCCGCATCGCCGGTGAACGCCCAACTTCGAATCTGATGTCAGATGGTGGCGTGGACGACCTCCACCCAAGTCGACGCCGCCCGACCAAGCATGACCGCGCCAAGGGTTAGAACGGGACAGTAAGCTTGAACATCATGCATCCCTCACGAACCCGAGAGCTCGACGACTAGGGCTTTCCACCGTTCCAGACCGACCCCTGGGGTCGACTTGATAGTCGCGGGCACGATCGAGTGCAGGACCATGGGGTTGCCAGCGAAAAGACCATCGGGCGCCTTGGCGGCTTTTGCGAAGTAGCGATGGCAGAAGTCGTAGAGCCCTGGATACCAGTGCTCACGCACCTCGCCCATCAGAAGCGCGGCGCCGGATTTGACCTGGTGCAACCTCTCAGCGTCAGACGGCTGGGGGAGCGCCTTGAACTGCGCGCCGCGAAGATGACTGCTAGTGCTAACGCGCAAGGCGATCATCGGGATGGAGACTGCGCGCTTGCCGGCGCTGTCGCCCGAGGTCCCACGTGTCATGATCCCCGAAAAGCATTGGGGTGAAACGTTGTCGCCGACGAAAAACGAAATCGAGCGGTAGGCGCTCTGACCCTCATGGGTCTCGTGCGTCCGAGCCATTAGGGCGAACAGGTAACGTTCTGCGACGTGGGCGACGCCTTCGTACAGGTATTTCGGATCAGGGTGGTTGTGCGAGTAGAATAACGCATAGTCGGCCGTCTCGGCCCGTTCGATCTCCATGGCTTCGAGGACGTAACAGTCTCGGTCGCTCGTGTGAGGCCTGATGATCTGGTAGGCGGCGGCGAAGTTGTTGACCTTCTTGTGGCGGTCATAGGTCGGACGAGGGCTTTTGAGCTGCTTGAGCCAGTTTCGGAGCTCATCCTCCCCAAGCATCAACTGACGCTGGGTGAACTCCGGAATTCGCTCGTGCCAAAACGCGATAAAGTCTTTGGATTTGGCGCCAAGCGTGGAGTTGTTGTCGATCCAGTTTTGAGGTGTCCGACGGTCGATATCGAGCTTGTTGTTGGCGGCGAAAGTTCGAAACTCTTCAGGAAAATTGTCGGGGTCCATACCGACATGGCCGCTCAGGACCTCGACCAGATCTCTCGCCTTCCGCACGGTGCCCCCACCTTCTCTTTATATCTCCAGTTAAGGAGGGCAGACAAACAACGCGCAAGTTGAAACTTGTCGAAAAATGTCGAGTTTTGCCGATTTTTGCGTGCAGCGAGCATGTCTCGAACAAAAAAGGGTCGCCCCGTTTGTCCGGACGGGGGCGACCAAGTGCATCTGTGCATGCAGCGCTAGAAGCGTTTTAGGGCGAGGGCGGCGATCGCCACCTGAATCAGTTCTGCATGTTCACAGGTGATGATCGAGGCGACCCCCATGATGTAAGCCATGATGCTGCCGATCAGCATTTCGACCCAGAACGGTGGGCGTCGATAGATAGGCGGGAAGTCGCTTTTGGTGTTGCGGGACTCCTCGCCATCACCAAGCGTCCTGTGCTCGTCCATAGTGAAACCCCTTCTCCCAATAGCGCGGCTTGGTCGCCGGCGGCGTTTTGGCGATATGTGCAAATTGATGCATTTTCATGCGCCTTTTGACTTCGAAATCGGAGTTCAGTGGCATCGTTATTCCCTCTGATGTGGTTTCCACACCTTAATTAAATCAAGCAAAAATAAGCATTAATAGGGGCATTTTGCGGCACCGACCTGCAAAATGGAGGGTGGTTTTTGCGACCCCATGTCGTGGTCATAAATGTCTTTTGATGCATTTTGATGTTGACGCAACGTCTCATCAGCGTAGAAGCGAGCCGCCCGCCGTGTCCGACGCCATCGAGACCTCCGGACTGCAAAAGTTGGAAAGGAGCTCAAAATGGCCGCACGGCGAACCAGTTTTCACTTTCCCAAGGACGCTGCCGCGCGGCTGGCCGCCGTTGGCGCGCTCACCCACATCGACGCTGAATCCGACGTCATCCGCGCCGCGCTCGAAGCCTATGACCGACTGCTGGATGTCGTCGAAGCCGGATGGCGCATCATCGTGCGTGACCACGCCGGGAATGAGTGGGCCTATTCACCCTACCGACCTTTTGCCTATCCGGGCCTGAAACAGGTGGCCCTCGCCGAGCCCGCCGAGACCAAGGGCAAGAGTTTCTTCTTCTCGGGCGAGGCAGTGGATCGCCTGGAATCGATCCGCGAGCGCAGCTACGTAAAAAGCCATACCGACGCTATTCGCGTAGCGCTAACGGCCTACGGAGAATTGCTGAGGGTCGATGCTGCCGGGGACGAGATCGTCGTTCGCGATCGGGACGGCGGCGAGCGCCTCTACAACCCGCATCGACCGTTTCCGCCGGTCACGGTCACGGCCGCGACGCAAAGCCAAAGCGTTCCAGAAGCAGTCTAGGCGGACGCGATCGATCTGCGGCGCAGCAACGCCGCCCATGATAGAACCGATGCAATCCGCCTACTCACCCTCTGGGTGCAGATCTCGGCCAGCACCTGGGTCGCTGCCTCGACCAATGCATGATCAAAGGTGGTTTGGCCGAACTCACAATCCAAGACGCAAGAATTCAAGTCGACATTCTTGTCATACGCTCAGCAGAGCAGCGGATGGCGTCTCGCGGCCCATTGCGCACATACCCCGGCCAAACGCCCTCGTTAATCGGAGGCGTCCCCAATCCCGCAGGGCAGATATTCATTGATTGAAGGAAATTGGCGCGCCCGGAACGATTCGAACGTCCGACCCTCAGATTCGTAGTCTGATGCTCTATCCAGCTGAGCTACGGGCGCGCATGCCTTGTGGCAAGGGCGCGGAAACTAGCCACGAAGGGTGGGGAGCGCAAGCCGCTGAATGCGCTCCCCGGAACCTTTTTTCGGGGTTCGGGACGATTTCTAGGGGATAAGGCCGCCCAGGCCATGCAGGATCGAACGGCCGGTCCCGCCGGAGCCCTCGCCGTCGGGCTCGTCGCGGCGCCGGCCCCTCTGGCGATTGTCGCCCTGCATGGGATCGGCCTGGCCCAGGAGGGCGCTGGTGGCCGAGCGATAGCGCACCTTGGCCACCCAGATCGGCGGCGCCGGGCGGGCGGGGAAGCCGAAATTGGCCTCCTCCCCATAGGCGGTCATGGACAGCATGCCCTGGGCCGCCGCATGGGCGACCTCCTGGGGCACCAGACAGGTGGTGGTCTCGGGGCTGAGCAGGACGTGTTCGGCCACCAGACGGCGGGCCTCGGCCGGGGCGATATAGTCCGGAGCCATAAAGGCGGCGGCCTGGACGGCGCTGGAGGTCCACATGACCATGGTGGCGTCGTCCCCGCCGCGCCGCCCTTGCGCGCCCATGACCGAGGCGAAGTAGCCGGTCGTGCTGGGCACGGGCTGCCAGGCCAGACGCACCGAGCCCGTGGGGGTGGGCTGGTTGCTGGTCAGGCGCAGGGGGGCCATGAAGTCTTGCTGCGGCGACAGGGTGAAGCGGATCTCGGGGCTGTAATTGCCTTGGACCACGTGGGAGCCCACCAGGGAGCTGTTGGCCGGAATGGTGATGCGCGAGCGGTCGTTGGGCCATTCGCCATAGGTGGTGGACCGCCCCGGGGATGGGGGACGCATCTGGGCGATGGGCAGGCCCCGCATCAGGCCGGCATAGCGTTGGGGCGCGTCGGCCATCTTGGCGAAGTCGATCACCACCGGCTGGCCGGGGCCGGCGTGCTCGCCGCAGCCCCAATAGATCAGCATGCGCCCCTGGGGCTTGCGGTACTGTTCCGGGGGCTGGGGGGCCTCTTCCTCGGGCGGGGCGGCCCTGGGGGTCACCAGGGGGAAGACCGGGCCGGCGTTGAGGGCGGCGGGGGCGTCGTGTTCGGCCTGGGGCTCGCCCTTGGGCGCCCGCTGAGAGCCGAGCTGGAGGCGCAGATTATGCTGGGCGGCGTTGGGGTCCGGTCCGCCCCGCATCATCATGCCCACCATCGAGCCCATGGAGGGCCGCCCGCCCTGCCCCATCATGCCGGCCATGAAGCCGGAGGTGGTCGAGGCGCTGACCCAATAGACGGCGATCGGCGGCGGTTCGGCCTTCAGCGGCGCGGCGGCGGCGCTGGCGCCCACCGTCAAGGCGGCCACCACGGCCGCTTTTCCAAGCGTCTTCACCCCACACCCTCCCAATTTGGCATAACGGCGATTACCGTTTCACGTCAGTAACATTTTGCCCGATGTCCCGTCGAGCGTGTGTCGGCGCTTTCGCCGCCGGCTCAGCCGGCTATGGTGATCTGGATCAGTTCGAGGGGTTCCCTGTGAAAATGCGTGTGTCTGGCTGGCGCCGATACGGTCGCCTGGTGATCATCGCCCTCTACGCGGCTGTAGGCGCGGCCCTGGCCGGGCCCGTCGGCGCGGCGGATCTGGCGCCTTCCGTAAAGGTCGGCTTCGCTCGCCACGCCATGGTCGCCGCCGCCAATCCCCTGGCGGTGGAGGCCGGGGTCAAGGTGCTGAAGGCCGGGGGCTCGGCCATCGACGCCGCCGTGGCGGTGCAGGCGGTGCTGGGCCTGGTGGAGCCGCAGAGCTCCGGCCTCGGGGGCGGCGCCTTCATGGTCTATTACGACGCCAAGGCGCACACCGTGACCGCCTATGACGGGCGGGAGATCGCCCCGGCGGGGGTGGGGCCGGACCTGTTCCTGGACGCGAACGGGCGGCCCCTGGCCTTTTTCACCGCCGTGCAGTCGGGACGCTCCACCGGGGTTCCCGGGGCAATCGCCATGCTGAGCCTGGCCCACCGCGACCACGGCAAGCTGGCCTGGGGCGAGCTGTTCGCCGAGGGCGAGCGCCTGGGCGATCAGGGCTTCATCGTCAGCCCCCGCCTGGCCGGCTTCGTCCATAGCCCCGTGCCCCAGGCCAGCAGCCCGGACGCCGTGGCCTATTTCGGCAAGCCCGACGGAACCCGCGTCGTCGCCGGGGACTGGCTGCGCAACCCGGACTATGCCGAAAGCCTGCGCCAAGTGGCGGCCCAGGGGCCCAGCGCCCTCCTGTCCGGCAAGATCGCCCAGGACATCGTCGATCGGGTGCATGAGGGGGACCTGCCTGGAACCCTGACCCTGGCCGACATGAAGGCCTATGCCCCGCACAAGGGGCCGGGCCTGTGCCGGCCCTACCGGGTCTATGTGGTCTGCGTTCCGGCCGATCCCTCCGGCGGTTCGGCCCTGCTGGAGGGGCTGGGCCTGCTGGAGCGGACCGACATCGCCACCCGCGGCCCCACCGATCCCCAGGCCTGGTTCGAGTTCGCCCAGGCCAGCCGGCTGATGTACGCCGACCG
>JARLIP010000157.1 GCA_031291685.1 Caulobacteraceae bacterium | reverse complement strand
TGGACGCCGTGGTGGAAAAGCCGATCAAGCCAGATCATCTGCTGGCCGCCATGCGCCGGCTCCTGTCCCCCGACGTCGATCAGGCGGCCGCCTGACGACCCGCCGCCGATCGGGCGGCCGCCTGACGAACTGTCACAATCGGCCTATAAGGCGAGGGATCGAACTGGCGGAAACGCCGGTCGTTGTGGGGCTGACGCCCCGTCGCGGACAGCCCGGGGTGTGTGGTGTTTGTGACTCGGTTGCGGCGATGGGCGATGGTGTTGGGGGCCGCGGCCCAGGGGGTCTTGGGGCTCGGCTTCGGCGCCGGTGATCAGGCGTTCGCCGCGCGGAGCGGTGTGAGCTCGACCTATGTGCTGATGGGCGAGGATGGGGCGCGGATCGCCCGGGCCGTGACCCAGGATGACCATTGTCCCAGCATTCGCATCGACGGGCGCGCCTCTGTGATGACCCAGCGGGCGGGGAAGGTCACCGAGCCCCTGCGACCCACCCGGTCCGATCCGTCGGCTTCCAGGCCCTCCGTGTTCGACACCCTGGTCTGTGAAGCCGCGGTTCCCACTTCGGCCCAGAGGGCGGAGGTGGCGGGCCGGGTCCTGCCCCTGCCGCCGCCGGTGATCGAGCGGATCGTGGTGATCGGCGACACCGGTTGCCGCATCAAGCTGGCCGACCACGCCTTCCAGGCCTGCAACGATTCCAAGGCCTATCCCTTCGCCCAGGTGGCGGCGGCCGCGGCGCGGTGGCGCCCGCAGCTGGTGCTGCACGTGGGTGACTATCTCTATCGGGAAAACCCTTGCCCGGCGGATCAGGCGGGATGCGCTGGCAGTCCGTGGGGCTATGGCGACGACGCCTGGCGGGCCGATTTTCTGGAGCCGGCCGACCCGCTGCTGAAGGCCGCGGCCTGGGCGGCGGTCCGGGGCAATCATGAATCCTGCGCCCGGGCCGGCCAGGACTGGTGGCGGCTGTTGGACCCCCGGCCCCTGGTCGCCGGGCGAGACTGCAACGACGCGGCCCATGACGACGAGGGCGACTACAGCGATCCCTTCGCCGTGCCCCTGGGCCAGGGCGCGCAACTGGTGCTGTTCGACAGCTCCAACACCCCCGCCGGCGCCGTGAAGCCTGACGACGTGCGCTGGGCGCGCTACCGCGACACCTACGCCAAGATCGAGGCCCTGACGCACAAGGCGCCCCACACCCTGCTGGCCGATCACCATCCGATCCTGGCCTTCTCCGCCAGCCAGGCGAAGACCGGCGAGATCACGCTGCGTCCCGGCAATGGCGGGCTGCAATCGACCTTCGGGTCCGTCAATCCCGGCTTCGTCCCCGCTGGCGTGGATCTGCTGCTCTCGGGTCACGTCCATGTGTGGGAGGCCTTGAGCTTCTCCTCGGCCCACCCGGCGCAGATCGTCGCGGGATTCTCCGGCACCCAGGAGGATATCGTGCCCCTGCCGGCCGCGCCGGCTCCGGGGGCGACGCCGGCTCCGGGGGCGGTGGTCGCCGCCATGAGCTCCTGGGTCGATGGCTTCGGCTTCATGACCTTGACCCGGACGGGCGCCGACCAATGGCTGGCCGAGGTGCGGGATGGGGACGGAAAGGTGGTCAACACCTGCCGCATCCAGGGCTCCAAGCTCGCCTGCGACAAGGTCCAGGTTCCGCACGCCTGATCCCAGGCCCCAATCGCGCGCGCCGATCGGCAGGAGCGCGCGGCCCAAGGCTTGCAATGGTTTACCGTGAATGACCAGCTTCGCTGGCCACCGGTGCGTCAACCGCGCGCCGGTTCGGGATGTGTGGTGATCAAGTGTCTGGAATCTCGGATCTATTGGCGAGCTCAGGGCTGTCCAGCCTGCTGGGCGTCAGTCCGTCAAAGGGCAAGGACAGCGCCTCGGCGGGGCAGAATTTTCCCTTTGGCGCGGCAACCTCTGCCGTCGCCTCGATCGCCACCACGGCCCTGGCCTCGACGCCCTATGGTATGCTGGCGTCTGGTGTGCTCGACGTGCTTATGTCGCATCAGGGTTCAAAATCCTCTTCCAGCGCCAGCGCGTCCGCGGCGCAGACCGCCGCCTACCAGACCGCGGGCGGCGCCTCCGGCGCTTCCAGCGGCATTGTCGCCTGACCCCGAAACAGCGTTCAAAGCCCGTGTCCCAGCCTGATCTCATGCAAATCGTCACCCAGGCCCTCGAGCACCACAAGGCCGGCCTCAGGGACGAGGCCGAAGCTCTCTATCGCCAGGCCCTGGCCCTCGACCCCCACGATCCCACGGCGCTCTATCTCTACGGTCTGTTCAATTTCGAAGGGGGGCGGGTCGAGCCGGCGGCGGATCTGTTCAAGAGCGTGATCGCCGCGCGGCCCGATCAGGCGGAGGGCTATGTGGCCCTGGCCAATCTGCGTCACTGGCAGGGCGCCCATGGAGTGGCCATCGAAGGCTATCGTCAGGCCCTGGCCCTGCAGCCGGATCACGGCGGCGCCCTCGTCAACCTGGCCAACGCCCTGCGCGAGCAAGGCGATCTGGGCGCCGCCATCGTGGCGGCCCGCCAGGCGGTCGAGCGCCTGCCCCAGTCCGCCGCGGCCCATCTGACCCTGGCGGCGGCTCTGTTGGAATTGGAGGGCGCGGAGGCCTCGGTCGGCGCCTATCAGGCGGCCGTCGAACTTGAACCGCAATCCATCGAGGCCCTGTCGGGGCTGGCCCTGGCCCTGCTTCAGGCCCGCCGCCCCAGGGAGGCCTTGGAGGCCGCCGACGCCGCCCTGATGCTGGCGCCCCAGTCCGGCGACGTCTGGTTTGTCCTGGGTACGGCCCTGAACGACCTCTATCAACCCCAGGAGGCCGTGGCGGCCCTGGAACGGTCCGTGAAGATCGATCCCCTGCGGGCGGCCGCCCACCTCAACCTCGGCAACACCTATGTGGAACTGGACCAGGCCGAAGAGGCCGCCGCCAGCCTGCAGCAGGCCCTGGCTATCGATCCCACGCTGAAGGAGGCCCACGCCAGCCTGGCTTCGGTTTATCTGCTGGCCGGGGAAAAGGAGGCGGCTGAGCACCATTGCCGTCTGGCCCTGGAACTCGACCCAGAGATGGTCGGCGCGCACCAGAACCTGGCGTCGCTGCTGGCGGCGAAGGGGGACGCCGAGGGCGCGCGCCGACACCGGGATCAGGTCTATGGCCGCCAGAACCTGTTCATCGAGCCGGGCCTGAACCCCGAGCGCACGGTGCTGGTCCTGACCACCTCCGAGAGCGGCAATGTCCCCCACCGCCACCTGCTGCCCGGAGATCGCTACACCCGCCTCAACTGGTTCATCGAATACGCCACGCCGGATCAGACGGCGAGCCTGCCGGCCTATGACGCCGTGTTCAACGCCGTAGGGGACGCCGACCTCGCCGGCCCGACCCTGGCGCCCATGAAGGCGTTCCTGGACGCCAGCGGCAAGCGGGTGATCAATGACCCTGACCGGGTGGCCCTGACCCCCCGCCAACACCTTCCGGACCTGTTGGCCGGCATTCCTGGCGTCCATGCGCCCCGCGCCGCGCGTCTGTCGGCGGGGGACTTGGCCGCCACGGGCTTGGCGGCCCAGGTCGAGGCGGCCGGCTTCGAGACGCCGGTCCTGATTCGGCCCCTGGGCTCCCATGGGGGCGTGGGTCTAGTCCGCGCCGCCACCTTTGACGCCTTGTCGGAGATGCGTGTCGCCGCGGGCGAGGACGTCTATGTCACCGCCTATGAGGACTATCAATCCGCCGATGGCTGGTATCGCAAGTACCGGGTGATCTTCGTCGATCGCCATCCCTTCCCCTATCATCTGGCCATCTCCAGCGACTGGCTGGTCCACTATCAGAGCTCCGACATGCCTGGGGACGCGGCCCGGGTGGCCGAGGAACGCCGTTTCCTGGAAGATCCGGCGAGCGCCTTGGGCGCGCCGGTGTGGGAAGCGGTGCGCCAGATCGGCCAGCGGATGGACCTGGACTATTGCGGGGTCGACTTCTCCCTGACGCCCGACGGTCGGGTCCTGGTGTTCGAGGCCAACGCCACCATGCTGGTCCACCCGGAGCCGGCTAACGGTCCCCTGGCGCACAAGAACGCCCATGTGGAGGTCATCTGCCGCGCGTTCCAGGCCTTGATCGATCGCTGATATCTATGTGACGGAGATGCGTCCCGCGCGGCGATATCGTTTTCTCGATTGTCAGATCGGGTCTCGATGGCTGCGTGATTTCAAGATTTTCCATTGTAATATATGGAATTAATTCCTCAAAAATAATCCGATATCTGAGTAAATATAAAATCAGAATGCTGAAAATAATTGTGTGATATGTGGGCCACATCGGCCCGTGTCTCTTGAATGTGACAATAATCGTCACAAAATTTTTGCGGCTCTGTCATGATCAGTGGCTAAGCCGGCTCCCGCATCGATCAGCCTGTTCAGGGCTGGATAAGAACGGGGACTCAATTTCATGCGTAATAAATCATCGCTGCTCGGCGGCGCGGCTCTGGGCGTGCTGCTTGCCATCAGCGTGAGCGCTGGGGCGGACGCTAAGACGCATAAGAAGCATGTGGCCGCGGCCCCCGCCGCTGACGCCAATGCTGAGCGGGTCAACGAACTGGCGGCTGAAGTCGAGGCGCTGAAGGCGCGTCTGGACCAGGAAACCCTGGCCCGCGAACAGACCGCCGCCCAGGTCCAGCAAGCCCAGGCCCAGGCGGCCCAGGCCCAGGCCGACGCCCAATCCGCCCGCGCCCAACTGGCCGAGCAGATCCAGACCATTCCGGGCGCGGTGAAGACCGCTGTCGCCGCCAACGCGCCCAAGCCGGGCTGGTGGAACGGCACCACGGTCACGGGCCGGGTGTTCTACGACCTGACCGACATCAACCAGAAGTCCTCGGGAACTGGCGGTCCCACGCCGACGGTCAATGGCTTCAACTTCGACATCAAGCGGGCCTATATCGGCGTCGATCACAAGTTCAACGACACCTATTCGGCGAACATCACCACCGACTTCACCTATGACAAAACCACCGGGGCCTCTCAGCTCTATCTGAAGAAGACCTACCTTCAGGCCAAGTACGCCGACGCCCTGACCATCCGCCTCGGCGCCGCGGACCTGCCCTGGGTGCCCTTCGTCGAAGATATCTATGGCTATCGCTACGTCGAAAACGTGTTGATCGACCGCACCAAGTTCGGCACCTCGGCCGAATGGGGCGTCCATGCCCTCGGCACCCTGCCGTTCAAGCCGGTGACCATCAGCTACGCCCTGTCGGTGGTGAACGGCAACGGCTACAAGGTGCCTGGTCAGGGGACTTCCAACCGCTCCAAGGACATGGACTTCGAAGGTCGCCTGAGCGCCAAGTATAGCGACTTCACCGTCGCCATCGGCGGCTACGAAGGCAAGCTGGGCAAGAACGTCAACGGCACGGCGACCTATCACACCGCCGAACGCTTCGACGCCCTGGCCGCCTATACCAGCAAGAAGGCCCGCGTCGGGGTGGAATACCTCTACGCCAAGAACTATGCGGACGTGGTCAACAGCGGCAAGACCAACACCTCCGAGGGCTGGTCGGGATTCGCCTCCTATAAGATCACCGATCAGGTCGGCCTGTTCGGCCGCTACGACTATGTCCAACCCAAGAAGGACACAGCCTCGGCGACCAAGGACGGTTATTTCAATGTCGGCGTGTCCTATAGCCCGATCGCGCCGATCGACTTCGCCCTGGTCTATAAGCGCGACAAGGTGGACAACGGCCTCTTCACCACCAGCAATGGCGCCGGTGGCGTCATCGGTGGCAGCAAGAACGGCACCTACGACGAAATCGGCCTGTGGGGCCAATACCGCTGGTAGTCAGCGGCTGATCGGGAGGCCTCGGCCTCCCGATTTGCGGATCATCGCGCCCGTCGTCGGCTCAGCGCCGACGGCGGGTGTTTTGCGTTTTGGGGGCGATCCTGGTCGGCGCTTTCAGACCAACGGCCGTTGAGGCTGCTGCTGAATCCTACTCAGCCGTCATCGCCGCTTGCGGCGATCCATTCCGTGAACGAGGCTGGATCATTGTGCGTGGGATTCAGTCTGAAAGCCCGTCGCGGCGTCACTTGAACGGCATGGATCCCCGACACTGCGTGTCGAGGATGACGGTGGGAAGGACGGACCGCAAAGGTCAAGCTCAACAGCCGGCGGCCTCAGACCGCGTCCAGGCCGATATCAAGCACAGGCGCGGAGTGGGTCAGGGCGCCCACGGAGATCACATCCACCCCGGTCTGAGCGATGGCGTGGACGGTGTCCAGGCTGACCCCGCCCGAAGCTTCCAAGGTCACCGCGCCGTCCACCCGGGCCACGGCCCGCCGCAGGTCGTCGAGGGAGAAATTATCCAGCATGATCACGTCGGGACGATAGGGCAGGGCCTCTTCCAGCTGGTCCAGGCTGTCCACCTCAACCTCGATCTTCATCAGGTGGCCGGCCGCCGCCCTGGCGCGCTCCAGGGCCCGGCCGACCCCGCCGCAGGCGGCCACGTGGTTATCCTTGATCAGGATGGCGTCATCCAGGCCAAAGCGGTGGTTCAGCCCGCCGCCGCAGCGCACGGCGTATTTCTCCAGGGCGCGCAGGCCGGGCGTGGTCTTGCGGGTGCAGGCGATCCGCGCCCGGGTTCCGGCCACCGCGTGCACATAGGCCCGGGTCAGGGTGGCGACGCCGCAGAGCCGGCCCATCAGGTTCAGGGCCACCCGCTCCGCCGACAGGATCGCCCGACCGTCTCCCTCGACCTTGGCGATCACGTCGCCGGCCTCGGCGTCCGTCCCGTCGGCCAGAACAATCTCAAAGCGGGCGGCGGGGTCCATGGCGGCGATCGCCAGGCGCGCGCAGTCCAGCCCCGCGATCCGTCCGGCCTTGCGGGCGGCGAACACGGCGGTCAGGCGCTCGCCCTTGGGCAAACAAGCCGCCGCGGTGACGTCCCCGGCCCGGCCCAGATCCTCGGCCAGGGCCATGCGCACCACGGGATCGATCAGCAGGTCGGGCAGGGGAGCAAGCATGAGGTCTCTTGGTCTTGGGTGATTTCAGGCCGCGGTCCTGGGGTTCAGGCCGCCAGTTCCTCGGCCCGTCGCCGGGCGGCGTCCGCGTCATAGGTCAGGACCGTGCGCCGGGCGACGGCGTCGGCCTTGGGAAAATCGCTGCGATAGTGCGCCCCGCGGCTTTCCTGGCGGGCCAGGGCCTGATCGGCCACCAGCCGGGCCGTGACCAGGGGCAGGGCCTGGCCGTGGCGGCGCTCCAGGTCGGCGATGAAGGCGATCAGCCGCGTCAGGCCCTCGGCGTCGCGCACGACGCCAGCGTCGCGGCTCATGGCCTGACGCAGGTTTTGCAGGGCGGAATCGGGCAGGTCCGGCGCGGGTCGGGCGGGCAGGGGCTCGGTCCCGGGATCCAGGCTGTCGCTGGCCGCCTTGCCGGCGCGGGTTCCGAACACCGCCGCTTCCAGGAGCGAGTTGGAGGCCAGGCGGTTGGCGCCGTGCACCCCGGTGGAGGCGCACTCTCCGGCGGCGAACAGACCCTCCAGGCTGGTGCGGCCCTGGGCGTCGGTGACCACCCCGCCCATGTGATAGTGGACAGCCGGCGCCACGGGGATCGGCTGGAGGCGCGGATCGATGCCGCCGGCCATGCAGGCGGCGAACACCGTGGGGAATTCCTCGGGGAACTGCTCGCCGATGGATTGGCGCGCATCCAGGAAGGCGCCCCTGTGCTCGGCCAGTTGCTGGTGAATGCCGCGGGCGACCACGTCCCGGGGCGCCAGGTCCCCCAGGGGGTGGTGGGCTTTCATGAAGGGCTTGCCTTCAGCATCGACCAGCACCGCGCCCTCGCCGCGCAGGGCCTCGGTGGCCAGGGGGGCCGGGTCCAGATCGACGTCGATAGCGGTGGGGTGGAACTGCACGAACTCCGGGTCGGCGATCTTGGCGCCGGCCAGGGCCGCCAGGGCCAGGCCCTCGCCCCGGACGGCGGCGGGGTTGGTGGTCACCGCATAGAGGCCGCCAAGGCCCCCGGTGGCCAGGATGGTCGCCGGCGCCACCAACTCGACCAGGCGGCCCCCGTGCTCGGCCAGCACCCCACGCACCCGACCCTCGGCGTCCTTCAACAGGGCGCGGACGCGGGTTTCGGCGCGGACCTCAATGTGGGCGTGGGCGAGGGCCGCAGCGGTGACCGCCCGCATGATCTCGTGTCCCGCCCGGTCGCCCTTGACCCGGGCCACCCGCGCGCGGCTGTGGGCGGCCTCCAGGCTTTGCAGGAAGCCGCCGTCGGGGGTCCGGTCGAAGGGGGCCCCAAGTTCGGCCAGGCGCCGCACGGCGGCGGGGCCCTCGCGGGTCAGGAGTTCGGCCATGGCCGGGTCAACCAGGCCGGCGCCGGCGGCGACGGTGTCGGCGGCGTGCAGGGCCGGATCGTCATCCTCGCCCAGGGCGACGGCCATGCCGCCCTGGGCCCAGGCGGAGGAGCAGCCCTGCATCAGGGGCGAGGCGCTGAGCACGATCGCCTTGCGCGGGGCGCAGGCCAGAGCGGCGGACAGGCCGGCAAGACCCGCCCCCAGGATCAGGACGCCGTCGAGGTTTTCGCGCTCGGTCATCAAAGCCACTCCAAACTAGGTATTGGGGGCGAGCGCCGACCAGGTCACGCTCCCGCAAAGCACCACCGCCCCAACCCACAGGCCCATGGAGACAGCCCATTGCAAGGCTGTGAGGCGAAGGGCGGGAACACGAAAAGCCCGGCCCCTCAAGGCCTGCGCCAAGCTCAGTCCGATCACTACGGCAATGAGGAACTGGCCGTGGCTCACGGCCCAGTAAACGCCGATCCCGCCCAAAAGGATCATGACGGCCCGCTCTACATTGGGGTGAAGCCAGGCCAGGGCCGGTCCCAGGGCCTTGGCCCCGTCCAGGGGCGGAACCGGCGCCAGATTCAAGAGATTCATGCCGCCGATGAACAGCACGCCCTGCAGCCAGATCCTGTCCCCGCCATTGGCGTAGAGCAGATAGAAGGGGGCGGTGGCCGCCAGCCCCGCCACCGGACCGGCCAGGGCGATGAGCACGCCCTTGAACTCGGTGTCGGGAGCCCGGGCCATGCTGGCCGCGCCGCCGAAGAAGGGGATGACGTGGATCCGGCCAGGGCCGCAGCCCAGGCTGTTGATCGCCGCCAGGTGCCCCAGTTCATGCACCAGAACCCCCAGCACACCCGCCGCCGCGAACACCCAGCCCCACTGCCATCCCAGCCAGGCGGCCAGGATCGCGGTAGAGACTAGGCCCCAGCCGATCTCGGAAGCCGCGGTGGGGGGCTTGCGATCGGAGACAGTAGGCTGCGCTGGCGCAGCAGGCCGGGCCGCCGCGCAAGGATCGAACCGCTCAATATCCGATGCGGAAGGCAGGTTCTCGTCCGTGGGGGCCATGGTGGCTAGATCAATTCCACATCGACGTGATGGCGCGCCTTGATCAGATCATAGCGGGCGGGGATCGCCAGGGGCGGCATGTCGATCATACGCTGCACCGCCAGCCGGGCGCGCTCGGCCACAGCCTCGTCCACCCGCACCTCGAACTGGTTGTGCAGCAGGGCGTCGTGGATGTTTTCCAAGGTGATGCGCTTCATGTGCGGGCACAGGTTGCAGGGGCGCACGAACTCGGTGTCCGGGGCGTCGCAGGCGACATTGTCGGCCATGGAGCATTCGGTGATCAGCACCACCTGGTGCGGCTTGCGGTTGATCACGTAGTCGTTCATCGCGGCGGTGGAGCCAGCGAAATCGGCCTCCTCCAGCACCTCGGTGGGGCATTCCGGGTGGGCCAGGATCTCGGCGCCCGGATAGGCGGCCCGCAGTTCCAGGATGTCTTCGCGGTTGAAGCGCTCATGCACCTCACAGCGACCCCGCCAGGCGATGATGCCGATGGTGGTCTGGCGGGCGACATTGCGGGCCAGGAATTCGTCGGGGATCAGGATCACCCGGTCCACGCCCCATTCCCGCGCCACGTGCTCGACCACCTGCACCGCATTGGCGCTGGTGCAGCAGATGTCGGTCTCCGCCTTCACGTCGGCGGTGGTGTTGACATAGGTGACCACCGGCAGGCCCGGATAGCGCTGCTTGATCAGGCGCACGTCGGCGCCGGTGATCGAGGAGGCGAGGGAGCAGCCGGCCAGGGGATCGGGGATCAGCACGGTCTTTTCCGGGGCCAGGACCTTGGAGGTCTCGGCCATGAAGTGCACCCCGGCCTGCACGATCACCGAGGCGTCGGACTTGGCCGCCTCCCGCGCCAGACCCAGGCTGTCGCCGACAAAGTCGCCGACCCCGTGGAAGATCTCCGGGGTCATGTAGTTATGGGCCAGGATGACGGCGTTCTTCTGCCTTTTCAGGTCGTTGATGGCGGCGATCAGGGGCGCCTGCAGACGCCATTCCAGAGGCGTGACCCGGCTCTTGACCTTCTGCCAGATGGGCAGGGTCGTGCGTTCGACATCCGGCGTGTAGGCCAGCGAAGCAAAACCGTCAGCCATTCCATCCTCCTTATGCTCAAACTGAGCATTTCGGTGTCCCGTAAAAACGCCGCGCGCCTGAAGTGGTCGCCGGCGTTCCCTTACTTATGCTACATCTGAGCATAAGGTCCCTTGATATAGTCCGGGTGGAGAGGAAAGAAAAGGGGCGCCGCAGCGTCCGCCCCGATCACGATTTTGCGTTTCGTGTCCGAAAGGCGTCTGGAGACGCCTACCAGACGCCGATTTCCTGCGCCTCGCTGTGGGCCATGGGATGGTGGGCGGCGGCGTGATCCTCCTCGGCCAGGAAGCGGACGGCTTCCAGGGCGGCCATGCAGCCCATGCCGGCGGCGGTGACGGCCTGGCGATAGACGTCGTCGGTGACATCCCCCGCGGCCCAGACGCCCTTGATGGCGGTGGCGGCGCTGCCCGGAACCACGTGCAGGTAGCCGGCGGCGTCCATGTCCAACTGGCCCTTGAACAGGGCCGAGGCCGGCGCATGGCCGATGGCGACGAAGAAGCCGTCACAGGCGATCTCGCTGATCTCGCCGGTGGTCAGGTTCTTCACGCGCGCGCCGGTCACGCCCAGGGGCGCCTCGGTTCCCAGCACCTCCTCGATGCCGGTCTCCCAGAGCACCTCGATCTTGGGATGGGCGAACAGGCGCTCTTGCAGGATGCGCTCGGCGCGAAGTTCGCCCCGGCGGTGGATCAGGGTGACCTTGGAGGCGAAGTTGGTCAGGAACAGGGCCTCCTCCACGGCGGTGTTGCCCCCGCCGACCACCACGACCTCCTTGCCGCGATAGAAGAAGCCATCGCAGGTGGCGCAGGCGGAGACGCCGAAGCCCTGGAACTTCTGCTCCGACGGCAGGCCCAGCCACTTGGCCTGGGCGCCGGTGGCGATGATCAGGGTCTCGGCCAGGATCACCGCGCCGGAGTCCAGTTCGAGGCGGAAGGGCCGCTGGGACAGGTCCGCCTTGAGCACGATGTCGTTGAGGCACTCGGTCCCCATGTGCTCGGCCTGGGCGCGCATCTGGTCCATCAGCCAGGGGCCCTGGATCACGTCGGCGAAGCCGGGATAGTTCTCCACGTCCGTGGTGATGGTCAGTTGGCCGCCGGGCTGGATGCCGGAAATCAGCACCGGTTGCAGCAGGGCGCGGGCGGCGTAGATGGCGGCGGTGTAGCCGGCGGGGCCGGAGCCGATGATGGCGCAGCGGACGGTGCGCGGTTCGGAGGCGGACATGGTCAACTTTCAAAGGTTGGGGCCGACATCGCCGGCTTGCTCAGCCAGACTATGTAGCGATGATTCCGAATTTCGCTAACCGGCCATGGCGGCCCGGGCGCCGAGCGTAGCCGGCCTTAAGAGAAACCCTCCCGGGCGTCCTGATCCAGGGACTTCTTCAGGCCCTCCAGACGGTCGTGGCCGGCGTTGATCGCGGCCAGGGCCGGATCGGCCTCGACGATGGCGAAGGGAACCCGCCAGGACCAGGATGCGGGGCCCTCGGGCAGGCGGGCCCACAGGGCGCGCAGGAAGGTGAGATCTTCCGCGTGGTCCAGGGTCCAGCGGTGATGGATGGTCCGCGGGCCGGGCCCGGGCAGGTTGACCCGCCTGGCCTCGGGGTGGTTGCGGATGAAGGGCGTGACGTGCTCGCGCTCGGAGGGCTTCCTGGCCTCCCGCGCCGCCCGGTCCAGCCAGGCGAAGGAGACGATCTCGCAGTCCAGGCCGTGGGGCCAGGTGGGCGGGTTGTTGTTGCAGGCCTGGTCGGCGCCGGTGTCTTTCCAAAGGGCGATTACCTGGCCGCAGACCTCCGGATCGATCAGGGGGCAGTCGCTGGTGACCCGCAGCACGGCGTCGGCCTTCACCGCCTGGGCGGCGCGCCAATAGCGGTCCAGGACATCGTCCCGCGAACCCCGGGTGACCACGGCGCCGGCGCGGACGGCTTCTTCCGCCACCGGATCGTCCTGCGGCCCCTCGGGAACCGCGCAGACCACCACGTCGCTGCCGGGTATGGCCAGGGCCCGTTCGATCACCCGGGCCAGGACGGTCTTGCCGCCCAGATCCATCAGCACCTTGCCGGGCAGGCGGGTGGAGCTGATGCGGGCCTGGATGATGGTGGCGATGCGCATGGGGTGGGAGCCTAGGCCGGTGGGGTTGAGGCGGGCATGACGCCCTTCAGCTTCAGGGCCATCAGCAGCATGATGGTCTTGGCGTCGGCGATGCGGCCGGTCTGGATGCCGGCGAAGGCCTCCTCGAAGGGCAATTCCAGCACGGCGATGTCTTCGCCCTCATGGGCCAGACCGCCGCCCTCGTGCGCCCGGTCGGCGGCGCCGTAGGGGGCCAGAAAGCCCGTCACGCGCTCGGTGTCGGCGCCGGGGCTGACGAAGGCGTCGAACACCTGCTCCAGTTCGCCCAGCCGATAGCCAAGCTCCTCCAGGGCCTCCTTGCGCGCACAGGTGGCGGCGTCGTCCCCGTCCAGCCGCCCGGCGCAAGCCTCGATCACCGGATCGGGGTGGCCGTTGAGATAGGCGGGCAGGCGAAACTGGCTGGCCAGCAGCACGTGGCCGGTGGCCGGGTCATAGGGCAGCACTGTCGCGGCGTCGCCGTGGTCATAGACCTGACGGATCAGGGTCTCGCGGCGGCCGTCCCGACGCAGATGCTCGAAGGTGACGCGCTTAAGCACGCCCCAGGCGTCGGCCAGGATCTCGGTGTGGAGCAGGCGCATGGGGGCGTCAGCGCTGGCGACCGGGCGGGGCCCGGCCAACCTGGGTGGCGCTGACTAGACCCACTCGACCTTGGCGATTTCATAGGCCTTGACGCCGCCGGGGGTGTTCACCTCGACCACGTCGCCCACCTCCTTGCCGATCATCGCCCGCGACAGGGGCGAGGACAGGGAGATCTTGCCAGACTTCACGTCGGCTTCGTGCTCGCCGACGATCTGATAGCGCGCGGATTCCTCGGTGTCCTCGTCAATGACGCTCACCGTGGCCCCGAACTTCACCTGGGCGCCCGACAGCTTGGATACGTCGATGATCTGGGCGCGCGCGATCTTGTCTTCGATCTCGGCGATCCGGCCTTCGATCCAGCCTTGCCGCTCCTTGGCGGCATGGTATTCGGCGTTTTCCGACAGGTCGCCATGCTGGCGAGCTTCGGCGATCGCGGCGATGACGCTCGGTCGCTCCTGGGACTTCAAACGCTTTAGTTCGTCGTCGAGGGATTGATAGCCCCCGACGGTCATCGGCACTTTTTCCATACGGAGTTTAGCTCGATTCGCCCCTGGGGGAGGTGGAGGCCCGACCGCGGGCGCAATCGGCCGGGGGCTAAGAGACTAGAGGAATGCTTTCCGAATATCAAGAGTTTGTGCGAGAGCGGCGTCTTAGCCGCGGATGAACACAACATAACCGCAGCCTCACAGCCCGTTCAGGCGGGGGGGAGCCATATGCGCTTCAAGACGGCCGCCGAGGGATCTTCCCAAACAGGACGGCCGGCACGGATTTTGGAGACAGGCCATGAAAATCGCTCCCATCGCCGCCGCCATGGCGGTCATCGTCGCCGCCGGCTCAGTCGCCAGCCCGACCTTCGCTCAGGACTACCGGGGTCAAGCCTATGCCTACGGCTATGGCGACCGCAATCCCTGCCAGCAGGTCCAGCATGATCGCGGGACCAGCGGCGGCGTCCTGGGCGCCCTGGCCGGGGCCCTGATCGGCGGCAACCTGGCCGCCCATTCCGGAGGCCGCCCCGGCGGCGCGATCATCGGCGCCCTGGCCGGCGCCGCGGTCGGCAACAATATCGGCCGCAGCTCGGCGAAAAGCTCCGGGGCCTGCGAGGGGGCCGACTATGGCCGCTATGACGGCGGCTACTACACCCCCAGCGCCTACCGCACCTACGGCTACGACGGCTATCGCCGCGGCTACTACGACCACGACCGCCATGACCGGTACGAAGGCTATCGGGGGTACTGAACCCACCCCTGCTCCCCTGTTCGAAGAACGGGGGAGCTGTCGGGGCGAAGCCCCGGCTGAGCGGGCGTTCGGTCCGACAGTTCGCCCCCACCCTCACCGGGCTTCGCCCGCGCCACCATGTTTGTCGATAATCTGCTAGATTGCCTGTGTTCCGGGATCCGCCTGGCGTTGCACGCGCCAGGCGGACAGTCGGTGACAGGGCCGTCGCCACCTGAGCCTTTTGAGGCTGTGGGGGAGCTGGGCCGCCGACGACGTTTCAAGACCCGGATGGT
>JARLIP010000156.1 GCA_031291685.1 Caulobacteraceae bacterium | reverse complement strand
CGGGCCCGGGGCAAGGCGCAGCTGGGCGCCCAGGCCACCACCCTGGAATTCGACGGTAACAATCCGCTGAAATTCGCCCGGGACCCGGCCCGGGTCCTGGCCATGATGCTCAACCCGCCGGAGCGGGGCTTCATGCCCGCCGAGCGGGCGGTGGAGGACGCGTTCAAGGACCTGCAGGCCCACCAGATGGCGACCCTGGCGGCCATGCAGGGGGCGCTGCACGCGACCCTCGCGCGGTTCTCGCCGGATGCGATCCGCGAGCGGGCCAGCAAGGGTGGACTGATCTCGAAGATCCTGCCGGGCGCGCGGGACGCGGCCCTGTGGGCGGCTTATGAGCGTGAGTTCAGCGGCGTGGTCCAGGGCTCGGACGAGGCTTTCATGGATGTCTTCGCCAAGGCTTTCCGCAAGGCCTATGACGACGCCGCCGCCGGAATGCGGGGGCGATGATGGCTGTCGTGGTCCTGGACGGTTTGGAGGGCCCCGCCGGTCATGGGTAAGCCCGCCGCACGGATCACCGACTTCCACGCCTGCCCGATGGTGACCCCGGGCCTGCCGCCGATTCCCCATGTGGGCGGGCCGATCATCATGGGCTCGCCGACGGTGTTCACCGGCAAGCTGCCCCAGGCCCGGGTCGGCGACCAGGCGGTGTGCGTCGGTCCGCCGGACGTGATCGTGATGGGATCGACCGGGGTGTTCGTCAACAAGATGCCCGCGGCGCGCATGGGCGATCAGACCGCTCACGGCGGCATGATCGCCGTGGGTCTTCCAACCGTTCTGATCGGCGAGATGGGCGGGGGCGCCGGAGGCGGTGGGGGCGGCGGCGCGGGCACGGGCATGGGCGGCGCCGAGGCTGGTGGGGCGGAGATGGTCGCCCTGGCCTACGCCAACTTCACCCAGCAGGTCGCGACCCTTGTCGCGGCGGCGGAACAGGGCGCGCCCTTCTGCGAAATCTGCCTGCAACAGGCGTCCAAACAGCTGAGCGACGGCCTTGCCGGGGGCTAGGCTCTATGCGGTGTTGGACTGCGCCGTCGATCCGGCCTTGCACACCCATGCCGAACGCTTGGCGCCAGAGGCCTCGGCCTGTCTGTTCGAGGGACGGCTTCATCCCAAGGTTCTGGCGGTCTCGCCCTATGTGGTGGAGCTGAGCCCAAGCGATCCCCTGACCCGGGACTGGCGCGAGAAGGGCTGGGGACAGGCCTGGGGGATGCTGATCGCCTCCAGCGCCCCGCTGATGACGGTCCGCCGGCGGCTGCGCCACTTCACCCAGGCCAAACTTCCGGACGGCGCCGGGCCGGTGCTGTTCCGCTTCTGGGATCCCAGGGTGTTTCGGGTCTATATGCCCCTGCTGGAGGCCGATCAGGTGGCGGCCTGGTTCAAGGACATCGACGCCTATATCGTCGAGGCCGAGGATGGGCGGTCGGCCCTGCGCTTCAGCGCCCCGAACGGCGCCCTGACCGTCGAGACCCTGAAACAGCCCTGGCCCCAAGCCGCCTGAGGGCGGGTTCGCGGAGGGGCGCGCCGCGTCAGAACGTGGTCGTCAGAACGTGGTCGGCGCTTCCTTTTCCTCGGCCGGGGCGGCGGGCCGTGACGGCGGCGTGTAGGCGCCGTTGTCCCCCGTGGCGGTGGCGTCGCCGTGGCTGGCGTGACGGGCGCTGGCCGGCTTGGCCGAGGAGCCGCCAGCGGCGACGGTCCCGGGTGGGGCGGCGGCGACCCCGGGGATCGAGCCCCCGGCCGCTGCCGGGGCGCCGCTGTCCACACCATACCAGGCCATCTGGGTGCGCCAGTTCTGGGCCTTGCCCGCGGCGATGAACCGGGCGGCTACTCCGGCAGGGGAGGCCGTGTCGGCGGCTGTCAGGGGCGGAACCCCCAGTTCGAAGGGCGCCTTGCCCCGCACGAGCAGCACGCCCTTCAGGCCAGGGGTCTTTTCACAGAGGCTGACCCGGATACCTTGGCCGCCCAGATCCTCGAACAGATAGCCCTTGCCGTTATCGCCCGAGGCGGTCATCCGCTTGAACTCGGACAATCCGGCGAAGATCCGGGTCATGGCCCCGGTGTCCTCCATCCGGAACAGGGCCACATCGTCATCCTGGCCCGGGGCAGGAGGCTTGACCGTGATCACCGAGGTGGCCTGGTTCGGATCATTGCCGCAGGCGCCGTTGGACTGGAAGTGGAACAGACTGGCCTGGGGTTCGATCCAGTTGTCCTCGCTGGAGGCGGCGTGGAACTGAGCGACGGCCGAGACATTCTCGCAGGCCGCCGAGGGCAGGGTGCGCAGCTTGGAGCGGTCCGAGCCGGCCACCTTGGCGCCAGCCTTTTCCAGGGCCTGGGTCACCTGGGTGACGGCCCCGGCCGGATCGCCAGCGGCGCCGTTGAACTCGATATGCAGGCCGTCCGGCGCCCGGGACATGCGGTCCGTCAGCCAGGCGCAGGGTGTGGTGCGCAGGGCGGTGTCCATGGTCGCCTCGGCCGAGGCGGTCAGGCCCGCGCTTGCGCCATTGTGGCCGCTGCGGGCGATGATCAGCCCGATCACCGCGACGATGACGATCACCAGGGCGGCCCCACCGCCGATCATCAGGCCCACCGGTGGGCCGCGGCCTTCGCCGCTCTTGCCGTCCTGGCCGCCGCCCGAACCGCCCGTGGGCGGGATCGTGCCCCCGGACCGGCGACCGGCCGGGGCGTTTGGATCGACGACTCCGTCCAGGGCCGCCAGCACCTCGTCCATGGAACGGAAGCGGTTCTTAGGATCCGGCTCCAGCATCCGGGCGAAGATGGGGCGCAGGTCGTTGGGCAGGGCGCTGAGGTCCGGCCCCGCCCGACGGCGATCCACGGCCTCGACCAGGGTGGAGCCCATGTCGATGGGCTTGCCGGCGGCGATGGACAGGATCACCAGGGCCAGGCTGTAAACGTCGGTCCAGGGGCCGATCTCGCGGCCGAAGTCGCCGAACTGCTCGGGGGCGACGAAGCCAAGCTTGCCGGCGAAACCGTCGCCGACGATGGTGGCCTGGGAGGTCTCGATGTCCTTGGCGATGCCGAAATCGATGATCTTGGCCGTATCCAGGCGCTTGTTCGGCAGCAGGATATTGTCCGGCGAGATGTCCCGGTGGATGGCGCCCAGTTCGTGGGCGGCCTTCAGCCCCTCGGCCAGACGGCGGGTCAGGCCGCGCAGTTCGGCCTCGGTGGGGTGGATCTCGCCGATGGATTCGTCCAGGCCCACCCCGTCCACATATTCCGTGACGATGTAGAGCACGCCCAGGGTCGGCTCCTGCGCCAGCACCCGGTACTGGACCAGGGCCGGGTGGGTCAGGCGGGTGAGGGTGCGGGCTTCCCGGCGGAACAGAGCCTGGACCTTGGGATCCTCGGCCAGGTGCTGCAGGATGACCTTGATGGCCACGCGCTCGTCGGTATTGACGTTGACGCCCTCATAGACCTCGCCCATCCCCCCGCGGGCGATGAAACGGCGCACCTCGTAGATGTGGTTGAGCACCGAGCCGATGGCGACCCGGCCACCGGAGCTGGGGATGTTGAAAGCGCCAAAGGACCCGCCGGTTCCGCCCGTGGGCGGCGGCGTGCTGGAGCCAAAGGCGCTGTTGGGGCCGGGCGGCGGCAGGGAGCCGCCGGCGAAGATGGTGGCCTGGGAATAGGATGTCTGCTGGGGCGCTGGCGGTTCCGGCGCGGTGGGCTCTGGGGGCGGGGGCTCCGGGGGCGCGGGCTCAGCCGAAGGTGTCTCAGGCGCCGCGGCGCTCACCGGCTCGGTTGGGGCGGATTCCGAGGCGTCGGCGGGCGCATTCGCTTCGCCAGCGACCTCGTCCGCCGCCGGGGGCGAGGGGGGCGACAGCTCTTCACGGGGAATGAAGACGGTCCGGCCCGAATCCTCAGGAGGGGTGTCTTTCGGCGTATGGGCCACGATCAGGCATCTCCCGGAAGGGTCAGGGCGGTCATCTCCTCGCAGGCGACGGAGACCACGGTGACATTATCAGGCCCGCCGCGGCTTAACGCCAGTTCCAGCAGGCGGCGGCCGGCGGCGCGGGGATCGAGGCCGGCCAGTTGTTCGGCGATCTCCGGCTCGGAGACGACGTCCGTCAGGCCATCGCTGCACAGAAGGAAGATATCCCTGGGGCCAACCTCGTCGGCGATGATGTCCAGGCGCATGGGCGCCTCGACGCCCACCGCATGGGACAGGACGTGAGCCATGGGATGGTCCGCGGCCTCCTCGGCCGACAGGGCGCCACGATCCAGCAACTCCTGGACCTGGGTGTGGTCCCGGGTCAGGCGGGTCAGTTGGCCGTTGCGCAGCAGGTAGATGCGGCTGTCCCCGGTCCATAGGCAGGCGAAGCGCGTCCCGCCGATCACCAGCCCCACCACGGTGGAGCCCATCCGCTTTCCAGCGGCGACGGAGGCGTCATAGATGATCTGGTTGGCGGCCTGGATGGCCTTGGCCACCATGGCCACGTCCTGCTCGAAATTTCCGACCACCACGACCCCCTCCACGGCCGCCACCACCGTCGAGGAGGCCCAGCGGCCGTTCTCGTGGCCGCCCATGCCGTCGGCGACGATCCAGACCCCCACGTCCTCGCGCACGAGGTGAGAATCCTCATTGTGCGGGCGCACCAGGCCCTCATGGGTCAGGCCAATGCTGGCGTATCGATATTTCTGCATCATGGCGCGGTCTCAGAAGCAGGGGTGAGACGGGTCAAGGCCTGCACGATCAAACCTTCGGGCGGTTCGGCGCCGGTCGCAAGGTCCAGCCCGTCGGCGCTCCACCAGACGCCGTCAGTGGCGGGCAGTGGGGCGAGGGCCAGGGTTGCGGCGCGAACCGGGGCTGTGGGCTCGGCCTGGCCTAGAACCTGAAGCAGGGCGTCGGCGTTGAGCCCCTCGATCAGGGCCCGACGCAGGGCGTATTCGGCCGCGTCGCACAGGCCAACCCCAAGGCTGGCGGCCTCGGCCGCGGTCAGTCCCTCCAGCCCGCCGACCAGGACGAAGCGACGGCCGACGGAATCTATGGAGGCGGTGAAGGCGCCCGTGCGCCAGCCCTCGCCCAGGGCGCTGGGCCCGGCGATGAAACGCCAGGGCGGAGCGTGATCGTGGGCGGTCTCGAAACCCGCGCCCAGTCGCTCCCGCGCCTGGGCGATCTGGCCGCTGAGCCACTGGTCCCAGGCGGCCTCGGCGGCGTCGCCAAGGCCCCGGGCCACGAAGTCGCCGTGGGCGGGCGCCTTGCCATACACGAAGGGCTTCATCGGCGCGAAGGGCTTCATCGGACTCAAAGGTGGGCTGGACATGAGAACGACCAGGGACCGCCCCTGCTGAACGGATTGGTGTCCGAGGGCAGGATGATCTTGAAGGTGGCGAAGCTGGCGCCCTCGCCGAAGGTGACCTTCAGGGTGTTGGGGCCGGCGTTCTCCGCCTTCTGGAACATCTTGAACACCGCCCAGGGGCCGGAGAAGGCGTAACGCTTGCTCTTGCCGTCGGAGACGATCTCCACCGCGGCGTCGGGATTGCCGAGGCCGGTCCAGCGCCAGCCGTGGGGCTCGGCGGAGTCGGGCCTGAAGCCGTTGGAGATCCCGTTGATGGTCACCGTGGCCATGGTCACCGAACTACCGGCGCGGTCCATGGCGATCTGGAAGGACAGGCCCGGCGAGAGCAGGTCGCGGATCTGCTGAGCCTTCTGGAACTCCTCGGCCGCCGGCGGGTCCAGGGTCTTGGCGATAGGATCCTCCTCGGAGCGCCAGCGCCAGCGTTTGCCGCTGGTGTTGAGATAGGGCTGAACCTTGGCCTGGAACTGGTCCATGGGCGCGCCGGAGCCGAACAGGCGGGCCACGTCCTCGGCGGTGGCGTCCAGGGTGGCGCTGGCGGCGAAGGGATAGTGGCCGCTGACCAGGGTCTGGCACTGACCCTTGATCGAGGCGGCGTAGTCGGCGGTCAGGTCCGAGGCGGAGGAGGAGATGCGGGCCGCATCCCCCTGCTGTGACGCCTGGCCGACGAAGTCCTTGACCTCCGGCGGGGCGGCGCCGGAGGCGTCCTTGAGGGCGGCCATGGCCTGGTCCAGCTGGATCTGGGCGGGTTGCTTGCTCACCGCGCTGGCGCCGGCCAACTGCTCCTTGGCCAGGAGCGCGGCCTGAAGCTTATGCAGGAAATCGTCGAGGGGGCCATTCACATAGGCGGCCAGGGGCGTGAAGGCTTGGGTGATCTGGCTGGCGGCGTCCAAGCCCTGAGGACCGCCCCCAGGTGGCGGGGCGATCCCCGTGATCCCCTGGACCGCGCCGTCCAGCTTGGCGCCGACACCCTTGGCGGCGGCGTCGAGGGCCGTGGGGCCGGACAAGTTGGTATTGTCCCGCACCTGCATCAACAGCACCTTGTAGGGGGAGGGCTCGGCGCGGATGGCGTACTGGGCGCTGCTGTTGTTCCAGAAATCGCCGGGCTTGATCCCCTGGACCACGGCCTTCCAGGCGGCGACGTAGTCGGTGGCGTAGCGGTTCGCGACCCCGTCCTTGAGCTGGGCGAGCTGGGCCTGGAGAGCGGACTTATCCTCGTCGCCGCCCAGCATCCAAAGGTCGTTCTTGATGTCGATGGCCACGGTCTGCAGGCCGGGCTGATAGACCTTGGCGTAGCCCTGCTTTGTATAGAAGAACGGCACGCTGAGGTTCTGCACCCCGGTGGGGTTGAGGAAAGCCACGAACTGGCCGGCGCTTAAGGACGAGGGAGTCCAGGGCGCGCCAGCGGAGGCGCCCTTCTGCTTGAGCAGGGCGTAGGCCCGGTCGGCCATGGGCGCCGCCTCGATCTTCTGGCGGCTGTCGGTGATCAGGGCCGCGTCCACCGGCGCGCCCGACGGGCCCCAGACCCGGGTCAGGCCGTCCTTGTCCGCCAACATGGCGTCCAGGTGGGCGGAGAGGCGGCGGCGCTCGTCGTCATGGGCGGCGCCGGCCAGGGTCCCGGTGGCGCGCCAGTCATCCTCGATCCAGCCGGTGACCGCATCCTTTTGCAGGGGCTTATGCTGGCCGCCGATCAGCAGATAGGCCTTGAGCGGGGCGTAGAGATCCAGGGCGTTGGCGGCGTGCTCGTGCTGATAGTCCTCCAGGCGCAGCAGCACCCGGGGCAGGATCACCCTTTGCAGGGCTTCCAGATAGGTGCGTTCGGCTTCCTGGCTGAGGCCGCCGCGGAACAGGCCAAAGCGGCTGAGGAGGGACGGGAAGTGGTGGCGGCGGGCGTCATAGCCGCCCGGCAGGGCGCGCAGGGCGTCGAGGCCCGGCAGGGCCACGTCCAGGGTCGGGTCGCTTTCGCCCACCTGGCCCATCTGGATGTCGCCCATCTGCTGCTTGGCGGCGACGGCGGCCTGTTCCAGCTGGCCCTCATAGGCGCGGTTGCGCACGAAGCTGACGGTCCAGGCCAGCAGCACCAGAGCAGCGACGGCGGCGATGGCGCCGAAACCGACGGTCAGGATCGCCCGGCGGCGGGCCTTGGCCGCGGGGGTGGCCTGCACCAGGCCGGCCTCGGCCAGGACCACGTCGGTCAGCAGGCGATTGATGAAATAGGCGCGGTTGCCGCCCCGGGGCGCGGCGGGGGCGTCGTGCACGGCGGTGATGCCGCTCAAGAGCCGATCGATGGGGGTGCCGGCCTGAACGCCGCTGGTGAAATAGAAGCCCCGCACCTGGGCCGCACCCTCCGCGGCGCCCACGGGAAAGGCGCCGTCCAGGAACCGCACCACCGCGTTGCGCAGGGTGGAGAACTGGGCGGGGAAACCGACGATCAGGCCTCGGCGGCGAGCGTCCAACTCATCCTGAAGCCGCTTGGCCGAGCGGTCGGCCACGGCCTGGGCCACGCCGTCGAAGGCCTGGGCGAAGGCGGCGGCGTCCGGGGCGGCGCCATCCAGAGGCAGGGTCGAACCCAGCACCGCGCGCCGGCCCTCCACGTCCAGGTCGTCATAGAACTCGCTGAAGCCGGCCATCAGGTCGGCCTTGGTGAACATCACATAGATCGGGGTGGCGATCTCCAGCCCCTGGCGCAACTCGGCCAGGCGCCGACGGATGGTGGAGGCGTGCCGGTCGATGGTGGCGGTGTCCGCCCCCAGGAGGGTGTCGAGGCCGATCGCCACCAGCACCCCGTTGATCGGCTGCAAGGGGCGGTTCTTGCGCAGCAGGTCCAGGAACTGGGTCCAGCCCTCGCGGTCCCGGGCCTCGGCGCTGTCCTGGCTGGTGTAGCGGCCGGCGGTGTCGACCATCACCGCTTCGTCGGCGAACCAGAAGTCCAGGTTGCGGGTGCCGCCCACCCCTTGCAGGGCGCTCTCGGCGAAGGGAAAGCGCAGGCCGGAATTGATCAGGGCGGTGGTCTTGCCGGCGCCCGGCGGGCCGATGATCACATACCAGGGGCGGTTATAGAGATAGTCGCGGCGACCGCCGGTCTCGGCCTTGAGCCGACCCAGGGCCTCGGCCATGCGCCGGGCGACGGTGGCGCCTTCGCCCGCGTCCTGTCCGGCCTTGGCCAGGGCGTCTGCGATGCGGTCGGAGGCCTTGCGCGCCGCCAGCACCCGCCAAAGGGCCAGGACGCCCCAGACCCCGGCCACCAGCAGGACCAGCAGGAGCCTGCGCCACAGGGGGTGGAACCAATGCCAGACCAAGGGCAGCACCAGGGCCAGGACCAGGGCGGCGATCACCGCAGCCAGGATCGAGACAACCCACCAGTTGCCGAAAAACTTCTTTAAAGCCGTCATTGCGCCTTCGGCTCCAACACGATCTCGACGCGGCGGTTCTGGGCCATGCCCTCGGGGGTGTCGTTGGAGGCGATCGGCCGGCTTTCGCCCAGTCCCTCGGCGGTGACCTTGCGGGTGGGGTCCTTGAGCGCCGCGCGGATCAGGGCGGCGACGGTGTCGGCCCGGGCCTTGGACAGGCTGTCATTGTCCGGATAGCTGAGGCCGTGGGGCTTGGCGGAGTCGGAATAACCTTCGACGCGGATGTCCCCGGCCTCGGTGTTGAGGGCCTGGGCGATGCGGTCGATCAGTTGGCGCTGCTGGGGCACCAGTTCCTCCGACCCGGACTTGAACAGCTGTCCGACCTTGGTGCGCACCCGGGTGGGGTTGGGGTCCACGGCCACCAGGTTGCGGCTGATCTCGTCGGCCAGGAAGGCGCGCAGGCCGCCCAGGGCCGCGTCCGGGGCCGGAGGCGGCGTCACCGCCGCCCGTTGCAGGGACAGGACCCCGGTGGGATTGATGGCGCGCAGGGCCTCACGGGCCTTGTGGTCGCTGGCGGCGAGCCAGAACTGCAATCCGATATAGATCACCAGCAAGAGGGCGAAGGCGCCCACGGCGGCCAGGGCCAAGGGCGCCCAGAAGCCCAGCTTGCCCACCCGGGTCGGCGCCCCGCGCCAGCGCGGCGACAGTTCGGTCTGAGACAGGTCGCGGACGTGGGGCAGGGCCTGATAGACCCGCTGCATCAGGGCCTGGTGCCCTTGGCGACCGTCCGCCATCACCCGATAGCGGCCCTCGAACCCGGCGGCCATGCAGGCGTGATAGAGCTCGAGCAGGTCTGCGAATTCCGCTGGCCGGGCGATCATCTCGTCCAGCAGGCGCCAGAAGCGGTCGCCGCCGATGGCTTCCTGGAAGAAGCGAACCACCAGGCTGCGCTGGGCCCATTCGGCGGCGTCGGCTCCCTGGCCCGGCAGATTCAGGGCCACATCGTCGGCGGTGGCGGCCAGGGCGTAAACGGCCCGGCGGGCGGTCTCTTCGGAGACCTGGCCCTGGAGCGAGGCCTGGAAGGCGGAGATGTCGGCGGTGGCCTGGCGGTGCAGGTCGGGCAGGGCGGTCCGGGCTCGCCCGGAGCGGACCCCGGCGATCAGGGCCAGGAAGGGCGCGGCCCTCGCCATCAGCATGTTGCGCGGCGGGGCCCCGGCGGGGGCCATGGGCAGGTCGTCCTGGCTGGGCGCCGGGCGATAGGCCTGGGTGAGGGGAGGCGTTACGGCGGGGGGCTGATCAGGCTGAGGCGCGCGATCAGCCTCCCGCATCTGTTGCAGAGGGGAGGGCTGGAAAATGGTCCTGTTGGGACCCGGCTTGTCCTCGCCACTCATCGTTGCGCTCGCTTAACCCACCAAAGTTCAAGCTTCAGCTCGGGCCAGTCGCCGGCGACATGCATGCCGATGGCCGGCGCGGTGGCCAGATCGCGCCAATCCGGAGAGGATCGGTCAAGTTCGAAATAGACGTAGCCGGGCAGGATCTTGATCTGGGGCGGCGGCGTGGGGGTGGGCGAGATGCGCACCCCGGCTTGCAGGGCCGAGGAGACGATGTCGTGCATCTTCACCACCGAGCCGATCTTGACCACTGATCGAAGGCGCTGGGCCAGGGCTTCCGGCGGAACCCGGGCGCTGGCGGCCAGATAGAAGCTGGAGGTCTGGAACAGGGAGTGGTCGTCGATCCGGGCGGTATAGGCGCCGGGACCCACGGCCTCGATGTGCAATTGTCCCGCCGAGCGCTCGAACAGGGCTGAAAGCTCGCCCTGCAACAGATCAAACACGGTCTCGAAGGGCTGTTGCGGGTTCTGGTGGTCGTAGCGCGGGAAGGGCGGCGGGCGCCGCTCCTTGAGGGTCAGGGTGGCCAGCTCCCCGGCCATGCTGACGAAGGTCTCGTAGAGGCGCTCGGGATGGACATTCGGCAGCGAGGCCTGGTGCGCCAGAAGCGGCGCCCAGCGGTTCAGGGCCTGGAGCAGCAGGAACGAGGCGAAGGTCTCCGCCCCGCCATCGGTGGCCTCCACCGCCCGCACCGCCAGTTCGGTGACCCGCTGGTCAGCGCGCCCCAGGATATCGGTGATGAAGGCGCTGAGCCGGCGGGAGGCGCGGATGTCCAGGGTGGGCGGAATGAAATGATCGTCGAAGACGATGCGGCCGTTGGAGACCTCGCGCACCTTGGCCAGGGGCAGGGTCACACGCCCGTCGGTCTGCTCGCGGGTATAGCCGAAGGTGAAATTGGGGTGTGCGACCTCGATCCGCTCGGAGACCCGCTCGTCGGAATAGGTGTCGAACACCTCTTCCTCGTCGACCACGAAGCGCATGGCGCCGCTGGCGCCGCCGCGGTCGGCGAATTCGGTGACCCCCGGTTGCTGCGAGGGCAGGGTGAGGCTGATCACCGTGTCGCGCAGGTCCGCCGGCAGGGTGATGGGCGTGGGCGGGGGGCTATTGGCCGGGATATTGACCGCCTGACCGTCAGCCAAGACGCCGACGCAGCGCTCCACCGCGAACTGGCCGATCTGGGCCAGGGAGTCATTGATGACGAGTTCGGACAAGCCCCAAGGATAAGGCGTCAGTCCCGCCGTACGCTCCTGCACCAGCGACGTGACGAACCGATCCTGCTGCTGAAAGTGCTGCGGGCGCAGAAACAGCCCTTCTCGCCAAGCCACGCGGCTTGCGCCCGCCATACGAACCCCCAAGAGTCTTCGATAACGCCGGCATATAAGCATGTTGGTTTCGGCGGCTGAAGCGGAATCCTGTTAGGTTGAAACGGTCGCGTTGGGGGATTGATGGTCGAAGGCGAGGACAAGGGAGCGGACGGCCTGGACAAGGGTCCGTCCCTGGACCCGCGGGCCATGTTCCGCAGCCCGGGGGTGGCCGCCAGGATCGAGGCGCCGTCAGGGGAAAGGCCTGCCGCCGGGCCGCAAAAGCCCGCGGATGAGACCCTGTCCCTGGACCCCGCGACCTGGGCGAGCGCCAAGCCCACAGTCAGCTCCAGGCCCGTCGAACCTGAATTCGTCAAGGAGGCTTCCGCCGCCCCAAAGCCCAGTCGGCGACTGATCTGGATGCTGGGCGGCGGGGTGGTGCTGGCGGCGGGGGTCGGGGCGGGGGCCCTGGCGATT
>JARLIP010000155.1 GCA_031291685.1 Caulobacteraceae bacterium | reverse complement strand
GCCGCCACCGCCTCGGGGCTTTCCACATTGACCTGGGCGTAGGTCAGGCCGGTCAGGTCGCAGCCGTCATCGGCGTGATAGTCGCTGGCCGAGGCGCGGGTGCCCCAGACGTGGACGCTCGCCCCCTTGGCGCGGAAGCCCTGGGCGATGCCATTGCCGATGCCGCTGGAGCCGCCCACCACCAGGACGGTGCGGCCGGTAAAATCGAGCTCGTTCATGGTCTCGCCTCAGATCCGCAGGGTCAGGCCGCCGTCGGCGGCGATGGCCTGGCCGGTGACGAAGCCGCCGTCCTCGCTGGCCAGGAACAGGGCCACCCGGGCCACATCGATCGGCTGGCCAAGGCGGCGCAGCACCGACTTCCTGGCCCAGACCTCGGCGGCCTGGGGATTGGCGAAGCTGGAACTGGTCATGCCGGTCAGGATCGCGCCGGGCAGCACCGCATTGGCGGTGACCCCGTGCTTGCCCAGTTCCAGGGCCAGGGTTCGGGTCAGGCCGAGCACCCCGGCCTTTGAGGCGCAATAGGCCGACAGCCCATAGTCCGTGCCCAGGGCCATGACGCTGGCGGTGGAGATGATCCGCCCGTGAGCGGACTGGATCAGGTGGGGAATGGCCTGGCGCGACAGGCGAAACACCGCCCGCAGATTGATCGAGATCACCCGGTCCCAATCCTCGTCGGTCATCTGCGCCGCCGGGGTGGAGTTGGCGACGCCGGCGTTGTTGAACAGGATGTCCAGGGCGCCGAAGGCCTCCAGGGCCGCCTCGACGATCACCTGCGGGGCCTCGGCGGCGGCGACGTCCTGGGCCAGGGTGCGGATGTGGGGGTCTTCAAAGGTCAGGTCCGCGCCGGGACGATCCACGGCCAGGACCCGGGCGCCTTCCGCCGCGAACAGCTCGGCGCTGGCCCGGCCGATGCCGGAGGCCGCGCCCGTGACGATGGCGACCTTGTTCTGAAGACGGCTCATTGGGCCTCCCGGTGCGTTTTTGATTGATTGCCGGAACGGTAGTCCGAACCAGATCGTCCTGTCTTCCCTGACGTTGAGGCGCCCACGATGATTAAGTTGACCTTCGCCCTGGTCCGGCGGCCCGAGCTGACCCGGGAGGCGTTCCAGGCCTACTGGTTTGAAAAACACGCCCCCCTGGTGGCCAGCGTGAAGGATGTGCTGCGCATTCGCCGCTATGTGCAGACCCACAGCCTGCCAGCGGAAATCTCCGCCGACCTGCGCCGCGCCCGGGGCGGTCCGGAGGGCTTCGACGGGGTGGCTCAACTGTGGTGGGACAGCCTGGAGGACATGGCCGCCAGCGCCAGCGATCCCGAGGCGGCCAAGGCCGGGCGTCTGTTGCTGGAAGACGAGCGCAGGTTCATCGACCTGGCCCGCTCGCCCCTGTGGTGGGGCGAGGAGAAGGTGATTTTTTAGGACGGGATTTCAAAGGCCGCCTGATCGCCCCGCCAACCCTCCAGGGCGGGACCCAGGGCGGCCTTCAGGGGATTTAGCCAGGGCTCGAACCGGCGCCACTGTTCCAGGCCCTCGCGGAAGATCGGGCGGCGCACCTGTTCTGAGCTGACGGTGCGCACGGCGCGGTCGTTTTCGTAGAACTTCAGGCAGGCCGCCTCGAAGGGCAGGCCGCAATAGTCCAGCAGACGCCGCACCTGGGTCTCGGTGTCCTCGACCATGTCCTCGTAGATCACCCGGTGGACGCGCCCGGGCAGGGCGCGGTCAAAGTGGGCCATCAGGTCCACATAGTCGCGGTAGTAGCGGCCCAGGTCGCCCAGGTCGTAGGAAAAGGTCTGGCCCTGGGCGAAGTGCTGCTTGAAGGCCGAGAAACAGGTTCCCAGGGGATGGCGGCGGGCGTCGATGATCCTGGCCCGGGGCAGGATCAGCTGGATCAGGCCGATGTGTTGGAAATTGTTCGGCATCTTGTCGATGAACAGGGGCCGGTCCAGCTTTCGGTGGATGCGGGTCGAGGCGATGTAGCCGTCCCCCAGGGCCTGTAGCTGGTCCGGCGCCAGCCCGGCGACGGCTTCGGGATAGTCCGCGCCGAGATTGCGGGCGATGAAGCCGAGGTCCGGCAACTCCCGGGCGCCCTCCACCGCCGAATGGCTGGCCAGGATCTGCTCGATCAGGGTCGAGCCGGACCGGGGCAGGCCGACGATGAAGATCGGATCGGGGGCGCTGGAGCCCATGCCGGCCCGGGCGGCGAACAGGGCGGGGGTGAAGACGGCCTTGGTCCGACCGAACTGGGCGGTGGTGGCGCCCGCGTCATAGCGAGCCTGCTCGCGGCGGATCGCGGCGCCCTGGGCGTAGTGGGAAAAGGCGCCGCCGGGATCGCCGCGATCCTCCAGGGCCTTGCCCAGGGCGAAGCACAGGTGCAGCCGATCTTCGTTGGGCAGGTCGACCCGCTCAAGCTGGGCCCGCATGGCAGCCTCTTCCTCGGCGGTGAAGGAGGCGACCTTGAGATTGGCCAGGCTCCAATAGGCGTCCCCCAGGCCGGGGGCCAGGGCGATGCAGCGCTTGTAGGCGTCCACCGCCTCCGCGCGCCGACCCACGGCCCGCAGGGCGTGAGCGTAGTTGAGCCAGATGCGCGGCTGTTTCGGATAGTCGGCCAGCAGGCCCTGATAGAGGCAGATGGACCGCTCGTCCTCGCCGATCAGCCCCAGGCAGGCGGCCATCAGGTTGCGATAGGCCGGATGGGCGGGATCGGCCGCCAGCAGCCGCTCGATATGGGGCAGGGCCTGGGCGGCCTTTTGCTGGCGGAAACTGGCGATGGCGTAGTTCAGACGCACGCCGTCCTGGGTGGGGTCGCGCTCCAGGGAATGGGCCAGAAGGATCTCGGCGTCGCCAAAACGCTCCCGCCGCAGGAGGACATCCGCCAGCAGCCTCATGGCCGCGGGGTCGTCTGGGCGGCCGCTTAGCAGCGCCCGCAGGCGCTGCCCGGCCTCATCGAGGCGGCCAAGATAGAGCGCCTCGGCGGCGGGCCGCAGGGCGGGGTCCTGGATCTGGGCGCGGCCATGCTGGGCATAGGCCTCCTCAGCGCCTTGCAGGTCGCCTTCGCGAAACAGGATGTCCCCCAGGGTGCGCCAGGCCTCGGCCAAGTCACCCTTGAGGCTCAGGGCGTGGCGCAGGGCCGCCGTCGCGGCCTGGGTCTCGCCCAGGGCGTCGAGAGCCGCGCCCAGTTCGTAATAGGTCTGGGCGGCCTTGGGGTAGGCCTTGGCCAGGGGCTCCAGAAGCGCCCGCGCGGCCTGGGCGTCGCCCTGGCGGCGTCGGGCGGAGGCGAGGATCAGCCGCGCCCTCGGGTCCTGGGGAGCCAGCTTCAGTATCTCCGACGCCCGTCGCTCAGCGCCCCCGGGGTCCTTGGCCAGGAGGGCCGCGGCCTGATCGACGGCTTCGGCGAGGGATAGCGGACGCGCTTCGGTCATGGGTGGCGGTCGGCGTCTCGCGGATCTCAGGTGGCTGGCTGGGCGGGAACCCTAAGGGCGGTGGGCGCCGCGATCCATTCAAAATGAACCCCCGGCTCGGATGAGCCGGGGGGGCGAAGAGACCCGATTGAGCCTAGAAGGTGAAGGTCACCCGGCCATAGTAGTAGCCGCCGTTGATTCCGAACGGCGAGAAGCCGACCGGGGCGTTGAGCACGTTGCTGCCGTCGGCCGGCTTGCCGTTCTTGCGCAGGGGGCGGTTCGGCGGCTTGGTGTCGAACAGGTTGTTGGCGCCCCCGGCGATCTTGACCCGGCTGTTGACCGCGTAGTCGACCTCCAGATCGGTGATCCCGGTGGTGCCGATCTTTTCCTCGTAATAGTCGAAGCCATTGGGGCTGACCATGTCGGAGGAAGGGCCGTAGATGGTCTCCCGCAGGTTCACCGCCCATTTGCCCTTGGTGTAGTAGGCCGCCAAACTGACTTTTTCCTTTGGCGTGGCGGTGGTCAGGTAGCTCTTGGCCGATTTGTCGAACAGGGATTGAGGAACGAGGTTGCCGTGCGAGTCATAGCTGGTGAGAACCTCGATGGGGGTGGCGGCGATGTGAGTGATGGTGGTTTCGTTATAGTTAGCCGCCACCGTCCAATCGACATGCCCCAGATCGCCGAAGTCGCTGCTGTAGTTGGCCGCCAGTTCGACGCCCTTGGTGCTGGTGTCGATGCCGTTGGTGAACAGGCTGACGCCGACATAGGTCACGGTCGGGTCGAGGATATTATTGTGCTTGGCGATCGCGGCCCGGACCGCGGGGGCGTTGCTGACGCCGCCACCGCCATAGATCGTGCCGGTGGCGACGATACGGTCCTTGATGTCGATCTGATAGGCGTCGAGGGTGATGCTCAGCTTGCTGATCGGGTGCAGCACCAGGCCGACGCTGTAGTTGTTCGACTTTTCCGGCTTGAGGTTGCCAAAGCCCAGCACCTTCGCCGCCGCCGAGTTCGCCGGTAGCTGCACCACCGCCGCCGTCGGGGAGACGTTGGTGGCCGAATAGTATTCCTCGGCCAGGGTCGGGGCGCGGAAGCCGGTGGAGACCGTTCCGCGGATGGCGATCATGTCGTTGAAGTCGTATCGCGCCGTGAACTTGCCGACGGTGGTGTCGCCAAAATCGCTGAAGTGTTCATAACGGCCGGCGAGATCAAGCTTGAGGCCGGTGATCGGCGAGGCCGCCAGATCGATATAGCCAGCGTAGTTGCTGCGGTCGTGCTTGCCGGCGTCGGTGGGCTGGAAGCCTGGGAACGACTGGGCGCCTTCCTTGTAATAGGAGTCCTGTTCGCCCGCCTTGATCTCATAGGATTCGTTGCGGGTTTCGGCCCCGAACGCCACCGTCAGGGGCGTGGCGAGACCGACCGCGAAGTCCCGCGAGATGTCGAGATTGTTGGTCCACTGCTTGGTGATGAAGGCGCCGTCATAGAAGTTGGTCGGCGTCGAGTGGGTGTCGATATATAGGGCGCGGTTGGCCGAGTCGTAGGTGTGGATGTTGTCCTGGTCTGTGCCGTAGGTGGTGCTCAGGTCCCAATGCCATTGGGCCAGGTCGCCCTTGACGCCGCCGGTGATGGAATAGTCGTCCTCGACCAGGCCTTCCTTGGGGTTGAAGCCCTGGGGGGCGAAGATCAGTTCGCCCGGGTCCGTGTAGTTTCCGGCCACGCCCAGCGTTGGCGAAGCGATCACCTTTCCAGGGACCCGATAGTTTTCGTAGGCGCGGGCGTCGCGGTGTGAATAGCTGCCGAAGCTGTAGGCCTCGACGCCGCCGAAGTCATAGCCGCCATTGTAGAACAGATTGGTGGTGGTCGACTTGGCGTCGCCGACGATGTGGTTGACGTTCGGATAGCCCGGCAGGCCCAGGCCGTCATAGAGCGGGTTGTTGAGCACGCGAATGTCGGCGCCGCCCCGCTGGCTGTAGTCGTGGTGGCGCTGCTCCGCGGTGACGTTGAGGAAGCCGTTGTCGCCCAGGGGCAGGCCGAAATTGATCGAGCCGGCATAGGTCTCGCCGTCCCCGGGGTAGTAGGCGCCGCCGGTGAACGAGGCCGCGCCGCCATGGGCGTTCTTCTTGAGGATGATATTGACCACCCCGGCGATGGCGTCCGTGCCGTACTGGGCCGCGGCGCCGTCCAGCAGCACTTCGACGTGATCGATGGCGGCGACGGGAATCAGGCCGATGTCGGCGGTGGCCGCGCCCTGGTAGGGGCCGCCGAGAACGTGAAGATTGCCCGAGGTGTGCCGGCGCTTGCCGTCCACCAGAACCAGGGTGTCGTTGGGGCTGATCCCGCGCAGCTTGGCGGACAGGGTGAGGTTGGCGGTGTCGCCGCCCAGGGCTTCGGCCGTGAACGAGGGCACCATCTGGGCCAGGCCCTGGATCAGGTCGGGCTGACCGACATGCTTGAGGGCGTCGGCGCCCACCACCTCGACGGGAGCGGCGCTGTCCACCGCCTTCAGGCCGGTCTGGCGCGTGCCGGTGACGATGACCTCTTCGGTCGCGCCGGCCGCATCGGCGGCCGCGGCGGGTGTCGGCGCAGCGGCGGCGGCTTGGCCGGCGGTGGCGGCGATTAGGGCGATTACGCTTACGCTTAGAAAAGTAAATTTCACGTGCTGACCCCCAGCTGTTGAAGAAACAGGGCCCGATCCAGCGTTTCCATGAGCTCAGTGAGCGGCGCGCAACCGCTCACGACCGATTTTGGAATCGGTTCGAATTATTTTAATTCTTTATATTGAGTATTTTCGTGCGTCATCAATGTCTGTCGCGTTTAGAGACAGTACGCTCGTTGAGCCGAAATGCTGCGAATATCAATCAAATCGAGTTCTGAAGTTCCCCTCTTCATGCTTCGACTCCGAGGCTGAACCCCAGAGAGCTGGTATGACAATCCTGTCACCGGTGTCAGTGATGAAATGAGGCATTAAATGGGAGAATTGCTTCAGGTGTGCGGCATTCGTCAGCGCCGATGACTAATGCTTGAGCGAAATCGTTCTGGCCGGCGACCGCGCCTTGATGCGGGGCGGTGAATTGGCCAGGGTCAGGGCGCGCGGACCGGTGTCGTCACGCTGGCGCGCGGATGCAGGCGCCCTCAGGGAGATGGAATTGTTCAAGAAATGCGTATCGATGTCGGGATTGGCTCTGGCCGCCTTGGCTTTCGCGGGGGCGCCCGTCCAGGCGGCGCCGGTCGTGCATACTCAAACGCCGACCGGCGCGATCGCCACGGCGGTGGAAGTCCCGGCGGGCTCCGACCTCATCTATCTGTCCGGTGTTTTGCCGCCGGTGATCAACCCCTCCGCTCCGGCGGGGACAGCCGCCGCCTATGGCGACACCACCACCCAGGCGGTGAACGTGTTCAAGATAATCAAGGCGCATCTGGCCGAGAAGGGGCTCGGCATGGGGGATGTGGTGATGATGCGCGTCTATATGGTCGGTGATCCGACCAAGGACGGCCATATGGACTTCGCCGGCATGATGGCGGGCTACAAGCAGTTCTTCGGCACCCCCGAGCAGCCCAACAAGCCGTCCCGCTCCACGGTTCAGGTCGCCGGACTGGCGGCGGCTGGGCCAGCCATGGAGATCGAGGTGGAGGCCGCGCGGGCCAAATAGGCCGAGGGGCCGGCCTATTTGGAGCCCCTCAGGGGTGAGCCTGGGCGCCGTGCGGAACAACGGCGCTCAGGACGCCGGCCATGGCCAGGCCGCGGGGATCGAAGGAGGGGTGCGGCAGGCGCCCCGCCGGACGCGGCCGAACCCCGGCCGGCCAAAGCTTTTCAGCGGCGAAATCCCACAGCCGCTGGGTCTCCGCCCCAGCGGCGCTGGCGGGATCTTCCTCGGCGGGGGTCGTGCCCCGGCTGAAGGTGGTCTGATAGATCTGGCGGCCGCGCAGGCCCACCGGGGCGATGGCCAGGCCGTAACGCAGCAAAAGCTCAATCGCCTCTAACACCATCACCGGATCCCGGCCGGTCCTTTGGCAGGGCGCCTGGTTGATGACGAAGGCGGCCTGGCGGCGCAGGGGGCGCAACAGATCCACGGTCGCGGCGATGGCCCGCAGGTCGATCACCGTGGGGCGCACCACGATCAGGCTCAGATCCGCGGCCTTGACCGCCGCCACCGTGTCCATCTGGGACGAGGCGCGGGTGTCCAGGATCATCAGATCGACCCCGGCGTTGTCGGCGGTGTTCTGGGCGGGAAACAGGGAGCCGAATTTGAGGGGCAGGGTCATGGGCGCCGCCCCGCCCCGGGACTTGGACCAGTCGCTCGACGAGCCCTGGGGGTCCATGTCCGCCAGCACCACCTTCAATCCCGCGGCGTGGGCGCGGGAAGCCAGGTTCACCGCCACCGTGGTCTTGCCGGTGCCGCCCTTGAGGGCGACCACGGCCAGGGTCCTCATACCGCCCTCGGAGGGGGCGATCCGGTCAATGCCTTGCATGGGTGCGGACATAAGCCAACCTCAACCGCGTACTGGCGGAATGCTTAACCGCTTAACAATGCGTTAACATGACAGCGGAGTCAGCCCGTCTTTTGCGGCTGAACCGAAGATCGGCGTGGTTGATCAGAAAGCGCGCCGGCATGACTGCATTGAGGGTGGGCGCATAAACAAAGACGCCACCCCAGGGGCTGGGGCGGCGTCGTTTCAACCTAATCATTTGGCGCGGAGCGCCTGGATGTTCAGGGATCCCTAGATGTTCAGGGCGGCGTAGGCGACCCCGCCGTCCACGGCGATGGTGACGCCCACGGCGTAGTCGCCAGCGCGGGAGGCCAGATAGATGGCCACCCCTTGCATGTCCTCGTCGGTCCCGATGCGGCCCGAGGGGATGTGCTTGGCCAGGGCGTCGCCGTGGTCGCGGGCGTCGCGGTTCATCTCCGAGGCGAAGGCGCCGGGGGCGATGGCGTTGACCACGATATTGTCGCGGATCAGGGTCGCGGCCATGCGGCGGGTCAGGTGGATCAGGCCGGCCTTGCTGGCGTGATAGGAATAGGTCTCCATCGGATTGGGGCGGATGCCGTCGATGGAGGCGATGTTGATCACCTTGGCCGGCTGGGCGGCGCTGGCGGCGGCGCGCAAGGGGGCGGCCAGCGCCTGGGTCAGGAAGAAGGGTGACTTGACGTTCAGGTCCATGACCTTGTCCCAGCCGCTTTCCGGGAACTCGTCGAAGGGCGCGCCCCAGGCGGCGCCGGCGTTGTTGACCAGGATGTCGAGCTTGGTCTCATGCTCGGCGAAGCGGGCCGCCAGGGCCTTGCAGCCCTCCACGGTGGAGACGTCCTGGGGCAGGGAGATGCAGGTTCCGCCCCCGGCGCTGAGTTCGGCGGCGGTCGCGTCGCAGGCGCCGGGCTTGCGCGAGGAGATATAGACCTTGGCCCCCTGGGCGATGAAGCCGGCGGCGATCATCTTGCCGATCCCGCGCGAGCCGCCGGTGACCAGGGCCGTGCGCCCCGCCAGTGAGAACAGATCCTTGGTCATGGTGGTGCGAGCTCCCTTGGGTTCGCGGCCGATCCAGCGCCGGCCGCATGGTTTGCGGTTTTCATACCGATTGCTCAATTAAGGGCAAGGGGTGTTGATCCGCCGTTCGATCTGATCGGCCCGGATGCTCAGGGCCGCCGGCTCAATCCAGACCAGATCATAGCCGAAGGTCTGGTAGGACTCCACGTGAACCGCCTCGAAGCGCAGGGCGTCCTCCAGGCTGATCCGGCGGGCGGCGGTGGGGGTGATGAAGTCCTGGGCGCGGACGAAGAACACCTGCCGCTGGAAGACCCCGTGCGCCGCGATGTCCTCAAGCTCCCGGGACAGGGCGGGTGGGATGGGACGGTCCAGGAACCGGCACAGGGCGTGGGTGCAGACCGCCGAGCGGTCGTGGATCTGGTCGCTCACGGGCAGGGCGCTGGCCCGGGTGCGCCGACGCCGCTGAAGATCGACGATGTCCTCGATGAAGCGGGCCCCTGTCCACGGCTCGCCCTCGCCCTCGGCCTGGCGCAGGGCGATGACGTCGGTGGCGGCCTCCTCGACCACGCAATGGCCGAGGACCTCCAGCCGCCGCAGGATCGCGGTCTTGCCGGCGCCGGGCGCGCCGGTGAGGATATGGCGTTTCATGGATTTCCTCGCGCGTGAGCCTCGACGCGGCGCCTCGGCGCCTGGCGTCGCCCGAACCCGAGATCAGAACTGGCGCGTGACCCGCAGTTCGAGCCGGTTGCGCCTGTAGCTGTAGAGGGGGATCGAGCTGGTGTCGTCGGTGTAGCTGTAGGTCAGGCGGGGTGCGAAACCTCGGTAGGATATGGCCCTGTTTAGAACCGACAGCGAGATCCGCGCGATCGAGTCCGAACGGCGACGGCTGAACGCGGAGAGCGCCTCGTCGTATTCCGCCCGCCCGTAGCTGGGTTCCACCGAGATGGAAAAACCCTTGGGCAACTCGCGCAGATAGCCAATGGCGACCGTGCCGACGGTATTGGCGTAGGCCAGGTCGCGGGCGTCCTGCCGACTGACGGACAGGGCCCCGTGCAGCAGGCTGGACGGGGTCAGGCCAAAGGTCAGGTCCAAGCTGCCGGTGGTCACGGGGCCGGTCTGGCCGGCGTCATAGCGGTAGGTCAGGAACTGGCGCTCGACGGCGGTCGCGATCCGCAGCCGGGCCGTGGGCAGGTAGTCCGCCTCCAGGCGCGCGCCGCCGCCGGAATAGTAGAGCGAGCCCCCATACCAGCGGTCGGTGTCGGAGGCGGTGGCGCTGAGCCGCCAATGGGTCAGGTTCAGCTGCGGCCCGGCATAGAGATAGAGGTTGGTGTCGTCGAAGGCGGTCTGGGAATAGGTCACGCTGTCCAGGGCCGCGCCGATCCGCATCCGCACCCGAGGGCTCAGCCTGGGCGCCACTTCCCCGGCGGCGTCGACGGACAGGCCCGCGCCGCTATGGCCCCGGGCGCCGGAGGACAGATCGAAGGGCAGGCCGTAGAGGTCGACCTGCCGGGCATTGGTTCCGGCGTTGATGTTGCTGTCTGGGGCCACGGCCAGGGACAGGCTGAAGGCCCAGGCGCGGCGGCCGCGGATGGCGGCCAGATAGTTGTCGATATTGCCTCTCACGGCCGCGGGCAGCCGGGCGGCGCGGGCGAGGCGAAACTGATGCTCGGCATTGGGGTCGTCGCCGATGGCGAAAAAGGCGCGCCCCAGCTCCAACCGTACCCGGATATTGCCCGGTTCGTCCACCAGGATGGCGCGGAAGTCGGTTATGGCGGCGGCGTAGTCTCCCTTGGCCTCGGCGAGCATGGCCAGTAGGAAAATGACTTCGCGATCCTTGGGCGTGGCCTTGTGCAGGGCGTCCAGCACCTTCTGCGCCTCGGCCAGCTTGCCGGCGGCGATCAGCAGCTTGGCCGCCTCGACATAGGAGATAGAGCGCCCGGCTTCCGCCGGCGCCGGGGCGGGTGACGAAGGAGTCGGCGCGGCGCACGCCCCGCGCGCCCCGCAAAGGGCGCCCAGGGCGGCGATCAGTCCGACCGTGCGAAAGCCGGGAAACAGGACCCTATTGCTTCTTGGCGCCCAGGGCGCCCACGGCGTGGGCCTGACCGTCCGACAGATTCCAGACAGCCCCGACTTCCTGGCCATTGGGGCCGTAGAAGCCGCCGTTCACCGCCCCCGTGCCGGAGGATTTGAGGGCATAGGCGCCCGTGGGGGCGCTGGCCGCCGCCGTCGCGCCAGAGAAGGTGCGACCCGAAATGGTTGCGGTCAGGCTGACGTCATTCCAGGGCTGACTCGTCCCGCCAGAGTCGGTCGAGGTCATGTTGGTCAGCTTGCCGGTAATCTGGCCTGAGCCGAAATTGGCGCTGAGATTGGCGTCGCCCTTCAGGCTGGCCGCGGCGGTGACGCTGTTAACGGTTGCGTCCACCTGGCCGTAGGTATGGCCGGCATAGGTAGCCGAGCCCGAAGTGGGCACGCTGGCGGTGGGGGTCTCGTAGCCGCCGATCCAGCCGCCCGCGACATTTCCGTAGGACCATGCGCCGAAGGCTAGGTAGTCCAGATGGCGCAAGGCGAGTTGCAAGGTTACGCCGCCGGTCGTGGTGGTCGAATAGAGCTCGGCCTGGTCTGGATCCGTCGCGGAAGCTGGGCCGAGGTCGGTCAAGGCTACATTGGTCAGACCCAGGTCGTTGAATGACAGTAACAGGCTGGCCTTGCCCGTCGTCGGATCGACGTGGCTGATGGTGAGGATTGGAGCCTTCACGGTTGCCTCTGTAACCGACTGTGGTCCAACGACGATGTCCTGCGTCAATGGCAGGGCGGTATTGTCCGCCGGTGCGGTCGAGGCGTTGAGGGGTGAGCCGCTGTTCACCCCCGTAAGGACCGGCCCGCCGACCGTAGCGGCGGGGCCGGCTTCGGCGCCGATCGAGGCGCCGGTGTTTATTGTTATCGTGCCAGCGCCCGATCCAGAGCTGTTAGCGACGATCCCGCCGACTGAACCAGAACCCGTGCCGCTGCCGGTGGTGACCGTTACGCCACCGCTGGTGGTGCTGGTCTGAGAACCGGCGACGATGCCCGCCGCCGCCTTGGTCCCGTCAGCCAGGGTCCATACGCCGCCGATCTCGTCGGCGTTGGGGCCGAAGAAGCCGCCGTCCACATGGCCGGTGGCGCCGCCCGCGAGGCTATAGGTTCCGACCGTCGCCGGCGCGGTCGCGGTTGTCTGACCGCTGAAGCCGGAGCCCGAGATGGAGCCGGTGAGGCTGACGCTGTTCCAGGCCTCGCTGGACCCGCCGCTGACCGGGGTGGCGGTCATGCCGGTGAATGACCCTGTCAGGGTGCTGGCGCCGAAATTGACACTCAAGGCGCCGGCGCCCGCCACAGTCGCCGAGGTATAGGTCGAGCCGGCGGGCGCGAAGACGATGCCACTGGCGCCCACGGAATAGGTCGCCGTCGTGCCCGTGCTGGCCAGGGCGGCGAGGGACGGGGTGCGATAGCCGCTAACCGCCAGCGCCGCCTCCTCCAGGCTGGGGGTCGGGCTTGCGCTCGACAGCCCCCAGACGCCGAAAGCGACATAGGCGAGGTGACCGAGGCTCAGCTTGAGCGTTCGCCCGTCGGCTAGGGTGGCCGAATAAACCTCGGCGCCGCCACTGGTGGTTCCAAGATCGGTGAGGGCCAGGTTGCTCACCCCGATCTCCGGGATGCTCACCGAGACGGAAACCGCGCCGTTGACGGGGTTGACGTGCGTCACAGTCAGGGTCGCGCCCTGCGCTATGGCGCTGCTGTCGGCGGTGATCGCGTTGGAACTGATGCTGACCACGGTTTCTTGAAGGGGAAAGGCGGTGTTGTCGGCGGGTACGGGCCCCGCCGGGCTGAAGTTGGAGCCGCCGTTGGTGGCGAACTTCGTCGACGTCGAATTGGCCCCCACGCTCGCCGCGTCCGGCGCGCCGATCAGGAACGCGGTAGGCGTCGGCGTGGGAGTAGGTGTCGGCGTGGGGGTAGGTGTCGGCGTGCCGCCGCCTGACGGTCCAACGCCTGCTCCGCCGCCGCCGCCGCCGCCGCCGCTGGCGCAGGCCGAAAGGGCGAGTGCTACACTAAGCGCCACAGGCAGAATCGCCAGATCGGATGATTTTTTCACGCGATGACCCGCAATCAGAATTTGAGTAACACTACCGCAACGCTTTTTCATAGTTGAGAGCACGGCGCAAGATCCAGGGGGTGTTCCGTGTGCGATTCGCCTTTCGCGTGTTGTTCACCGGTCCCGCTACGGCATCCGAATCTGGTGTCTCGCATCCCCTGAAGGACGATCGATGGATCTGATCTGCTATCTCCATCCCGGATGGGAGCCCCTGATCCGTCCGTCCCCGGCCACCCGCGGCTGGATGGACGACACGCCGGAATCCTTCGCCTATCGCTGCCTGCCGCTGAATATCGCCAACGCCCATGGCTGGGAGATTCTCAACCCCTGCGCCTTCGAGGCGGTCTGGAACGGCGAGCCTGGC
>JARLIP010000154.1 GCA_031291685.1 Caulobacteraceae bacterium | reverse complement strand
TGGCGATCAGGGGCCGGGCGATGGAGGTGCCCAGAAGATAAATGCCCTCATAGACGGCGTTGGCGCGGAACATCGGGAACACGAAATCGCGCACGAATTCCTCGCGCAGGTCCTCGATGAAGATGTTCTCGGGCTTGACGCCCATGAGCAGGGCCTTGTCCCGGGCCGGGCCCAGTTCCTCGCCCTGGCCCAGGTCGGCGGTGAAGGTCACCACCTCGCAGCCATAGGTCTCCTCCAGCCATTTGAGGATGATCGAGGTGTCCAGGCCCCCGGAATAGGCGAGAACGACTTTCTTCACGGGCGGCTGGGCGGCCATGGGGGTGGATCCTTGGACAAAGGGGTTAGGCGAGGCGCACGCCTTAAAGGACAGGCGCGGCCTCTATTCAAGGGCGATCTTGAGGTCGGAGGCGCTTGAATCAAGAACCCTTCCCCCATCGAGGGGGAAGGGCTCGCAGGTCACACCGTGACCTGGGCGCCCAGCTCCACCACCCGGCCGGGGGGGATCTTGAAGAAGTCGGTGGGATTGGCCGAGTTCTTGGTCAGGAAGATGAACAGCTTATCCTGCCACAGGGGCATGCCCGAATGCTGGGCCGGCACCAGGGAGCGGCGGCCCAGGAAGAAGCTGGTGGCCATGATGTCGAACTTCAGCCCCTGCTTGCGGCACAGTTGCAGGGCCTTGGGCAGGTTCGGGCTTTCCATGAAGCCATAGGTCAAGGTCAGCTTCTTGAAGTCGTCATTGATCTTCTCGATGCCGATCCGGTCGCATTCGGGCATCACCGGCACGTCGGCGGTGCGCACCGTGACGATAATGTTGTGCTGATGCAGAACCTTGTTGTGCTTGAGGTTATGCATCAGGGCCACCGGGGCCATATCCGCGTCGGCGGTCAGGTACATGGCCGTGCCCGGAGAGCGGTAGGGCGGCCGGGCGTGCAGCATGTCGATCAGGTCGGCCAGGGGCAGGCTGTCGCGCCGGGTCTTCTCCGACAGGATGTGCGAGCCCCGGGTCCAGGTCCACATCACCAGCATCAGGGCCGCCCCCAGCACCAAGGGCGCCCAGGCGCCGTCCTTCAGCTTGAGCAGGTTGGAGGAGATGAACACCAGGTCGATGGCGCCCACAGGGATCAGCAGGGCCGCGGCTTGGGCCAGGTTCCAGTGCCACAGGCGCCGCACGATCACATAGGCCAAGAGGGTGTCGACGAACATCGCCCCGGTCACCGCCGTGCCGTAGGCCGAGGCCAGGTGGCTGGAGGTCTGGAACACCAGCAGCAGCAGCAGCACCCCGATCATCAGGAACAGATTGACCGAGGGGATGAAGATCTGGCCGGCCTGGGTCTCGGAGGTGCGGCGGATGTTCATCCGCGGCAACAGGCCCAGCTGCACCGCTTGCTGGGTCATGGAGAAGGCGCCGGTGATCACCGCCTGGGAGGCGATGACCGTGGCCGCCGTGGCCAGCATCAGCACCGGCCAATAGGCGGCCTGGGGCACCATCCCCCAGAAGGGCGTGTGGCGGAAGGCGGGATTGTGCAGCACGAAGGCGCCCTGCCCCAGATAGTTCAGCACCAGACAGGGAAACACCAGCCACAGCCAGGCGGCGCGGATCGGCGCGCGGCCGAAATGGCCCATGTCCGCATAGAGGGCCGAGGCCCCGGTCACCGCCAGGAACACCGCCCCCAGGATGACGAAGCCGACAAAGCCGTTCTCGATCAGGAAGCGGACCCCGTAATAGGGCGACAGGGCGCGGAACACCGACAGGTCGTCCATCAGGTGATAGAGACCCAACCCCGCCAGGGCCACGAACCACAATACGATGATCGGGCCGAAGAAGGCCGCCACCCGGTGGGTGCCCCGGGCCTGGACGAAGAACAGGGCCACCAGGATGCCCGCCGCGATCGGTTCGACATAGGTCCTCAGCAGATGGCCCACATGGGGCGCGCCCTTGACCCCTTCAACCGCCGACAGCACCGAGATGGCCGGGGTGATCAGACAGTCGCCATAGAACAGGGCGCCGCCGGCTATGCCCAGCAGGAAGATGGCGGCGGTCCGCCGGCCGGTGGCCTGCTGCGCCAGGGCCATCAGGGCCAGGGTGCCGCCCTCGCCGCGGTTGTCGGCCTTCATCAGGAAGATGACGTATTTGACGGTGACGATCAGGACCAGGGCCCAGATCACCAGGGACACCACCCCCAGCACCGCCATCTCGTGCGAACCGCCGGGCCGGGCGCGGGCCAGGGCCTCGCGCATGGCGTAGAGCGGGCTGGTGCCGATATCGCCGAACACCACGCCGATCGCGCCCAGGGTCAGGCCCCAGAAGCCCTGCGGCGCCGGGGCGGCGGTCATGGCGGTTTCCGTGGAAGGCTCTGACCCCTGGGGCGCGGCGCCCTTGGCGGTCTCAGCGTGCGCGTCGGCCTTGGCCGCGGTCGCGCCGGGGATGTCCCCTGTCATGCAAATCCTCCGGGGCCATGCGCGTCGGCCACGGCCGACGACGATCCCCAATGCAGCGCGGTCCGTTACTCTTTTTCCGGTAAGGCTTCAATCGCGCAAACGTCGCGGCCCGGCGCCTTGATCCCACCGCCCCGAGGCCTAGGTTGGTCATTGAGGAAACAAGTCCAACCATGTCCGACAATCAGAAATTCCCGGTGGCCGTCCACGCCCTGGTCTATCTGGCGCACAAGGGGGCGATCTGCCCCGGGGCGGCGGTGTCCAGCGCCGAACTGGCCCCCTCCATGCCCACCAATCCGTTGGTGGTGCGCCGGGTTACGGCCTTGCTCGGCCGCGCCGGGCTGGTGGAGGCGCGGCCCGGC
>JARLIP010000153.1 GCA_031291685.1 Caulobacteraceae bacterium | reverse complement strand
CTCGCGCCACCGTCGCCAGGGCTTCTCAGCCCTCCGGCGCCACGGCGCGCGGCCTATCCAGCGGATGGATGGTCGCGATCGGGTTTTGAGCAATCTTCGCTTAACTATGATGGCGGAGGTTGTAGCCTCGAAGAACCGCCCATCGAGTCGTTTCCATGCTCGCGCGACTGCGCTCCTATCTGCCGACGACCATCCTCGCCTTCCTGATATTCTATTTTGGATTCCAGGCGTTGACGGGAGATCGCGGGCTCTTGTCCCTCACCCGGCGCAACGCCGCGCTGGAGGAGAAGTCCCTCGAACTGGCCAAGCTTCAGGCCGAGCGCAAGGATTTGGAGCGCCGGGCCCTGCTTTTGCGCGACGACAGCCTTTCGGCCGATCTATTGGATGAACGGAGTCGATCTCAGCTAGGCTTAGTTGACCCTAGGGACTATGTGATCCGCACGAAGCCCTGAACGGGTGCGACGATTCACGTCGACCCGACACGCTCGCTAGCTTGAGCGTAGGGCCGGCGAGGAGAGTTGTATGGCGAGAGCGCCCAAAGCGGCGAAGACGGCGGCCACAGCGCTGTCGTCCAGCAATTCGGTCAGCAAGGAAGACCTGCTCAACTTTTACCGCGAGATGCTGTTGATCCGACGCTTCGAGGAGCGGGCGGGCCAACTCTATGGCATGGGTCTGATCGGTGGCTTCTGCCACCTCTATATCGGCCAGGAAGCCATCGCGGTTGGCATGCAGAGCGTCAAGCAGCCCGGGGATCAGGTCATTACGGGTTATCGTGATCACGGTCACATGCTGGCCTGCGGTATGGATCCCAGGGAAGTGATGGCCGAATTGACCGGCCGCGCGGCGGGCGCCTCCAAGGGCAAGGGCGGCTCGATGCACATGTTCTCGACCACCGCCGACTTCTATGGCGGCCACGGGATCGTGGGCGCCCAGGTGTCCCTGGGCACCGGTCTTGGCCTGTCCAACTATTACAGCGACAACGGCAAGGTGGCCTTCGTCTATTTCGGAGACGGGGCGACCAACCAGGGCCAGGTCTATGAGAGCTTCAACATGGCCGAGCTCTGGAGCCTTCCGGTCGTCTATGTGATCGAGAACAACCAGTACGCCATGGGCACCAGCGTTGAACGCGCCTCGGCCGAAACTCACCTCTACAAGCGCGGCGTCAGCTTCAACATTCCCGGCGCCGAGGTTGACGGCATGGATGTGGTGGCGGTCCGCGAGGCGGGTCTGAAGGCGGCGGAACACGCCCGCTCGGGCAAGGGGCCCTTCATCCTGGAGATGAAGACCTATCGCTACCGTGGCCACTCCATGTCCGATCCGGCCAAGTACCGGACCCGCGAGGAGGTCGACGCCGTGCGCAAGACCCGCGATCCCATTGATCACTTGCAAGAGCGCCTGGAGACGTCCGGCTGGGCCGACGAGGCCGCTCTGAAAGCCATCGACGCCGAGGTGAAGAAGATCGTCGCCGACGCGGCCGAATTCGCCCGCACCGCCCCCGAGCCGGATCCCTCCGAGCTCTATACCGACGTCTATCTGGAGACGGCCGCCCAATGAGCGTGGACGTATTGATGCCCGCCCTTTCTCCGACCATGGAGGAAGGCACCCTGGCCAAATGGCATGTGAAGGTCGGGGACAAGGTCTCCTCGGGCGACGTGATCGCCGAGATCGAGACCGACAAGGCGACCATGGAGGTCGAGGCCGTCGATGAAGGCGTTGTGGAAGCGATCCTGGTGCCGGAAGGCGCCGAGGGCGTGAAGGTCAACGTCCCGATCGCCCGCCTGACCGGGGAAGGCGCAGCGTCGCCGGCCCCGTCCGCTGCTACTCCCGCGCCCGAGGTTGTCGCCGCGCCGACGCCGGTCGCCCCGACCGCTGCTGCTGCGGCGCCCGTGCCGGCCCCCGCCGTGGTCCTGGCCGACCCTGAGATCCCCGCCGACGCCAAGCTGATCAAGACCACCGTCCGCGACGCTCTGCGGGACGCCATGGCCGAGGAGATGCGAAACGATCCGACGGTGTTCCTGATGGGCGAGGAAGTCGCCCAGTACCAGGGCGCCTACAAGGTCAGCCGCGATCTGTTGCAGGAGTTTGGCGCCAAGCGGGTGATCGACACCCCGATCACCGAGCACGGTTTCGCCGGTCTGGGCGTGGGCGCGGCCATGGGCGGCCTGAAGCCGATCGTCGAGTTCATGACCTTCAACTTCGCCATGCAGGCGATCGACCAGATCATCAATTCGGCGGCCAAGACCCTCTACATGTCCGGCGGCCAGATCCGCTGTTCGATCGTGTTCCGTGGTCCTAACGGCGCGGCCTCCCGGGTCGCGGCCCAGCACAGCCAGGACTATTCGGCCTGGTACGCCAATGTGCCGGGGCTCAAGGTGGTCGCCCCCTATGACGCGGCCGACGCCAAAGGCCTCCTGAAGGCGGCGATCCGCGATCCGAACCCCGTCATCTTCCTCGAACACGAGATGATGTATGGCCACGAGTTCGAGGTGCCCGAGGGGGACCACGTCCTGCCCATCGGCAAGGCCAAGGTCCGCCGGGTGGGCGTCCACGTCACCCTGACCGCCCATTCGCGGATGGTCGGCCTGGCCCTTGAGGCGGCCGAGGCCCTGGCCAAGGACGGCATTGAGGCCGAGGTCATCGATCTGCGCACCCTGCGCCCCCTGGACCATGAGACCATCCTGACCAGCGTTAGGAAGACCAACCGGCTGGTGAGCTGCGAGGAAGGCTGGGGGCCGATGGGTGTCGGCGCCGAGGTGGTGGCGCGGGTGGTCGAGCACGCCTTCGACTATCTGGATGCGCCGCCCTTGCGGGTGCATCAGGAAGACGTGCCCATGCCCTATGCCGCGAACCTGGAAGCCCTGGCCCTGCCCACGGTGGACAAGATCGTCGCCGCGGCAAAGGCGGTCTGTTACCGGTGAGCACGGTCGAACCGGTCTGGCGTTCAGGGGGCTGCCACTGCGGTGCGGTCCGCTTCGAGGTCGCCTTGCCGGCGACTGTCGAGGCCCAGGCCTGTAACTGCTCCATGTGCGAGAGGGTGGGGTTCATCCACCTGATCGTGCCGCAGAGCCGCTTTCGACTGCTGCGGGGGCAGGATGCGCTGACCCACTACCGGTTCAATACCGGGGTGGCGGATCATCTGTTCTGTTCGGTCTGCGGGGTGAAGAGCTTCTATCGCCCGCGCTCCAACCCCGACGGTTGGTCAGCCAACGCCCGCTGCCTGGACGAGGCCGATAGCCTGGAGATCCGCATCGCGCCCTTCGACGGCCGCGACTGGGAAGCCCACGCCTCGGTCCTGGCCCATCTGAGCCGTGAGGACGCCCATTGACGGCCTCGCCAACCATCCCTTGGACCCTATCGATCGCTTGCCGCCGCGCGGCGGGCGCCTAAGGAGAAGCTCTCTTGTCCATCGACATCCTGATGCCGGCCCTGTCTCCGACGATGGAGGAGGGGACCCTGGCGAAATGGCATGTGAAGGCCGGCGACAAGGTTTCGTCCGGCGACGTGATCGCCGAGATCGAGACCGACAAGGCGACCATGGAGGTCG
>JARLIP010000152.1 GCA_031291685.1 Caulobacteraceae bacterium | reverse complement strand
GTCCTGGTCCTGGCCGCCAGCTATAGCGGGGAGCGCGCCTTCGAACTCTACGCGCCATCCCACGACCTGCCGCGCCTGTGGACCGCGCTTGAGGGCGCCCTCGCCGCCGAGGAGGGCGGGCTCTATGGCCTGGAGGCCCTGGAGTTGCTGCGCATCGAAAAGGGCCATATCGAAACCGGAGCCGAGATCGACGGACGCCGCACCCCTGGCGACCTGGACCTGACCAAGATGCTGCGGGCCAAGGGCGGCTTTGTCGGCGCCCCGGCCCTGGACCGCCCGGCCCTGCGCGCCCCGAACCGCCTGCGCTTCATCGGCCTGGAGACGGACGCCCCCTCGATCCCCGAGGGGGCCATGCTGCTGACCGCCCCTGGCGCCAAACCGGAAGGCCACGTCACCTCCGCCGGCCTGCGGGTGGCCAGCCCCGGCGGCGCCATCGCGCTCGGCCTCCTGGCCGGCGGCCCCGAACGCCTGGGCGAGGCCCTGATCGCCGCCTCTCCCACTCGGGGAAAATCCGTGCCTGTGCGGGTGACGCAACCCATCTTCCACGATCCCGAGGGAGCGCTCTATCGTGACTGAGGCCCCCGTTACAGTGACTCCCTGCCCGCCGGACGCCCTGCTGCGCCTGGAGATCTGGGGTGATCTGGCCGCCGTCCAGGCGCGGGGCGACCTGCCCCCTGTCGGCCGTTCGGCGGACACCGCCCTAGGCCGCCTGATCTGGATCGAACCCGGGGTCTGGATGCTGCGCGCGCCGCCCGCCAATCTTGCCGCCGCCATCACCCATCTGGAGGCCATCGCCGCCCAGGACGGCGCGGTGATCGAAATCAGCGGCGGCCTGGTTCGCCATCGCCTGAGCGGTCCGGCCTGGCGCGAACTCCTGACCATCGGGGCGGTGTTCGATGTCGAGGATCCCGCCTTCGCCCCCGGCCGCGCCGCCGCCACGGTCCTGCATCACACGGCCATCTGGATCGACGTCATCGAGGCCGCCGCCGCCGACGTCTATTGCCTGCCAAGCTATGCGCAGGAGTTGGCCGAGACCTGGGCGAAGGGCGCCGCGCGCATGACCTGAAGTATCCACGTCGCGCGAACACGGTATCTGGATGTACTAGCGCTAGCCGGGCAATGGGAATTCTAGCCACCCACAATGGCTGAATTAACAGAAAATTTACCCATTAGGGCCAATCTCGCATAACACTGTTAGGTGCGACATGGCCTCCGCAATCAACTCAACCCAATACGCCGCCACCCCCAGCACACCCCCCGCCGCCCCGGATACGGGCCTGGCGCTGCAGGCGAGCTTCGAGCCCACCAACAACGCCGCCGGCGGAATCTACAAGATCATCGACAAGGACACTGGCCGGGTGGTCGTTGAACTGCCCTTCCCGCTGGTGGCCAACCAGGGCTCCGGGAACAACGAGGCCGCAGCGCCCCGTCTGGATCTGACGGCGTAACCTCAATAGCCCGCCATGGGAGCCCTGGCGCAGGATCAAGCCCGGACCTTCCTGATCATCTGATATTCGCCAGCAAGACGGACGCCTCTAGCGCGCCGCGCACGATACTCACCCTCCGATAGATTGGACGACCGCGAAGTCGACTTTCCGGTCGGCGGCGGAACACGCCGCCGACGGCCACAGCCGCCGCCTTCAAAACGGTTCATGCCCGGTTCACGCGCACTGGCCCTTCAATACCCCCGCACCTGGACGGCCCACGCGAAATTCACCAAGCGATGGAGCCATACTCAAGGTTCTGCGTTGTATGTCCGAATGGGAGCGCGAAGATGACTGAGGCAAAGACCACCAAGGACGCCTTCACCCGCGAACTGATCGCCTTGATCCCTCAGATGAGAGCTTTCGCCCGCTCCCTGTGCCGTGATCACGCTAAGGCCGAAGACCTGGTACAAGACGCTCTGGCCAAGGCCTGGTCGGCCCGGGCTAATTTTGAGCTTGGCACCAACATGAGGGCCTGGACCTTCATGATCTTGAGAAACCAGTTCTATTCAGACAAGCGCCGCGCCTGGCGCTGGACCGAACTGGACCCGGAAGTGGCCGAGCGCTCCTTGACCGCCGTCACCTCCGACACCGCCACCCTCGAGCTCGACGAGGTGCGCCGCGCCCTGTTCATGCTGGCCGACGACCAGCGCGAGGCCCTGATCCTGATCGGCGCCGCGGGTCTGTCCTATGATGAAGCCAGCGCAATCTGCGGCGTGGCCATCGGCACCATCAAGAGCCGCGTCAGCCGCGCCCGTGACCGGCTGGCCCTGATCTTCGCCGAAGGCTCCATCCCCACCGACAATATCGCTCCCAGCCAGGCCATGGGCTCGATCTTCGCGGCGATCGACGGCTATCGGATGAAACTGGCGGGTTGAGCCCGCCGGTTTCGCCGCCGTCGCGCGCCGCACTTCAGACTTGGTGCCTGGCGAGGGGGATCAGGCCGTCAGAGGCCGACCGCGCCTCAGGCGGCCTCCGGGTTTCTTGAATTTATAGCGGGTCATCCGCCCCGCCATCACCGAAAGAACCACCCCAACCACGGCATCATCCACATAGCCCGAGGCGCTCGCATCCGGGATCAGGTCCCCTGGCCAGAACCAATAGAGCAGCGCCAGGGCCACCAGCAGGGCCGGCGCCACCCGGCGGGCCATCAGCCGCCGCGCGTTGCCCGACAGCCAGCGCCAACTCGACCCCACCGGATCGGGCGCGACGGCCAGGGAAGGGGGACGGGGCGCGGGTGCCGGCGTCCCCGCCAGAACCTGGGCCGCCTGGGCCCGCACGGCGGTGATATAGGGATCGTTGTCGGCCTCAGGATAGGCCTCCAGCAGGTCCAGGATGGTGTGAATGGTCTTGGGGCGCAGGCTGGCGCCCCGGCCCGCCACCCCGACATTCAGCCGGCTCTGGCCGCGCTCGCACACCCGAGCCACGGCGGTCCTGACCTCGGATGAATCCACCGCCTCGCCGGCGAAGGCCAGGATCTCGCGCACCGTCCGGTTCGGGTCGTGAATCAGGGATTCATACGCGATCATCAGGGCATCGCCTCGCTGGCGCCAACCCATGTAGAAATTGACGAACCAGGGCATGGCCAGGCGAGCGATCATCAATTCCAGCGCCGCGTCGTCCATCTGGGCGTGATGGGCTTCGGCATGGAAATTCGGCCAGATGTGAGTTTCCCGCCGCAGGTGATCGCGCAGGCTGACCACGATATCGAGCAGACTGCGCACCAGAACCACCGTCTTGAGACCATAGTCGCGGCTCATTTCCGCGGTCCACTCGCTGTCGCGGACATGGACCTGGGCCACATAGCTGAGGCCATCGACCTGCTGCAGGCAGAACTCGTCCAACTCCTGTTCCCGCCGCCCCGCCGCCGGCACCAGTTCGGCGCGGATGAATTGCGGCAGTTCGCTGATCACGTCGCTCAGGAAGGTCGAGCCCGACTTGGGCATGCAGGCGATGAGAATATGGGTCGCGCTCTGCCGCTTTATGGATCGCGTCCGGGACGGACGAAAATTCTTCAGCTGCAGGACGTTCTTCGACATGGGCGAACTCATCGGCGGCAGGGGTGGGCGGGGCGGACCTAGCCTCATCTGTGCAACGCGTCCGCGTTGGTTTAGCGGCGCCAGATTTTCAGAAACGCGACACAGCTCGGGGAAATTTCGGAAAATTGTTACCCTAGGGCCCGAACTTCGAACGCGGCGCCCGCCTCAGTGGCGACCGCGCCCAGCGTTGAGGCAAACCTTGCCGTCAACAGTAACCCTCACGCCAAGGACGAATCACCCAACCGGTCTCGGCGAAAAACAATCGGCTCCCAGGGCGCCGAAACCTATCGCCGATATCCTGACTATTGCGGCCTTATACCAACGGCCATTGAGACTGATCTTGGCATTCCACCTTTCCCTCCGTCATCCTCGACACGCAGTGTCGGGGATCCATGCCGTTCAGCTGACGCCGCGACGGACTTTCAGACTGAATCCCACGCACGATGACCCGGTCTCGTTCACGGCATGGATCGCCGCGAAAACGCGGCGATGACGAGCAAGTTGGCTTCAGCGGCCAACCTCAAAGGCCGCTGGCCTTAGTCTCGGCGCCCGACAATCATCGTCATTCCGCGCGCCCGGGATCACGGCCTATTCCACCGGCAGGCCCGCGCACCGCTCCGGCGCGCGCTGGGGGTTGCAGACGGTCACGGCGCCGCCCGGCGCCCGCACCTGGTAGGAGGACAGGCGCGGATCAGGATGGGGGTAGTCCGTGGAGACGTATTGCGCGCCGGAGGTCAGGGCCGCGTCCCGCCGGGTGACGGTGTTGGCCCGCGCCTCCACCGTGTCGGCGTCCGCCCGGGTGCGCACCAGAAACCCAGCCTTCACAGCCGCGGCGATACGGGGCCGGTCCGAAGGCTCGTTCAGGGTCAGATAGGCCGCGTCGGGGGAAGCCTCGTCGGTATTGACGAACAGAAGCCGCCCCTGGAGTGAAGAGCGCCCTCCGCGATAGGCGTCGATGTGGCGCCCTTCCTCGTCCAAGGCGAACAGGATCTTGCCTCGCGCCTGCCCCAGGGTCGGCCAGCCCTGCTTCAGCACCGCCTCGCGCAGGGTGCGATAGTCGCCGCGCACCTGATCGGGGGTGATCAACTCGCCCCGGGCGAAGACCTGGGCGATCTCGGCGTCCAGGGCGTCATAGGCGGCGGTGTCGAAGGGCAGTTCCGCCACCCCGCCGGGAACCAGGGATGGTTCGTCGTTGGTGTTCATGGTGATCAGGATCGGGGCGTGGCCCGGATGGGCCTGGGACCAGGCGCGAATGGCCCGCAGGCAGTCTATGAAGACCGGGCAACTGGAGCGGAAATCCAGATCCTGCACGTGCATGACCTTGAACCCCGGCCGGGCCATGGCCGCCTCATAGTCCGGCGAAACCGCCTGTCCAGTCAGCTTCATCCCCGCCGGATGGGCGAAACGGCCGCCTTGCGGGTCATAGACCAGATCCAACTCCAGGGCCCGGGCGCCGTCGTTAAGTTGCTCGGTCAGGGACGGATGGGAATAGTCCAGGGCCTGCCAGCGGTCCGGGGCTCTGGCCTTGAGCAGGGCCATGATGGGATCGGAGATGGCCTGTTTGTAGCTGTTGTGCGTGCCCACCGTCATCAGGTCGTTGAGCCGCAGATTGTGATCCATCCACGCCCGGGCGCATCCGGGGCCGGCCTTGGCCGCATCGGGGGCGGCCAGATCGCAGGCCTGGGCCGCGCCGCCGGCCGCCATCGCCAAGCCAAGGCCAAGGGCCGCCACCAGGGTGTTTCGCCACATCATCTCGCCTCCATGGCCCCCAGCAAACCGGCCTCGATTCGCCCAAGGCTACGGACGAACAATGACGGATCATCCAGGGCCCGGGACAGCACCAGCGCCCCCTGAATGTCGGCCACGGCCCCCTCGGCGAGGTTTTGCGCGACCGCGGCCTCCAACCCGCCCCGTTGTAAGGCCTGGGTCAAGGCCTCGATCCAGCCTATGAAATAGCCCCGGATGGCGGCGGCGAACCGGTCGCGGACATTATCCAGGGCGAAGGCGCCCACCAGGCACACCCGCCGGCCCGAACGGAAATAATCCAGGCAGGCCTGACGCATCAGGCCGACGGCCCGGCGCGGATCGGGCTCCTGGCGCAGAGGTCGGTAGAGGTTCGCCTCGAACCAGGCGCCGACCTCGTCCAGCACCTCGGCGGCCATCTGCGCCTTTCCGCCGGGAAAGAAGTGATAGAGGCTGCCCTTGCCCAGCCCCGTCCGCTCGCCGATCACCGACAGGCTGGCGCCCTCATAGCCATGCTCGCGAAAGATCTCCCCCAGTACGGGGATAAGCTCGCCGCGCTCGGCCGGCGCCCGGGCCATGGGTCAGAGCCCTAGTTCGGACAGGCCCGGATGGTCCGCCGGCCTTGCCCCCAGCGGCCAGTGGAACAGCCGGTCCGCCGCCGCGATCGGCAGGTCGTTGATCGAGGCCAGCCGCCGCCGCATCAGCCCGTCCTCGCCGAATTCCCAGTTCTCGTTGCCATAGGCGCGGAACCAGTTGTCGGCCTCGTCGCGCCATTCATAGGCGAAGCGCACGGCGATCCGATTGTCGGTGAAGGCCCACAGCTCCTTGATCAGCCGATAATCCAGTTCCCGCGCCCACTTGTGGCTGAGGAATTCCACGATGGCCGGCCGGCCAGCCAGGAACTCGGCCCGATTTCGCCAGACGCTGTCCTGGCTGTAGGCCAGGGACACCCGCGCGGGATCGCGGCTGTTCCAGCCATCCTCGGCCATCCGCACTTTCTGGGCGGCGGTCTCGAAGGTGAAGGGCGGCAGGGGCGGACGGGATTCGGACATGGGGATCGCCTTTCGATCTGACGCCCCGGAGATGACTGTACCGATCGGTAAAGTCAAGACCCGAACCTGGCGACGGTGAGGTCAATTTCGCCGGGTGAACAAGCCTCTAAGCGCCTTGCTCATGTGCACCACCACCCCGCCCGCAAAAGCTTCCTCGCTGTCGATCTGGTAGCCGAGACCTTGATAGAGCCGCACATTCTCCTCGAACCTTTGATTGGTGTAGAGCCGCAGCAATCCAAGCCCCATGGCGGCGGCGACCGCTTCTGCATGGGTCATCAAGGCGCGGCCCAGGCCCCGCTTCTGAAAGTCCGGGGAAACCGCGACGTTCTCGATCAAGAGATGGTCCGGCTGAGGAATCATCTCGATCAGGGCCGCCAAGACCCCGTCCCGATAGAGAAGGTCGATCCTGTGGTTTTCCACCGCGTGGGCATAGTCCGCGCCCATCGGCTTGGGCTCGCGCCCGATCACGGCCACCCACTTGGCATAGGCGGAACGGGTCAGGGCGCGGACGTCCTCCGCGTCCGCCGACGTCGCGCGGACCATGGAAATGGTTTCGCTCACCCTACGCCTCCCAGGCTGCCCGCCTAGTCTAGCAAGATCCTCAAGAGGGCGGCGATCTCGATGGTGGCGAAGCTGGAATAGGTGTCGGACACCGCATAGGGCAGGATGATCAGGCGCCCGTGGCGCAGGGCGCCGCAGGTATAGACCACGTTGGGCACATAGCCCTCGCGCTCGGAGGGGTCCGGCCGCACCAGGGGCTCGCGGGAGTGGCCCAGGACCTTGGACGGATCGGTCTTGTCCAACAGCACCGCGCCGATCGAATAGCGGCGCACCGGCCCAACCCCGTGGGTGAGCAAGAGCCAGCCCTCGTCCAGTTCGATGGGCGACCCGCAATTGCCGATCTGCACGAACTCCCAGGGATATTCAGGCTTCACGATCGCCTCGCCGCCGTCCCAGGTGTGCAGGTCGTCCGAATAGATCAGGTAGAGGTTCTCGTTGTCCTGGCGGCCGATCATGGCGTAGCGGCCGTCGATCTTGCGCGGGAACAGGGCCATGCCCTTGTTCTTGGCCGCGGTCCCCTTCAGGGGGGTCAGGCGAAACGACAGGAAGTCCTGGGTCTGGATCAACTCCGAGCGGATCGCCCGACCGCTATAGGCGGTGTAGGTGCCGTAGAAGGTCCTGGTCCCGTCCTCGTCCTCGAACTCGACGAAGCGGGCGTCCTCTATGCCGTTGGACTGGGATTCCGTCACCGGGAAGATCACCCGCTCGCTGAGGTCCTCCTGCGGCTTGAAGGTCAGCTGGATATCGTCCCCGTCCGGCCCGGCGACCCGGGCGAACACCCTTGGGGTCGAGGCCAGCCTCTGGGTCGGATCGATGGTCACGGCGCCGTCGGCGGTGATGGTTCCAGACCGGAAGGTCAGGGACGAGACATGCCCCTCCCCCACCGCCCGCAGGCTGAGGATGAAGCGCAGCCCCCCCGCCGGCGCCCCAGACTGATCGGGATGGGCGACGATGCTCGGATTGAACAGGGCCGAGGCCTCGAAGGAATATTCGTGCAGGAAATAGGCGCCGATCAGCTGACGCTGGACCTCGTTCAAGGCCGGATGGAAGGCCAGGGTGTCCTCCATCTCGTCGGCCCGGGCGTCGAAGGTGGCCAAAAGGTTGCGGTGGCGGCCCTGAAAATTGTGCAGCACATCCCCCAGCTGGGCGGCCGCCTCGGCGTCGTCCAGGGCCAGGACACGGTCGATGATGTGGTTGGCCCGGGTCTTGTCGATGGGATTGACGTCCCGGGGCTCCAGGGCCGGCTTGAACGGCCGCACCAGCACCCGCGCCGTGTCCGGACGCAGGTACAGGGCCTGTCGATTTAGAAAAGGAACGTCTGACAAGGGCAGCCTCGGCGGATCTTGGGAATTGGCGATGGGGCTCAGACCCTGACGGCCACGGCCGAGACGAGGGCGATGTCGCCCTGGCTCTGGCGCGCATGGCGTCTCAGCTCGGCCAGGCCGAGCAGATAGGACAGGACGGACTCGGCGCCCCGGTTCTCATTGGCCCGGTCCGGATGCAGGCCGTCGCGGCAGCCGCCGGTGTCCAGATCCACCAGGGGCGTGGCCAGGTCATTCTCCCCCAGGAACCAGGCGAAAGCGCGCTCGGCCTCCGCGGCCCAGGCCGGCGCGCCGTCGGCGACGGATGCGGCCAGGCAGGCGGAGATGGTCGCGGCGGCCTCCACCGGCTGCTGATCGAACGCCCGGGGGGCCTTGCGCTGATCGCCAAAGGTGTCGGACCCCACGGGACGAAAATGTCCCAACGGCGCGGTTTGCCGCGCGATCAGCCAAGTCAGGGTTCGCAGGCCCGCATCAAGCAGATCCGCCGCCCCCGTGGCCTGACCGGTGACGATCAGGGCCTGGCACAGGCGGGCGTTGTCATAGCCCAGCCCCCGTTCGAACCAGACCCACTCGGCGGTCTCGGTGGCCTGGAGTTGGGTGAGTATCCGCCGGGCGAGCAGGACGCGCATGGATGCGGCCTCCGCATCCCGCGGCTGGGCCGCGCAATAGGCGTCCAGCCCCAGCAGGGTGAAGGCCCAGGCGCGGGGGGAGGAAAAGCTCTCAACGGTGGTCAGGGCCTGTGCGAACAGGGCGCTGGCCCAGCGCCGGCTCGGCGCGCTGGCGCCGTCCCGGGCGCAAGCCCCCAGGGCCCAGAGGGTGCGCCCGTGGCTGTCCTCCGATCCGACATCCTCCAGCCAACGGCGATCAAAGCTCATGAAATTGCGGAACCGCCGGTTGTCAGGGTTCCAGGCATGCTGCACGAAGGCGGCGAAGCGCTCGCTCATGGCCTCGGGCAGGCTCTGTTCGGCGGGATCGTTGAGCAGGCTGGCCAGCAGGAGGGCGCGGGCGTTGTCATCGACGCAATAGCCGTGGGCCCGATCGGGCACGGCGTGGACCGCGTGCTGGAACAGGCCGGTATCGTCGCACATGGCCGTCAGGTGACCCAGGCGCAGCTCCGGCCGGCGGCGCGGAGCGGTCGAGGAGACCCCGGCGGCGGGTCTGGCGCGGCCAAACGCGCTCTTGGCGCGGGCTTCGTCGAACACCCCAAGATAGCGCTGGGCGGTCCGCGCCCAGGTCATGGAGCGGCTGCTGGCATAGGCCCGAAGGCGCATGGCCTGGCGACGGTCCGCATCGGTCAAGAGATCGGCGATCTCCGCGCCGATGGCGGCGGAATCCCCAAAGGGCGTCAGCACGCCCCGCCCGTCGGCCAGCAATTCCTGCGCGTGCCAATAGGGGGTGGAGACCACGGCCTTTCCCAGGCCAAAGCTGTAGGCCAGGGTGCCGGAGGTCATCTGCGCTTCGTTGAGATAGGGGGTGACATAGACATCGGCCATGGCGATGAAGCCCAGAAGCGTCGACTGATCGACGAAGCGATCCAGAAACACCACCCGCTCCGCCACGCCCAGGCCCTCAGCGCGGGCCATCAGGCTCTCGCGATAGGCCTCGCCCTCCCGGCGCACCAGGTTCGGATGGGTGGCGCCCAGCACCACATAGACCGCGTCCGGACAGCGCCGCAGGATCGCCGGCATGGCGTCGATCACCACTTCCAGGCCCTTGTTCGGCGACAGCAGGCCGAAGGTCAGGATCACCGACCGCCCGGAGAAGCCCAGGGCGGCCTTGGCCTCGTCGGGCTCGCTGAACGGGATGTCGGGTATGCCATGGGGAATGACCTCGATCTTGTCGGCGGCGACCCCATAGCCCTCTTGCAGCAGGCGGCGGCCCTTTTCGGCCATCACCACCACCTTGGCCGATCTGGCGATGATCTGGTCCAGGACGACGCGCTGGATGGGGTTGGGTTCGGCCAGCACGGTGTGCAAGGTGGTCACCACTGGCATGGACAGGCGCGACAGCAGCGGCAGCAGGAAATCCCCAGCCTCCCCGCCGAAGATGCCGAACTCATGCTGCAGCGAGACCGCGTCGAACCGCCCGGCATTGAGGAAATCGGCCGCCAGCAGATAGTCGTGCGGCTCGTCGTCATGGATCTGGAAGCCGACCAGAGGCGGATAGTCGTAGCCTTGCCCCCGGTCCGTCATCGCCACCACGCTGCTATGCAGGGCGGGGCGGGCGCCGGCGAGGGCGTTCTGAAGATCGTTGGTGAAGGTGGCGATGCCGCACCGGCGCGGCAGGGCGTTGCCGATCAGGGCCAGCCTGCCGACCCGTTCCGTCGCGGACGTGGGTGCGAATGACCGTTCGATGCCCGAGGCGCCGGATCCGCCGACCGCATGGGGCAAGGCAAGTCCATCCCCCCGCACGGAGGGAACGTTTCGGTCCTCGGTCTGTGTCATCTGGGTGCTTTCAGGAACAGAAACGAAGACGCGCGATGCGCGGCGGTTCGCCTCCCCCGGCCAATCGACCGGTTTCCTAGAGGGATACCCTATCACAGAAACAGCGATCCCCGGCGCCCTATCGGGGCGCGCGGACCCAATGCCCCTTCAGCTTATGACAGAATACCGCGGCGCGGATCGCTTTTGGTGCTAACCCTCCCCACGATAACCTGTCAGACTCGATGGCGATCATCAGGCAAGCGCGCAAACGCGCCGAAGGGAGCGAAATCGGGGTCTTAAGGAACATTCAATCGAAGCAACCGCTAGATTGTCGGTGAACCGGGTCCCCAGACGAGTAATGACCGCTGACGAGTGCCACGAGCGCGCCGAGACATGCGCATCGAACGCGGCCCTCGCGCCCAGTGAATCCGTACGACTGGAATTCATGAGGCTCGCCGCGCAGTGGCGGGCCTTGGCGAGCCGGACAATCTTTCTAGGACATATCGGCGAGCCGATGAACGCCCCAAACGCGATGAGTGTCTTGGGCGCGCTGAACGCCATAGAGATCACCGCGGACTGACGGTCGCCCCCATCGCATCCGCGCAAACCTGACCGAATAGGCGCGGCGGCCCCATCCATACATGCTAGGCTTATTTTATCCGCCAACGGCTTGTCCCGATGGGATATGCCCTTTGGTTGAAACTACCGCGCCGGGAACGACTTTCGTTTCGCAAGTCTCCAGCGAGCACTCAGGACCACCATGGTCGAAGACTTGCCGATTATCCCGAAGGTTGCGGACAGCTTGGCCCTGGCCTTGGTGGCGTCCTCCGACGCACCGATCCTGCTCCTGGACGGCCATCAGGTGGTGATCGCGGCCAGCGCCTCTTTCGCCCGCGCCTTTCAGGTCGATCCCTCGACCATGGAGGGATGCTCGCTGTTCAAGCTGGGGGACGGCGAATGGGATGTGCCGCAGCTGCGCTCCCTGCTACGGGCGACCCTTTCGGGGGCTGCCGATGTCGCGGCCTATGAGATGGACCTCAGCCGGCCAGGGCGTCCGTCCCGCCGTCTGGTGATCACGGCCCACCAGCTCGACTATGCCGATCCCCACAATGTGCGCCTGATGCTGGCCGTCTCCGACGTCACCGACGCGCGCCTGGCCGAGCGGCTAAAGGACGACCTGCTGCGGGAAAAGGCCCTGCTGTTCCAGGAACTGCAGCACCGGGTCGCCAACAGCCTGCAGATCATCGCCAGCGTCCTGATGCAGACCGCCCGCCGGGTGCCGTCCCAGGAGACCCGAGGCTATCTGCAGGATGCGCACAACCGGGTCATGTCCGTCGCCGCCCTGCAGCGGCAACTGGCCACCTCCAGCCTGGCGGAGGTTGAATTGGGCGCCTATTTCACCGAGTTGTGCGATAGCATCGGCGCCTCAATGATCCGCGATCACGGGAGCCTGACCCTGGAGGTCAAGTCCGACAAGGCCCTGGCCACCCCGGACGCCTCGGTCAGTCTCGGCCTGATCGTCACCGAACTGGTGATCAACGCCCTCAAGCACGGCTTCCCAAACGGACATAGCGGCCACATCCTGGTCGGCTATGAAACCAAGGGGACGGACTGGACCCTGTCCGTCAGCGACGACGGGGTCGGCATGCCGGTCGGCCCCACCCCGGTCAAGGCCGGCCTGGGCAGCAGCATCGTCGCCGCCCTGGCCAAGCAACTCGGCGCCGCGGTCGAAGTCACCGACGCCAAGCCGGGGATCCGCGTCTCCATCCGCCACCAGGACAAGGCCCTCGGCGCCCACAACGCGGCCCCCCTGCTCGCGATCTAGGAGCGCCAGCCGCCCGCATTGCCCTGTGATCGATATCCATGGCAGCGTGGTGGAATGGAGATGAAATACGAGCCCCGCTCCGCGTTCCTGAAGGCCGTGATCGCTGAAAGCGTTACGCTTGCGGGAACCCCTGCCGGGGAGGCGAACCTGCAAAGGCTCATCGCCTTGACGTCCGACCGCTATCGTTCGAACCGGGACTGGGCGATCTTTCTTTTGGCCCAGGAGGATGTTGACACCCCGCAGGTCAGACAGACCCTTCTGCTCGCGACCCGCGACAAGGACGAGTTCTGCGGGGCCGAAGCCATTCTGGGACTGGCCAAGCGGGCGCCGGATCTGGCCCTGCCCCTGGTTCAGGCGGCGCTTTCCGGGCCCGGTGCGTGCCCCGCCATATTCGAAGCCGCCGAACACCTCGCCCATCCCTCACTGATTGAGGACCTGCGCGCTTTCACCGCCCCATCAGACCACGCCTATGCCGACTACGCCGCCCAGGAGGCGCTCGCCGCCTGTGAACGCGCCTTGGAACACCAATCCACCAGCCTTGACGCGCCGCACCGCGGGCCCTAGCAAGACCTCCTGCTCTTTGGGGAGTAGCCGCCCTCGCGTAACAGAGGGGCGTGCGCCAACATACTCGGCCTTGGCCGTGGCGCATGCGGTCAGGTGACTTGGCGAGACCATTGGGATCGGTGTTCGTCAGTGGGTCGGGCGAAGAACGC
>JARLIP010000151.1 GCA_031291685.1 Caulobacteraceae bacterium | reverse complement strand
CTTGAAACGTCGTCGGCGGCCCAGCTCCCCCACAGCCTCAAAAGGCTCAGGTGGCGACGGCCCTGTCACCGACAGTCCGCCTGGCGCGTGCAACGCCAGGCGGATCCCGGAACACAGGCAATCTAGCAGAGTATCGACAAACAAGGTGGCGCGGGGCAAAGCCCCGTGACGGGGGCGAACCGACCGTCAGAACGCCCCCTCGGTCAGGACTGCGTCCTGACAGCTCCCCCGTGTGGCTGCGCCAAACAGGGGAGCAAGGCCCTTCGACGTTCAGCCCCCCATAGGCTGCGTTCGCCAGAGCGCTCGCTTCGGGCGCCGCGCCCACCCGTCTGCCGCAAGATCGGGCGTCCGCGCGCGCCACATCACGCCGTTCGCGATATACTTGACAACCGTTCAATAAGGGGCGTTGCTGAGCATCACGGGCCGTGAACGCACCCCGCGAATGGGGGCGGCGGCTGGGGCGAACGGCTGCGCGGGGCGCGGCCATGTGAGGGGGCGGATCGGTACATGAACACCAAGACCCTGGCCTTTGGCACGGCGCTGGCCACGCTTGCGGGGCTCATGCCCACCCTGGTTCGCGCCGAGGCGGCCAACCCGCCGGCCAAGCCGGTGGAACAGGTGAGCGAGGTGATCGTCACCGCCACCCGGCGCAAGGAAAACGTGCTGAAGATCCCCTACAACATCACCGCCCTATCGGGGGACGCCCTGAACCGAGGCGGGATCTCGGACCTGGCCAGCCTGCGCAATTCCGTGCCGGGCCTGACCGCGCCGGACTATGGCGACCGGGCCGGCAGCATCAATAACAACTTCATCATCCGGGGGGTGAACACCAACGACATCGGGGTGGCTCAGAGCGAGTTCCCGGACCTGGCCGGGTCCACCGTGTCCAACTATGTCGACGACACCCCGATGTTCGCCAATCTGAAGCTGACCGACATTGAACGCATCGAGGTGCTGCGCGGGCCCCAAGGCACCCTGTTCGGCGCCGACTCAGTGGGGGGCACCATCCGCACCATCCACAACAGGCCGGACCCGTCGCACTTCGACTATCTCATCGACGCCAGCGGCTCGGGCACGGACCACGCGGACAAGCCCAACAGCAGCCTCGATGTGATGCTGAACCTGCCGATCACCGATCGCGCGGCCCTGCGCCTCAACGCCGGCTACGATCAGAACGCGGGTTTCATCACCGCCGACAACGCCGTGGTCTATGACAAGAAGGGCGCCTTCCTGCCCCTGGGCGCCCAGCCGATCCTGGCCAACCCCGGCGATCCCCTGAACAGCGGCTTCGTCACCCAGACCCTGCACGGGATCAACAGCAGCAAGACCTGGTATGTGCGGGCCGACGCCCTGCTCAAGGCCACCGAGCATGTCTCGGCCGAGCTGAGCTATCAGCACCAGAACGACCGCTCCAACGGCTTCTCGTTCGAGGCGCCGGGTTCGGACTATGTCACCCACCGGCGCCTGCCGCTGAATCCGGCGGTGACCGACACCGACATGGGCGCCCTGACCCTGACCGCGGATTTCGGCTTCGGCACGATCACCTCGTCGACGTCCTACTACAATGTCGGGACCGACGATCTCTATGACAACAGCGCCCTGGACGTGAAGTCCCCCTACTATTACGGCAGCTATCCCAGGATCACGACCACCAACTACGACTTCAACACCGACAAGGCCTTTACTCAGGAGGTGCGGATTGTCTCCCCCGCCGGCGAGCATTTCGACTATGTGGCCGGCGCCTACTACCAGAACCGCCGCACCCGGGCCTACAGCCTCGAGACCGTGCCGGGCCTGGCCGCCTGGGCCAATCTGGACGGCAGCGGGCCGGGCGGGACCGGAACCTGGGGAGACTACCTGGTCAACTACTTTGGCGGCACCCGACCTGGCTCCCTGTCGCCCGCGGACCTGACCTACGACTTCAAGCGGGACGTTCAGTTCACCGACGCGGCGGTGTTCGGCGAGGGCACCTGGCATGTGACGCCATCCTGGCGGATCACCGGCGGGTTCCGGGTGTTCCAGGAAATCTTCCGACAGACCACCGTCCAGCACATCTATGGCGCCGGAACCACTTTCGGCGCGGACAGCCTGGGCACATCCACGGGATCGGCGAAAAAGACCTCCACCAGCCAGATCTTCAAGGCAAACACCTCCTATGACCTGGGGCCGCACACCCTGGCCTATTTCACCTTCTCCCAGGGCTTCAGGCCCGGCGGGGCCAACGCCTATCCGATCGGAACCTGTGGCTTTTGCGACAGCGCCGCCCTGACCAATTTCACCTCGGACAGCGCCGATAACTACGAGGTGGGGCTCAAGGGCCTGCTGGGCGGACTGCGCTATACGGCGGCGCTCTATGATATCGAGTGGAGCAAGATTCAGGTGGAGGTTTCCGCCATGTCGGGCACGCCGGTCATCATTAACGGCGACTCCGCGCGGTCCTACGGGCTGGAGCTTGAGGGGCAGTACAGGCTAACCTCGGAGCTGAGCCTTTCCGGAGGATATTCCTATACCAACGCCGCCCTCACCCAGAGCTATTCGGTCGATGGGGGGAAATATCAGGCGGCCAAGGGCGCCTGGCTGCCGGGGGTTTCACGCCACCAGGTCAATTTCGCCATCGACTATACGCCGACGCTCTTCGCCGCCCACGAGGTCGATTTCCATCTTGACGGCTCCTATCGGTCGAACTTCCACAACGAGATCGACTCCACCCTGGACAATTTCAGCAACATCTCCGGCTATTCGCTGTTCAACGCCTACGTCCAGACCCAGGTCACGCCCAAGCTCCAGGCTCAGCTGTTCGTCCATAACATCTTCAACGCCAAGGGGATTTCGGCGGCTTCCTCGGTGGAGGGCGGGACCGCCTCCTACCCGCTCTACCACAGCTTCGACGCCTCGGAGTTCGTCAGCCGGCCGCTGACCGTGGGGTTGCGCCTTGTCCTTCGCCACTAGCCTTCCGTTGATGGCGCGGCGGCCGGCGAGGGTCCGCTGGCGGATCTTCCTGTTCCTGTTCGCCCTGACCTTCGCCGCCTATGTCCAGCGCACGGCGGTCTCGGTGGCGGCGGCGCCGATGATGCCGGACCTGCATCTGACCCAGGTGCAGATCGGCTGGCTGGAGACGGCCTTCCTGGTCAGCTACACCGCCCTGCAATTTCCCGGCGGAGCCCTGGGCCAAGCGGTGGGCGCGCGGATCATGATCACCGCCTGTGGGGTGCTGGGCGTGGCCTCCGCCCTGGCCATGCCCATCCTTCCCTCCGCCTTCAGGGGAACGGCTCTGTTCGCCGCATTGCTCTGCGCCCAGTTCACCCTGGGCATGGCCCAGGCGCCGTTCTTCGCGGTCCTGTCTGGCGCCTTGGAGCGCTGGTTTCCCTCCCGCCAGTGGGCCCTGACCCAGGGACTCAGCGCCGGAGGGATCGGCCTGGGCTCGGCCGCCGCCCCGGCGGTGATCGCCACCCTGATGGTGGTCATAGGCTGGCGGGCGGCCCTGTTGGTGACGGCCCTGCCGGTCCTAGTCCTGGTGGCCCTGTGGTGGCGGGACGGGCGCGACACCCCCCACCAGCACGCCCAGGTCAGCCGCGAGGAACTGGCCGAACTGGATCTGTCGTCACAGGAGCCGGCCACCACGCGCCTGAGCCTTGGCCGGATGCTGCGCCTGTTGCTGAACCCCAGCTTGGCCGGCCTGACCCTGTCCTATCTGGCGATGAACGTGGTCTTCTACCTGATCACCATGTGGAGCTTTCTCTACCTGGTTCAGGCCCGGCACTTCACCGTGCTGCAAGGCGGCTGGGCCGCCGCCGCCCCGGCGCTCGCGGGAGCTGTCGGCGCGGCCCTGGGCGGATTTACCGGCAGCGGCCTGACGGCGCGGTTCGGGGCCAAGATCGGCCTGAGGATCACCCCCCTGATCACCCTGCCCCTGGCGGGCCTTATGCTGGTGGTCTCGGTTCACACCGCCAGCGCCATGGTCGCCCTTGGCGGCCTGTCCCTGGCCTTCTGCGTGCTGGAGATGACCGAGGCCAGTTTCTGGGCCGCCTCCATGGAGATTGGCCGGACCGACGCGGTGGCCGCCGGCGGCCTGCTCAACACCGGGGGCAATCTGGGGGGCATCATCGCCACCCCCTTCATCGCCGCCCTGTCCAGCCACGGCAACTGGAACACCCCCTTTGTCGCCGGCGCGATCTGCGCCGCGCTCAGCGGCGGGCTTTGGCTGCTGATCAATCCCGGCGGCGCCGGAACGGCGGGGGCGCGGCGATGATCCATCCGGCCAGACGCGCCCTGCTGCGCCATGCGGCCCTGCTTGGCGGCCTGTCCCTGACCTCAAGCCTGCCCGGCATGGCCATGGCCGCCGCGCGGCATTCCCCGGCGGACATCTGGTCCACGGACGCCGCCGAGGTGAAGGTCTCGCGGGGACTGTGGCCCGGATCCGACCACATGGCGCCGGGGGTCCATTTCGAGAACCTGCGCCTGCGCATGCCCGACGGGATTCATCTGAACGCCCTGTTGTTCCTGCCCACCAGCGTCAGAAGCGGCGCGCGGGTGGGAACCCAGATGGCCGCCGATCCCTATCGCAACGAGCCCAATGGCGATCTGGCCAGGGAGATGATCGGCCAGGCCCAGGACGGTTTCGCCAGCCTCTATCTGGATGTGCGCGGCTCCGGCGGCAGCGAGGGGACGCCCTCGGACGAATACGCCCTGGATGAATATGACGACCTGGTGCGGGTGGTGGAATGGATCGCCCGCCAGCCCTGGTCCAACGGCGCCGTGGGTATGTACGGCACCTCCTATTCGGCGTTCAACTCGATCTGGATGGCGGCGCAATACAAGCCAAAGCCCCTGAAGGCGATTTTCGTGCGGGGCGGGACCGACGACCGCTACACCGACGACATCCACAGTCCCGGCGGCATCCAGATGATGGTGGACGCCTCCTGGGCGCTCGGGATGATCACCGACAACGCCTCCCCCGGCGCCCCGGACTATGACCTGCACAGCAAGGCGGCCCTGGACCGGTGGAACACGCCGCCGTGGCTGGACATCTTCCTGCGCAACCAGCGGGACGGGCCGCATTATCGGCGGGGCTCCCTGGCGCCGGACCAGTACGGCCTTCTGACCACCCCCACCTATCTGGCGGGGGGTTATCTGGACATGTACCAGAACTTCGTCCCCCGGATCATGAAGCACGCCCCGGCGATCACCCACGGAGTGCTTGGCCCCTGGCACCACGGCATGACTTGGCCGGGACCGGTGCTGGACTGGCGGCGGATGCAGTCGCGCTGGTTCGACCACTTCCTGCACGGCAGGGACAATGGCGTCCTGACCGAGCCGAAGGTCGCCTATTACATGCCGCAGTGGCGGCGTCAGAACTTCCGCGACGCCGGAGCGATCCCGGGGGAGTGGCGTTTCGCCGACACCTGGCCCGACACGGTGTTCGAGCCGGGCAAGAAGCTGTTCCTGCGCCCCGCCCACGATCTTGGGGAGGCGACCGCCCTGAAGGCCGATCCGGCCCCGGGCCAGGGGGGCGAACTGGCCGAGCTGGCGCCGGGCGCCTCGGCCCTTAAGCTGCGTTACCATCCGGCCACCGGGGGGTTTAGCAACTCCATCGGCCCCAGCAGCTACGAGGGTTATTACGGCCTGGACTCGCGGGAGGACGACGCCTGGGGCCTCAGCTTCGACAGCCCGCCCCTGAAGGAGCCGGTGGAAATCCTGGGCTTTGTCCGCGCCCACCTGTTCGCCGCCGCCAGCGCGCCCCAGGCCAACTGGATCGTGCGGGTCAATGACCTGGCCCCGGACGGGACCTCCTACATCGTCACCTACGGCTTCCTGAACGGCTCGCACCGCCATTCCCACGTCAATCTGGAAGCCCTGCCGCCGGACCAGGTGGTCGAGCTGGATTTCCAGCTGTTCTGCACGGGCTATCGCTTCTCGCCGGGGCATCGCATCCGGATCGTCGTGACCAACGCCTATTTCCCGGTGGTCTGGCCTTCGCCCTATCCGATGGTCACGACCCTGTTCACCGGCGGGGATCACGCCTCCTTCATCGCCCTGCCGGTGCTGGAGGCGCAGGCGTCCCTGCCCGGCCAGCTGCCGGTCCTGGCCGACCATATCGGCGCCCTGGGTGACGCGCCTCCCGACGCCATGAGCGCCTATCGCCTGACCCGGGACATGGTCACCGGCGTGGCCAGCGCCACCTATCAGATGGGCGAGGACCGGATCGGCTGCGAGGTCAGCGAGAGCGATCCGGCCCACGCCGCCCTGACCATCAGCACCCGCGAGCAGTTCCATCCCTTGGGCGGCCGCCGCCTGATCGAGACCCATACCGAGGGGTCCTTACGCAGCACGGCGGACAGCTTCCGCATGGATCTGACCTGCACCCTCTCCGAAAACGGCCGGCGGGTGCGCGCCCGGCGCTGGGTCACCGAAGTCAAGCGAGAGCTGGTCTGAGGCCTCCACAAGCGCGGCCAAATCAGTTATTGTACACATGTTCAGTTAAGGCCGGTCAGCGGCCTCCAGTCAGAAGGTCGATCATGGCGCGCAACCCCCGTTGGGACATTCTGTTCGAGCCGGTCCAGATCGGCCCGGTGACCGCGCCCAACCGGTTCTATCAGGTGCCCCACGCCAGCGGCATGACCAACCTCTTGCCCCAGGTCCGCGCCACCTTTCGCGAGATCAAGGCCGAGGGCGGCTGGGGGGTGGTCTGCACCGGGGCGGTCTCGATCCATCCCAGCTCCGACGACAGCCCCCTGCCCGCCGCCCGCCTGTGGGACGACCACGACGTGCGCGCCCACGCCATGATGACCAAGGCCGTGCACCGCCACGGCGCCCTGGCGGGGATCGAGCTTTGGCACGGCGGGGCCATGACCATGAACCGCACCAGCCGCATCCCGCCTCTGTCGCCGTCCGGGATCGGCTGGATGCCCACCCATGTGGGGTTCATGTCCAACCAGCGGGCCAAGGTGATGGATCTGGACGACATCCGGGCCCTGCTGGGCTGGTATCGCCAGGCCGCCCTGCGCGCCCGGGAGGCGGGGTTCGACATCATCTATGTCTATGCCGGCATGGGCTATTTGCTGCACGAGTTCCTGCTGCCCAGCCTGAACAAGCGCACGGACGCCTATGGCGGCGACATCGCCGGTCGCTGCCGCCTGATCCGCGAGGCCCTGGAGACGGTTAAGGACGCCGTGGGCGACACCTGTGGGGTGGCCCTGCGCATCAGCCTGGAGGAACTGCGCCAAAGGCCGGGAACCCGGCTGGAGTCCGAGGCCCACGAGGTGGTGGCCGAACTGGCCGAGATCCCCGACCTGTGGGACGTGAAGATGGATTCCAGCCCGACCGACTGCTCCGCCTCGCGCTGGGCGCCCGAGGGCAGCCACGAGCCCACCATCGATTTCGTCAAACGCCTGACCACCAAACCGGTGGTGGGGGTGGGCCGGTTCACCTCGCCCGACACCATGGTCTCGCAGATCAAGCGCGGGGTGCTGGACCTGATCGGCGGGGCGCGGCCCTCGATCGCCGATCCCTTCCTGCCACGCAAACTGGACGAGGGGCGCGAGGACGAGATCCGCGAATGCATCGGCTGCAATATCTGCATCTCCAGCTGGCATGACGGGGTGCCGATCCGCTGCACCCAGAACCCCACCATCGGCGAGGAATGGCGCCGGGACTGGCATCCCGAGCGCTTCGCCAAGGCTGGATCGAAGGACCGCATCCTGGTGGTGGGGGCGGGGCCGGCGGGGCTGGACTGCGCCCTGACCCTGTCGCGGCGGGGCTATGAGGTGGCCCTGGCCGAGCGCGGCAAGCGGGCCGGCGGGCGCATCCTGGCCGAGGCCGAACTGCCCGGGCTGAACGCCTGGCGCCGGGTGCTGGACTATCGCCTGGGCGCCCTGTCCAAGGCGGCCAACGCCCAGATCTATCTGGACAGCGACATCAGCGCAGACGACGTGCTGGGCTTCGGCTTCGAGCGGGTGGTGATCGCCACCGGCGCCGAGTGGGTCCCGGCCCGCTATGACGCGCGCATGGAGATCCCCGGCGAGCTGTTCGAGGGCCCCGGGATCTACACCCCCGAGGACGTGTTCGCCGGCCGCGTGATCCCCGGGCCGGTGACCGTGTTCGACTACGACAACTACTATATGGGCGGCTGCATCGCCGAGCGGCTGGCCATGCAGGGGGCGGCGGTGACCTATGTCACCCCGGCGGGCTTCGCCTCGGCCTGGACCATCATGACCAACGAGCAGCCCAATGTGCACGCCAGCCTGGAGCGACTGAAGGTCGAGGTGATCACCCGCCGCAGCGTGGCCGACTTCATTCCGGGCCGCTTGGTGCTGGAGGACATCTTCACCCGCAGCCGGATCGAACGCCCCTGCGGCTCCCTGGTGGTGGTGGGCCTGCGCCGGCCTCGCTCGGCCCTCTATGACGCCCTGGCCACCCGTAAGGGGGAATGGGAGGCCGCCGGAGTGCGCGGCGTGGACCGGATCGGCGACGTCGCCGCCCCGGGCGCCCTGGTTCATGCGATCCATTCGGGCCACCTCTACGCCCGGTCCCTGGACACGCCCGACCAAGCCCTGCCCTACCGCCTGGATAATGGCGCGGTGACGGCATGAGGCTGGGAAGCGGGCTGGGCTCTTACTCCGATCCTCCCGGCATTCGCCGGGAAAACCGGGAAGTCTGGTGAGGCCCACTCATGACCACCACGCTCGAACCCTCCCTGCCCTCCAAAAGCTACATCGACCCGGCCCAGTTCGCCGCCGAGACGGCGCGGATCTTCAGCCAGGAATGGATGGTGGTCTGCCGCGCCGAGGAGATCGCCGGGGTCGGGGCCTGGCGGGTGGTGGAACTGGCCGGGGAAAGCATCCTTTTGGTGCGGGGCAAGGATGGGAGGCTGAACGCCGTCTATAATGTCTGCCGCCATCGCGGGGCGCGGCTGTGCCTGGCGCCCGGTTCGGAGAAGCCCGGCCGGCCGGCCCTGCCCCCCGCCGTCAGCGCCACCGGCCTGATCCGCTGTCCCTACCACGCCTGGACCTACAGCCCCGATGGCGCCCTGATCGGCGCGCCCTTCCTCAGCGACGATCCGGATTTTCGCCGGGAGGATTATGGGCTCTATCCCGTGGGCTGCGAGGAGTGGGGTGGGTTCGTGTTCCTGCACCTGACCCCGGCCAAGGCCATCCCCCTGGCCGAGCAGATCGGGGCGGCGGGCCAAAGGATCGCCAACTATCCCCTGTCCGACCTGCGGATCGGCCACCGCATCACCTACGAGGTCGAGGCCAACTGGAAGATCATCTGCGAGAACTACAACGAGTGCTACCACTGCGGCCCGGTGCACCCGGAGCTGTGCGCCATCGTGCCGGCCTTCCGCGCCGCTGGCGGATCGGGCCTGGAATGGGAGCGCGGGGTGCCGCACCGGGAGGGCGCCACCACCTTCACCTGGACCGGAACCACCGACCGCGCGCCCTTCCCCGGCTTGAACGAGGACGAGCAGACCCGACACAAGGGCGAGCTGATCTATCCCAACCTGTTCCTCAGCCTGGCGGCGGACCACGTGGCCGCCGTCATACTCTGGCCCCAGGGACCCGCCTCCACCCGGGTGGAATGCCTGTTCCTGTTCGCCCAATCGGAGATGGCCCGGGACGGCTTCGACCACACCGACGCCAGCAGCTTCTGGGACACGATCAACCAGCAGGATTGGGCGATTTGCGAGCGGGTGCAGCAGGGGATGGGCAGCCGCGTCCACGTCCAGGGCTTCTATGCCCCCATGGAGGACGCCAATCTTGATATGCGCCGCTACTTGGATGCAAGGATGTCGGAGGCTGGGGAGAACGGCGGGACGTGAGTGCGGCGGAAGCGACGGCGGGACGGCGAAAGCGGCTGAAGCCCGAAGAGCGTCGCCTGCAGATCATCGAGACCACCCTGACCTGCCTGGCCCGGGACGGCGCCGAGGGGGCCAGCCTGCGCAGCGTCTGCCGAGAGATCGGGGTGGCGCCCAGCCTGATCGGCCACTTCTACGTCAACTGGCACGACCTGCTGGTGGCCGCCTACGACCTGCTGGTCGAGCGGTTCATGGCCAAGCTGGCCCCGGTGGTGGACGCGCCCTACCCCTCGGCCCGGGGGCGGATGGAGGCGGTGATCGACGCCTATCTGTCCACCGACTGGGCCGGCGACAGCTCCATCGGCGCCAGCATCGCCTTTTGGCAACTGTCCCGGGGGATGCCCGAGTTAAAGGCCGCATTTGGCCGCTATCTGGCGGGCCGCCGGCAACTCCTGTCCCAGGCCCTCGCCGCCCTGGTGGCGGAGGCCGGAGCCAAGGTCGATGTGGCCCAGCTGACCGACGGCCTGATGCTGATGCTGGACGGGGTGTGGCTGGAAATCTCCCTCAATCCCGGCAGCATAGCCGAGGCGCGCACGCACCAGATGTGCTGGTTCTGGCTCGATGCGGCCCTGGGCCGGCCTCCCGCCGCCCAGACGTGACCCCCGCCCCGGCCCGCCGCCCATGACGCCTTCGGTGGAGCTGGATCAGGCCCGCGCGCTGGACCGCCAGGCGCGGGCGGCCATGGCCCGGCGGGACGCCGCCGCCGCCCGGCAGGCCATCGACCTCTTGACCCGCCGGTTCCCCGCCTTCGCCCCTGGCTGGCTCACCGCCAGCATTTTCGCCCTGGATCTGGGTCAGGCGTCCCAGGCCCTGGCCGCCGCCGACCGGGGGCTAGCCCTGGCGCCCAGGGAAGCGGCTCTGCTGGTGCAGCGGGTCCGCGCCCTGCACGCCGCCGGCCGCGCCGCCGAGGCCCTGGACGCGGCCAAGCTGACCGAAACCGCCGTGGCCGGCGACGCGCGGCTGCTGCACGAACTGGGCAACGCCCTGAGCCTGATGGGCGCGCACGCCCTCGCCCTAGTGCTGATGCGCCGGGCCGCCGAGCGCCTGCCGGACGATCCGGCCCTGAATTTCAACATGGCCGCGGTGCTGCGTTTCCTGGGGCAGTTCGCCGAGGCCGAGACCCTGCTGGACCGGACCATCGCCGCCGCGCCGCGGGACTGGGAGGCCTATGGCGCCCGCTCCCAACTGCGCACCCAGACCCCGGAACGCAACCACGTGCTGGAGCTGAACGCCCGGCTGGACCCGCCGCCCCGGGCCTGGGCCGGCGAGGTGCAGCTGCGCTACGCCCTGGCCAAGGAATATGAGGATCTGGGACGGGCCGAGGACGCCTTCGCCCAGGTGAGCGCGGGGGCGAGCCTGCGCCGCCGCAACCTGCGCTACGACGTGGCCGACGACGTCGATACGATCGCGCGGATCATGGCGGTGTTCGACGCCGACTGGCTGGCCCGCGCCGGGCCGGGATGCGCCTCGACCCAGCCGATCTTCGTCTTCGGCCTGCCCAGGTCGGGCACCACCCTGGTGGAGCGCATCCTGAGCAGTCACCCGGACGTGACCTCCCTGGGCGAGCTCAACGACATGCCCCAGGTGATCACCAGCCTGGGCCGCGCCGCCGCCGGGGGTCAGGCGGTCTCGAAACAGGCCCTGGTGGAACTGACCGCCGCCACGGCGCCGGAGCGGATCGGCGGAGCCTATCTGGGCCGCCTGGCGACGGCGGCGCAGGACCTGCCGCGCTTCATCGACAAGCTGCCGATGAACTATCTCTATGCCGGTCTGATCGCCGCCGCCCTGCCCGGCGCCCGGCTGGTGCAACTGACCCGCCACCCCATGGCCAGCGGCTATGCGATGTACAAGACCCTGTTCAATCAGGGCTATCCCTTCTCCTACGACCTGGACGACCTGGGGCGTTACATCGCCGCCTACCTACGCCTGTCGGACCATTGGCGGGGCCTGTTGGGGGACCGGCTGATCACCGTGTCCTATGAGACCCTGGTGGCCGACCAGGAGGGCGAAACCCGCCGGCTGGTTGACCGTGCGGGCCTGGCCTGGGACCCCGCCTGCCTCGCCCCCCACCGCAACCCGGCCCCCAGCAGCACCCAGAGCGCCGTTCAGGTGCGCCAGCCCATCTATGCCCACGCCGCCCAGCAGTGGCGCGCCCACGCTGGGGGGCTTGCTCCCCTGGCCGAGCGTCTGCTGGCCGAGGGGGTCGATCCGGCCCTGATCGCTTAGTCTGAGCCCCTATTCCGCCAGAAAGGCCGGCAGGGCCGCCGCCGCGGCGTCGACAAAGGCGCGGACCCGGGCGGACAGCAGCTTGGCCCTGGGAAACAGGATGCAGACCGGCACCGAGGGGGTGCGGTATTGGGGCAGCACGGGCACGAGGCGGCCGGAACGCAGGTCTTGGCGCGCCTGCCAGCTTGGAGTCAGCAACACCCCGGCGCCGTCCAGGGCCGCCTCATAGAGGGCGTCAATGTCATCGGCGACGATCCTGCCGGAAACCGGGGTTCTGTGGACCTCGCCCGTCTCGTCCGCCAGGGGCCATTCAGCCAGGGGCCGCAGGCGGGTGAAGACCAGGCAGTTCAGCCGTTGCAGGTCGTCCAGGGCGGTGATGGGACCGACCTGTTCCAGATAGCCCGGTGAACAGCACAGAATGCGCTGGAACACGCCGACCCGCCGCACGATCAGTTCGGAGTCCTCAAGATCCCCGGTGCGGATGGCAAGGTCGAAGCCCTCGCCGATCAGATCGACCAGACGGTCGGTCAGGGAGATCTCCACCCGCACCTCGGCGTGGTCGCGAACAAAGGCGCTGACCGTCTGGGCGGCGAACATCCGGCCCAGCACAGCCGGCGCGGTCAGGCGCAGGGCGCCGGTGATCGACTGGGCGTCCCGACCGAGGGCGGATTCCGCCTCGTCCACATCCGCCAGGATGCGCTTGCAGTGGGCCAGATACTCCCGCCCCTGGTCGGTCAGCATCGCCTTTCGCGTATCCCGGGCCAGCAGCAGGGCGCCCAGGTGCGCCTCCAGGGCCGCCACCAGCCGGCTGACCGTGGAAACGGGCTTGCCTACCCTCGCCGCCCCCCGGGTGAAGCTGGCGCTGTCGGCCACCGCGACGAAGGCGGCCATAGCCTCCAAACGGTCCATAGGAGCATCCTTTGCCAAATTCGGGAAAGACCTTCCCGAAACCCAGGGATACCATGGAGAAAATCCCATGGTATGCAACAAACATCGACTGAGAGATCAGCCGATGCGACCAGCCGGGTCGCACCGACGGACCGAGCGACAGGCTCGGGGGCTGGCGGCTCCTCCCGACACCGCAGACATCAAATCCAGCCACGTCAGTGGTTGCTGAAACCCTTGCGGGCAGCGACCAGCGTCGGCCTTGAGAGACCATCATGCGTTATTCGGTCCGTTCCGCCCTGGCCTGCGCCAGCCTCGCCCTGGCCCTCTCCGCCGTGGGCCTGACCACCTCCTCCGCCCAGGCCGCTTCGCCGACGGGCCTGACCCCGACCCTTGGCCAGATCTGCCAGTCGACCCTGGGCGTTTCTCCCAATGAAGCCCACCATCAGGCCTGCGTCGCCAGCCTCGCCGCGGCTCTGGACGCCGCCGGTTCGGCGAAGGCGCTGAACATCTCGGTGACCAGCGCGGCGCCGGCGCCCTCCTATTTCCGCGCCTCCTCCTCGGTCATCCTGCGCGAGGAACAGTCCGCCTGCGCCCAACTCGGCCTGGACGCCCAGAGCGGCGATATCGCCAGCTGCGTGGCGGGGCTGAGCAGCGCCCTGTTCACCGCCGACCATCCGATGGACTAACGGCTTCACCTGACAGAACCGGACGCCCGCTGACCTGCCGCAAGGTGCGTCAGGGGGCGAATCGGACGCTGATGCCCGGATGTCGAAGTCCGGGCTCTTTCATACAGTGCTTTCCCTGGCGGCCTGGGTCCTGGCCGCCTTCGTCGTTTTCGCGACCCTCGGCCCGCAGGGCCTGCGCCCGCATCTGGGCGACGCCCAGACCGAGCGGTTCGCGGCCTATTTTGTCACCGCGGCGGCCTTTGTGATCGCCTATCCCCGCCGCGCGGCCCTGGTGGCGCCCAGCGCCGTGGCCATCGCCATCCTGCTTGAACTCGGTCAAAGGCTGGCGCCCGGACGGGACGCGGGCCTACACGACGCCATCGCCAAGGCCATGGGCGGCGTGGCCGGCGCCCTGGCCGCCGATCTGGGCCTGATCCTCTGGGGGCGGCTCAGATCCCGCGACGGTACCTGAGCCGAACACCTGACGCCTAAGCACTTTTGTTCGCGATGAGGCATCTGCTCCCCTGTTCGCAGAACGGGGGAACTGTCAGGACGCAGTCCTGACTGAAGGGGTGTTCGGACGGCTGGTTCGCCCCCTCCGTCACGGGGCTGCGCCCCGCGACACCTCCCCCGCGTCGCTGCGCTTTGCAGGGGAGGAAACCATGTCCTGCTCCCCCGTGCCAACGGGGGAGCTGTCGGGGCGCAGCCCCGGCTGAGGGGGCGCACGGAGGGTCGGTCCGCCCCCTCCGTCGCGTCGCTACGCTATTGCGGGGAGGAGAAGGCGTCAGGGCAGCATCGAGCCGGTTTCGATGAAGCGCTGGTGCCAGGACAGGGCCTCGCCCGGCAGGCAGGGCGACTGCTGGCCATAGGAGCCCTGACGGGCGCGGCGATAATAGTCCTCCAGCATCGGGCGATAGTTCGGGTGGGCGCAGTTGGCGATGATCACCTCGGCCCGTTGCTTGGGCGAGAGCCCGCGCAGGTCGGCCAGGCCCTGCTCGGTGACGATCACCTGGACGTCCTGGGTGATGTGATCCACGTGGCTGGCCTGGGGCACGATGGCCGAGATCTTGCCGCCCTTGGCCGTGGAGGGGGTCATGAAGATCGACACATAGGCGTTGCGGGCGAAATCCCCCGAGCCGCCGATGCCGTTCTGGATGCGCGAGCCCATCACGTGGGTGGAATTGACGTTGCCGTAGATGTCGGCCTCGATCAGGCCGTTCATGGCCAGGCAGCCCAGGCGCCGGATCACCTCGGGGTGGTTGCTGATCTCCTGCGGGCGCAGGATCATCTTGTCGCGGAAACTGGCCATCTCGGCGTTGATCCGGGTGGCCGCCTCGGGGCTGAGGGAGAAGGCGGTGGCCGAGGCCATGCGCAGCTTGCCCGCCGCCAACAGGTCCAGCATCCCGTCCTGGATCACCTCGGTATAGGCGGTCATGTTCTCGAACGGCCCGTCCAGGAGGCCGGTGAGCACGGCGTTGGCCACATTACCCACCCCCGACTGCAGGGGCAGCAGCTCGGCCGGCAGGCGGCCCTTCTTGACCTCATGGCGGAAGAATTCGAGCAGGTGCCCGGCGATGCCCAGGGCCGCGGCGTCCGGCTTGGCGAAGGGCAGGTTGCGGTCGGGGGAATCGGTCTCGACGATGGCGACGATCTTGGACGGGTCGCAGCGGAAATAGGGCTCGCCGATACGGTCGTCGGCGCGGACCAGGGGGATCGGCTTGCGGTTCGGCGGCAGGGCCGTGCCGTAGTAGATGTCATGCATCCCCTCCAGGGCGGGGTTCTGCCAGCGGTTGACCTCCAGGATCACCTTTTCGGCCCGGTCGAGCCAGGTCTTGTTGTTACCGACCGAGGAGGATGGGATCAGGCCGCCGTCGGGGCGGATGCCCGAAATCTCGACCACCGCCGTGTCCAGCGGCCCCAGAAAGCCCTGCCAGGCCATGGGCGCAACCTGGCTGAGGTGCATGTCGAAATATTCCATCTCGCCGCGATTGATCTTCTCGCGGGCGATGGGATCGGAATTGTAGGGCAGGCGAAACTCGACCCCATCGGCCTGGGCCAGCGCGCCGTCGAGTTCGGGGCCCGTGGAGGCCCCAGTCCAGACCTTGACCCGGAAACGATCGCCAGCGGCGTGCGCCCGATCCATCCGCGCGGCCAGGGCCAGGGGCACGGCCTTGGGATAGCCGGACCCGGTAAATCCGCTCATGCCGACCGTGCTGCCGGGCGTAATAAAGGCGGCGGCGTCATCCGCCGACATGACCTTGGCGCGCAGGGCGTCAGATCCGATCCGTTGCTGGTCAGTCAAAGCTCGTCTCCGTCAATGCGTAGGTACTCGCGGCCCAGGCCGTCTGGCGCCCTTCATAAAGGTGCATTCACATTCGAAACACCGCCAACTGCGCCAGGGCCAAATTGACGCAGGGGAAATTTCTAAATGGACCGTGTGCGGACCTTCGCCAAGCGCTGGCGCAGCTTGTTCCTTGGGGATTTCACGACTCCGCGTCCATCAGCGCCCATCCTGTCGCGTTTTGCGACGCTCCGGCTGGTTACGAGTTGTTGGTGAATTGGGCGCGCAATGATGGCTCATTGAGTCGGGCCATCGCCATGGAACAGCCTCTCCCCCCTACCCTATCCTTCGTTGACCCGAGCGCCGGCCGTCGGCCCCGCGTGCTGGTGGTGGATGATCATCCGGTGAACCGGCAGGCCCTGCGGATCATGCTGGGCGGACGGGTCGAACTGCACGAGGCGGTCAATGGAGCGGAAGGCCTCGAGGCCGCCAGGACCTGGAATTTCGATGCGATCCTGATGGATCTCCACATGCCGGTGATGAACGGCCCCGACGCCATCCGCGCCATCCGCGATCTGGAGGCCGGCGGCTCCGCCCACGCCAGCATCGCCCTGATGGTCCCCGCGACAGTCGATGGTCTGGATCACCTGGCGCAGGACTGCGGCGCCGACCTTTATCTGGCGCGGCCCCTGGGGGAAGACGCCGTGCTGAGGGTGATCGACGCGGCGGCCCCTGGACGGCTGGGCGAATCCGGCCTGTCCGCCCTGGGCGCGGCGGCCTGATCAGCTGGCCAGGCTGCGCTTTTCGTGCTCGACCCAATAGTCGTAGGCGACCTGAAGCCCCTCCTCGGGGGTCAACCGGGGCCGAAAGCCAACCTCGTCTCGCAGGCGGGTGATATCGGCGACGATCCGCATGGGCTCATCCGCCCGGTCCGGCAGGGCGCCCAGCTTGATCAGTTCCGGTCGGCCTGACAGTCGGCCCAGGGTGTTGGCGATTTCCGAGACCTTCACGCCAACACCGGAGGCGACATTGATCGACCCTTGGGTCTGGGCCAGGGTCACCGCCGCCAGGGCCGCGCCGGCGTCCTGCACCGCCATGAAGTCGCGCACCGCCAGCCCCTGGGAGCAGCGGGCGGGCTCTCCGCGCACCAGGGAACGGGCGACGCTGGCCACCAGGCGGCGGGGGTCTTCCGAAACGCCATAGAGGAAAAACAGCCGCGCCCAGGCGAAGCCCAGCCCCTGGATGGCGAACAGGCCGTCCAGCACCGAGCGGCAGCCGCTCTTTGAGATGTCATAGAGGCTGTGGCCGCTGAGAGGCGTGCGGCTCTCCTCGCAGTCCTCGTCCGCCGGCCAGTCATATTCGTAGCAGGTGCCCACCCCCGTGAAGTGGCGCACCCCCACGTCGATGGCGGTGCGCGCCATGGTCAGGGTCGAGGCCACCCATTCCACATTGGCCGGATCAGTCCAGAACTTGCCGTGATCCACGCACCAGGCCAGATGCAGGATGGAGTCGGGGCGGATGGAGCGCACGATGTCTCGCGCCTGGGCCTGATCCAAGAGGTCGACACAGTACCAGGGACAGTCGATCGGCAGGGTCTCCCGCGCCACCGCGTGGACCTCAACCCCCGCGGCCAGCAGGGCGTTGACGGCGTGTCGCCCGACAAATCCAGAAGCGCCAGTGACGAGAACGCGCATTTCCACCAGTTCGCTGAACGATCGACGCCAGTGCGCCGCGCCAGGGGTCATATGGCGCAAAGGACGTTGTGACCAATCGCTCCGAACGGGTCAACCGACCCTCGGTCGGTGGGCGTTCGCGTCAGGCGCATGGGCGGGGATGCCCTCAGCCCCGGCTGTCCAACCAGATCCGATGCAGGCGCCGCACCCGCGGCTCAAGAAATCCGTCCAGGCGGTGCTCGCTGTAAAAGGTCAGTCCAGCATCCAGACCGATGCGCCAAGCGACAATGGCCTCATAGACCACACCGGCCGGAAACGCCAAGAGCATCAAAGACTTCGGTAAATCGACATCGCTGTCGAAGGCGATCCGCGCGCCGCCCAGACTGATATTGCGGATGGTGCAGGAAAAATGATCGTCGTCCTCGCCGATCTGCACCAATCCAGGCCAGGCGGTGGTCCGCCGGGGATGGGCTCTGCGGTTGACCCATCCGACCTCGCCGTTTTGATCCTCAAGACTGCCTTGATCCCCAAAACCGGCCTGATCCCCCAAGCCGGCTTGGGGGCCATCAGATTCCTGCTCGACCTCGGCCATGAATCATCCGGATTCGTTCGCTGAAGCTTGAGCATAGCCGCAATCTTGGAACAAAGTTCGCCCGAAAATTTCAGCCGCGGACTTCGCGGCGAAATCGGGGCGCGGCCATTCCCCCAACGACATCGTCCATTGAGATAACATTATGGATAATGTCGCACTACATAATGTGCAACATACACTTTTTTATTGACGCCCGATAAGCGAGCCCACATATAACGGCGCTATTGCCGACCCGCGAATGAGACGCATGGGGCGCGCCCATCTGACTTTCGAGGAATGGATATGAACGGGCCGAACACAGCCGACGATCTGGAATTTCGGCTGAACGCCTTGGATATCGATGTGCGCTGCGCCGCAGCCTATAATCGCGCCGTATTGACCGCGCTGGCGGCGATTTCGCGCAATGCGCGCGAAGCCGTCGCGGAGGCGCTGCTGGACGAGGCCGAGGCGGCTGGGCGCGACGACAGCATCGGCTCCGGCGCGGTCCGTGTTCTCCTGCTGGAGACCCTGCGTTCCCTGGATCTCGACGCTCCGGCCCGCGCGCCGCACAGGATCGCCGCATAGAGCGCGAGCCCAGACGGCGGAGGCGCCACGCGCACGCCGTGAGATTGTGGATGCCCCGCACACTACATTCCCTTGCATAACGCGATCCGCCCATTAATCATGGCGCAAAAGCCAAATGGGAGGTTCCTATGCCGGGTGCGCCACGCCCTGGGTGGAGCATTGCTTTGCCCAGTCAGCCGACCTCACGCGGGACCGTGGGGTCGCCCCTTCTCGGGATCTCCGCCCGATGAAGGACCGGATCGAGGTGCTGAAAGCCGTCATCGCCGCCTGGCGGGCGGGGGACATCGAAGCGGCCCTATCCCACATGACCGACGACATCGTCTGGCGACACGCCGCCTCCCTAGCCCCGCCGCTGCACGGCAAATCCAAGGCCCGGCAATTTCTTGAGCGGTTTCAGGATAATTTCGACGAGGTCCAATGGCAGGTGCGCGACCATATCGAAAGCGGCGACCGACTGTTCGTGGAGGGTGTCGATGAATACGCCACCGAGGATGGCGCCCTGATCACCGCCCCCTATGCCGGGGTGCTCGAATTTCGGGGGCCGCTGATCCACTCCTGGTCCGACTACCTTGATGTCGGGGTGGCCGAGGCCCGCAAACTCGGTCAGCCCGCCACCGCCTGGGTGCGCACGCCGATCGAACGGGCCGCCCTCTGACGCCGACATGACGCGCTCCCTGATAGAGCGCCCCGGGCCCTGGCGGCCAGGGCGCCAAAGCCGAAGGCCGGGGCTCGAAATCGGCGGGATCAGATGATCCCGCCATTGGCGCGCAGGACCTGACCGTTGATCCAGCCGCCGTCGGGACCGACAAGGAAGGCGACGGCCGCGGCGATGTCGGCGGGCTGACCCAGGCGCTCCAGGGGCGCCAGCTTGGACAGGCGCTCAACCAATTCGGGCGGTTTGCCGTTTAGGAACAGGTCCGTGGCGGTGGGGCCGGGGGCGATGGCGTTGACCGTGATATCGCGGCCCCGCAGTTCCTTGGCCAGGACGCTTGTCATGGCCTCGACCCCGGCCTTGGTGGCGGCATAGACGCCATAGGTGGGCTGCAACAGCCCCACCACGCTGGAGGAGAGGTTGACGATCCGCCCGCCGTCCCGCAGCCGTCGCGCCGCTTCACGCAGGGTGTTGAACACGCCCTTCAGATTGACCGCGATCTGGCGGTCGAAATGGACGTCGTCCGCATCGCCGAGGGTGGCGAGGTTCATGACGCCGGCGTTGTTGATCAGCACATCCACTCCGCCAAAGGCGGTCTCGGCCGCGTCAAACATGCGCCGCACCGCCGCTGCGTCGCTGACATCGGCCTGGGCCGTCAGGGCCTGACCGCCGGCCTTCTGGATTTTCTGGGCCAAGGCCTCGGCGGAAGCCGCGTCGCCGGAATAGTTGACCACCACCGTGAAGCCGTCGGCGGCCATCCGCTCGGCCACCGCCGCGCCGATGCCCCGGGAGGCGCCGGTGACAATGGCCACCTTGCCGTTCGTCTTGTTCGATTGTTGGGTCATGTCGTCCTCGTTCATCGCTGGGTCGCCAGCGTTGCGCCAGCGACGAGAGGAGATTGACTCTTCTCTCCATGCGGATAATCAACGTATTTACAGCAACACAATTCGCATATTCCGAATAATAGGACATCACTCTTGGACCGCTTCGAAGCCATGCGCGTCTTCAGCCGCGTCGTGGAGCGGCGCAGCTTCACCCTGACCGCCCAGGACCTGGGCCTGCCCCGCTCGACAGTCACCGAGGCCGTTCAGCAACTCGAGGCGCGGCTGGGGGTGAAGCTGCTGCAGCGGACCACCCGGCATGTGAGCCCGACCCTGGATGGGGAGGCTTTCCATCGTCGATGCCTGACGATCCTGGCGCAGGTCGAGGACGCCGAATCCGCCTTTAGGGGCGGCAAGCCCCGGGGCCTGCTGCGGGTGGATGTCCACGGAACCCTGGCCCGCCACTTCGTCCTGCCGAACCTGCCGGCCTTCCTGGCCGACTATCCTGACCTGCGGGTTCACATCAGCGAGAGCGACCGGCTGGTGGATCTGGTGCGCGAAGGTGTCGACTGCGTGCTGCGGGTGGGCGAGCTTCGGGACGGCGAGATGGTCGGGCGGCGCATGACCCTGCTGGAGGAGGCGACCTGCGCCAGCCCAGGCTATCTGGCGCAATTTGGAACGCCCCGGACCCTGGAGGATCTGGAAGGGCGCCACATGGTGGGGTTCCTGTCATCGGTGACAGGAGCCTTGATCCCGCTGGAATTCAGCATCGGCGGCGCCCTGCGCGACATTACCCTGCCGGCCACCGTCTCGGTGACGGCGGCGGAGAGCCTCGTGGCGGCGGCGCGCCAGGGCCTGGGCCTGATCCAGGCCCCGCGCTATCACCTCCAAGCGGATCTCGCCTCGGGCGCATTGGTGGAGGTGCTGAGCGACTATCCGCCCTCCCCCACGCCGGTTTCCCTGCTCTATCCGCGCAGCCGACAGCTTTCGCCGCGGGTGCGCGTATTCATCGACTGGCTGAGCAAGGTGTTCTCCGCGGCGCCGGCGACCTAAACCACCCGCGCGTGGCGGGCGGCCTCGCGGTTCAGGTGGGTGTCGAACAGGGCGCAAAGGGCGCGCACGAAGATCCCACCCCGGGGGGTGACGGTGATCGCCCCGTCCCTGAGGCTGGCAAGACCATCGGCCTCGAACCCGTCGATCTGGGCCAGGGCCGGCGCCAACTCGTCCAGGGACCGGCCATGACGGGCGCAGACGGCGTTCAGGTCCACGGCCCCATCGCACATCAGCCGCTCGATGAGCTCACCCCGGAAGCGATCCTCGTCGGTCAGGGCCACGCCCCGGGCCGTGGGCAAGGCGTCCGCCTGAACCCGCTCGCGCCAAGCCAGCTCGGCGGTCTCGTTCTGGGCGAAACCCTGGGGCAGCGAACTGATGGCCGAGGCGCCGAAGCCGACCAGAGATGGGGCCGCGTCGGTGGTGTAGCCCTGGAAATTGCGATGCAACCGCCCCTGGGCCAGGGCGATGGCCAACTCGTCGGTGGGCAGGGCGAAATGATCCAGGCCAATCTGGACATAGCCCTCGCCGCGCAGCCGCTCGGCCGCCGCCAGGCTCTGGTCCAGCCGCGCCACAGCCCCCGGCAGGTCCGCCTCGGCGATCAGCTTCTGGTGCGGCTTCATCCAGGGCACGTGGGCATAGCCGAACAGGGCCAGCCGCTCGGGGCGCAGGGACAGGACCCGGTCCAGGGTCGACAGCACATCCACCGTGGTCTGCCGGGGCAGGCCATACATCAGGTCGAAATTGATGGAGCGGACCCCGACCTCCCGCAGCCAGCCGACGGCGTTAGCCAGGACCTCGAAGGTCTCCCGGCGATTGACCGCCTCCTGCACCCGGGGGGACAGGTCCTGGACCCCAAGGCTGGCGCGGTTGAGGCCGTGGAAGGCCGCCGCCCGCACCCAGTCCCGGGTCAGGACCGCAGGGTCCATCTCGGCGGCGATGTCCGCGCCTGGGGCCAGACGGAAGGCGCGCTTCAGGTCGCCGAACAGATCGACCATGTCGTCCCGGGACAGCATGTTGGGGGTGCCGCCGCCCAGGTGCAGGGCGTTGGCCCAGACGCCCTCCGGCATGAGGGCGCGGACCATGGCGATCTCGCGGCGCAGGCCCTGGACGTAGTCACTGACCAGACTGGCCTTGGCCACCGCGCGGGTGTTGCAGCCGCAGTACCAGCACAGGCGCGCGCAGAACGGCACGTGCACATAGAGCGACACCGGCCGCGTCGGCGTGATGGCCGAGAGCCATTCGCCATAGACCCGCGCATTCACGGCGGGGCTGAACTGCACCGCCGTGGGATAGCTGGTGTAGCGCGGCGCGCGGGCGTCATAGCGGGCGATCAGATCCGCGGCGCCGGGGTCTCCGCGCAGGCTCTCGGCAGGGATGGCCACGCCGGATATCTTGGACATTATCTTTTATTACAGTCTATAAGGTCGATTAATGGCTAAACAGGATGAACTTCGATGAGGCCGCCAAGAGGTCTTCGGTCGCACCGCCCAGGGCCCACTCTCGCAGCCTTGAATGGCCGTAGGCGCCCATGACGATCAGGTCGGCGCCGACACGGGTGGCCTCCTGCTCGATGTCCTCGGCCACGGTGCCCTTACCCCGCGGAACCACCTTGGCCTCCACATTGGCGCCTTGACGCTTGATCCTCTGGGCGACCGCCTTGACCCCCGCGCTTTCACTGCCCGGGTCGCTGTCGCCGCTAATGGCCAGGACGACAACCTTCTTGGCGCGGACCAGGAACGGCATGGCGTCGCTCACCGCCCGGCGGGCTTCGCGGGTGTCCTTCCAGGCCACCACCACGGTCTCGGCGCTCAAGGGGGTATTGGAATCGGGCGCCAGCAGCACCGGAATGCCCGGGCGCATCAGAAGGTCGGCGGGGCTGGCCGCGTAGGCGGCGCCGGTCTGCCGAGGAGGACGGGTGGCGACGATCAGATCCGCGCCCCGGGCGTGCAGGGCCAATTCCGTGTGGGGATAGTCATAGCCGGTGATCCATTCGACCCCGGCGGCGACCCCGGCGGTCAACTCGCGAAAGCGCTTCTCGGCCACGGGCAGGTCAGCGGCGATCCGCTCGCGCACGGCCTCGATCAACGCCCCATCGACCGCGGCGTAGCCCGAACTCAGGATCGGATAGAACCCCTCGGCGCCCAGACCGATGATGGCGGCGTCAAAAAGCCCGGCCACCTGGGTCGCAAGCTTCACACGTCCGTCGGAACCTCCGCCGGCTTCCACGTGCACCAAGAGTGTCTTGTAGGTCATGGGCTCTATCTCCGCGTTTTCTTGCGGCGAAGATCACCGAACCTTGGAAGGATCGCCGTGATGCAGATCAAACCAAACTATTGTCGCTGGCCTTTAGCGCGGAGGTGGGTCCCAGCCGCGCGAGATGACGCGACCCGATCAACAGGCCGGCGCCCAGGGCCCCGAACATGAAGGACAAGACCGCGCTCGCCATCCAGGGCGGCAGCGCGGGCCATACCAGGGTGATGGTCAGGCCAAAGGCGATCGAAGCGGCGCCGGCGACCACGACCAGGGCCCGGGCCAGACGGCTGCGCCGATAGCGCTCGACCCCGAACAGGATCTCCGCCCCGCCGAGCAGGACGAATCCCACGGTCAGGATCAGAGCCAGTTCGCCCATTTCCACGAGGGCGTGCAGGACGAGATGCAGGCCCAGGCTGAGGGCCACGATGGCCCAGCCAGCGGCGGCGACGAAGCCCCGCGGCGTGCGGTCGAGCAGGAGCCAGGCCAGACCGCTCACCCCCGCGATGGCCAAGACCCAGGCCAGGACGGCGCCGGCGAACATAGGGGCCAGGGCGCTGACCACCGCCAGCGCCAACAGCACCACGCCATAGAACCGGTCCGCGACCTGGGCGGCATGTGTGGGGGGTTGATCCTGCATGGCTTACCGCTCCTTCCCGCCAGACCCTTTCCGATTCAAATGGACTCATTTGGAACGGATAAAAAGGCTCTAAATCGAAAGTTTTGAGCACGACGGACGGCGGAACTTGGATCCGCCTTCGCCCGTCACGCTCTGGGCGCGGGATGAGCCATGCCCCGTATGGGGCCACAGGCCTTTACGGGAGCTTAGGGCCCGCAAGGAAATAAACAAATCGCTCCAATTTATATCCGCTCATCCCCGCGAAGGCGTGGATGAGCGGGTTGGAGAGGTTCGAAGAAGCCGACGTATTAATTTATCAACGAGCCCCTATCAGGAATCCAGATCGTTCAGGACGGCGCGGTTTTGCAGCACGATCCGGCGGGAGCTGGGAATGGCGATGGTGCGATCGCGCTCGAGCTGGGTCAGGGTCCGAGACACGGTCTCGATGGTCAGGCCCAGATAGTCGGCGATATCGCTACGGGACATGGGCAGATCCAGGCCGCCGGCGCAGGGCGCGCGATGGGACATCTCCAGCAGGAAGGCCGCGACCCGCTCGACGGCGGTCTTACGGCCCAGCAGCATCATGTGGTCTTGCAGGCGCTCCAGATCGGCGCTGAGCAGGCCCCACATCCAGCGGGCGGCGGTATGATCCTGGTCGGACGCCTTGTTGACGACGGAGCGGCGCACCAGGGCCACCTCGCAGTCGGCCACGGCCTCGGCCGAGCAACGATGGCTCTCGCCGCGCTCGACGCCGAACACCTCGCCGACGAGGTGGAAACCCACCACCTGACGGCGCCCGTCGCTGAGCACCCGGAAGGTGCGCACGGCGCCGGAGACGACCTTGTAGATAAAGTCCGCTTCCTCGGCCTGACCGAAGATCTCCTCGTTGCGGCCGAAGCGCATGGTGAAACCCGGGAAATTCAGGCCGGGCGTGACTTCGATTCCGCTTGGGGCGCTGGCGCTGACGGAGATGGCGCCGGGACCGATATGAGCCTGCTGGGTATGCATGTCTGAATTCCCGTTCCGTTGTTGGATTATGGGTAACGGACCTTCCGCGGCGCCGAAATTCAGGTCGTCTCCCTAAGTAGAACTACGGATACCGGCGCTAGGCGGGACTTGGCATAAGGACGTAATTCACCGGAGCGCTTGATGGGCGACAAAGCCGGGCCTAAGCCTTGGCCCATGAAGCAACTTTGGCGCGATCAGATCAACCCGACGGCTAGGCCCGCGCGGGCGCAACTTCTTTTGGTTGTTTATTTGTTCGCGATCCTGACCGGGGCCATCATGGCCCTGGGTCATGTTTGGCTTCTGTCTCTGCTCGGAGCGGAGACGGTCGGTCTGCTGTCCATCTCCACGGTCATTATCAGCGCCATGTTGGGCGGAGTGGGACCTGGCCTGACCTGCGCCGGGGTGTCCCTGATAGGCGGACTGATCGCCGCGCGGGGCTTCGGCTCCGACCAGATCGGGCCGATCATGTTCGGATTTGTCGGTGTCGGAGTCTCGTTGGCCGGGGAATGGCTACTGCGCTCCCGCTCCCAGGCGGGGACCATCACGGCCCATCTGACCGAGCGTGAGGCCCACTTGCAATCAATCCTGGACACGGTCCCCGACGCCATGGTGGTGATCGACGAACAAGGCGTTATGCTGTCCTTCAGCGCCGCCGCCCAGCGGCTGTTCGGCTGGACAGCTCAGGAAGCCGTGGGCCAGAACGTCAAGCTGCTGATGCCGGATTCCTATCGCCGCGCCCACGACGGCTACCTCCAGCGCTATCGCCAGACCGGCGAGCGGCGCATTATCGGCGTCGGCCGCATCGTGGTGGGTGAGCGCCGGGATGGTTCGACCTTCCCGGTGGAGTTGTCGGTGGCGGAGGTTCGCACCAAGGAACGGCGCTTTTTCACCGGTTTCATGCGCGATCTGTCCGAGCGGCAGGAATCCGAGGCCCGCCTACAGGAGTTGCAGTCAGAGTTGGTCCACATCTCGCGGCTCAGCGCCATGGGCGAGATGGCCTCGACCCTCGCCCACGAACTCAACCAGCCCCTCTCGGCGGTCGCCAACTATCTGAAGGGCGTGCGCCGCCTGCTGGCCAACCCCGATCCGGATCGCGAACGCATCGGCGACGCCCTGGACAAGGCCAGCGATCAGGCCTTGAGGGCCGGACAGGTGATCCGCCACCTGCGGGACTTCGTCGCCCGGGGCGAGACAGAGCGGTCGGTGGAGAACCTGACCAAGCTTCTGGAAGAGGCCAGCGCCCTGGCCCTGGTGGGCGCCAAGGAATATGGCGTGCGGGTGCGCTTCGCCTTCAGTCAGGGCGCGGACATGGTCCTGGCCGACCGGGTGCAGATCCAGCAGGTGGCGCTGAACCTGATCCGCAACGCCATTGACGCCATGGCGGATTCCGATCGGCGTGAACTGGTGATCAGCACCGAATCGACCGAGCCCGGCATGGCCCAGGTCAGCGTTTCGGATACGGGGCCGGGCATTAGCGAGGACGTCGCCGAGCGCCTGTTCCAACCCTTCGTCACCAGCAAGGCCCAAGGGATGGGCGTGGGCCTTTCGATCTGCCGCACGATCGTCGAGGCGCACGGCGGACGCATTTGGGTTGAGAAGAATGGTGACGGCGGCGCCACGTTCCGATTTACGTTACGCACGGTGAATCGTGACGAGATTGATGATGCGTGCTGAGTTGCTGGTACATGTGATCGACGATGACGACGCGGTTCGGGATTCCCTGGCGTTTCTGCTCGACACCGCCGACTTCCTGGTCCGCACTTACGAATCCGCCGACGCCTTCCTCGCCAAGCTGCCGACCCTCGATCCGGGCTGTATCATCACCGACGTGCGGATGCCGGGCCTCAGCGGCCTGGATCTGGTGCGGCGGCTGAACGAGATGGGGGTCGGGATGCCGGTGATCGTGATCACCGGACACGGGGATGTGCCCCTGGCGGTCGAGGCCATGAAGGGCGGCGTCATCGACTTCATCGAAAAGCCCTTCGATGACGACGTCATTCTCAAAGCCCTCAAGACCGCCTTCGAGGTCGGCGAACACCGAAATCACCGGGACGAGGAGCGCGCCGCTGTGGCTGCAAGGCTCGGCATGTTGTCAGCCCGGGAGCGGCAGGTGCTTAACGGCGTGGTCGCCGGCCAGCCCAACAAGGTCGTCGCCCATGAACTGGGGATCAGTCCGCGCACGGTAGAGGTCTATCGCGCGAACCTGATGACCAAGATGCAGGCCGCCAGCCTGTCGGAACTCGTCCGCATGGTGCTGACCGCGGAGGCCTAAAACGCCGCACCACCTTATTGACCTGCCTCAAAGCCCAGACTTTGTGGCGCCCTAATTGCTTATCGTAATTGCTTATTTTCGCTCCTTCGGTCATCGGAATCACCACCGTGCCAAATTCATCGCTTGTCATATTGGTCGATGACGACCCCGCCCTGCTCAACGCCCTCACCTTCTCGTTCGAGTTGGAGGGCTTCCGGGTCGTGGCGTGCGAGGACGCCCAAGCCGTGCTCGATCTGGGAGATCTTCCCGAGCGGTCGTGTCTGGTGCTGGACCAGAAGATGCCGGGGATGAGCGGGCTGGAGCTGCTGGAGACCCTGCGCGCGCGGCAATCAACGCCCCCCGCCCTGCTGATCACCACCTCGACCCCCAGCGTGCGTCGTCTGGCGCAGACCGCCGGTGTGGAGATCGTCGAAAAGCCGCTCCTGTCGGACCAGCTCATCGACCGGGTCCGCGCCCTCATCGACGACAGGGGCCACCCGCGGCCCCGGCTGCCCCTGCACTAAATCTCGGCGCTCTTCCGGGTCCGCGCGAACAACGCATAGGCGGCCGGCAGAACCAGCAGGACCAGGGGCGCGCCAGCGATCAGGCCGGAGATGATGGCGATGGCCAGGGGCCGTTGCAGGGCCGAGCCCTCACCCAGGCCAAGCGCGAGGGGCGACAGGGCCAGGATCGCGATCACCGCCGACATCAGGATCGGGCGAAGCCGCGCCAAGCCGGCGACGGTGAGGTCTTCATGGACGCCCGCCGTCTCGAACGAGACCTCGGCGAAGTAGAAGATGGCCAGTTCGGTGACGATGCCCACCACCATGGTCAGTCCCATTAGGGCGGAGATGTTCAGCTCCGTGCCCGTGGCCCACAGGCCGACAAACACCGCCGAGGCCGCCAGCACCACCACCACCAACACGCCGCCCACCACGCTCCAGCGCTCGAACAGATAGAGGAGCAGCAAGGTCACCAGCATCAGGGCCGCGGCGAACACCACAGCAAGATCCGCGAAGGCGCTTTGTTGCTGGGCGTAGAGCCCGCCATATTCCACCCGCACCCCCGCCGGCAGGGACAGGCCGGCCACGGTCTTGCGCACCTGAACCATGGCCGAGCCCAGGTCCCGATGCTCCAGGCGGGCCGTAACCCCGACAAAGGGTTGCAGGTCTTCGCGATTGATCTGCTGCTGGCCCGGTTCGATGCTGATGCTGGCGATGCGCGACACCGGCAGGGCGTGGCCGTCCGGCGCGCGCAGCATCAGGGCGCCGATGGACTCCACCCGCCCACGCAGGTCGCCGGGCGCCCATAGCCGCACCCCCACCAGGGTCTCACCCCGCTGCACCTGGGTGACCACCTGACCGCCGATCAGGGTTTCGAGCTGGCGGCCCACGGCGTCGGGGTCCAGGCCCTCCAAGGCGGCGGCGGGGCGGTTGACCTTGACCATGACCGCGTCCCCGGCGACCCGCAGGCCATCGACAACCTCCACCACGCCATCGATCTTGCCGATCGCCGGGGCGATGACGCCCGCGGCCTGGCGCAGGGCCGCCGGATCGGGGCTGAACAGCTTGATCTCGATCGGCTGGGGCACGGCGGTGAGGTCACCGATCAGGTCCTCCATCAGCTGCGCCGTCTCGATGTCCAAGCCGGGAACCTGGGTCTGAACCTTCTGCCGGATCTCGGCCATCACGGTTTCGACATCCCGGCGGCGGCCATGCCTGAGGTGGATGAAAAAGTCCCCCTCGTCCGCTTCGCTCAGGCCCCCGCCCAGCTGGGCGCCGGTGCGGCGGGAATAGGAATCCACGTCCGGGGTCGCGCGGATGATGGCTTCGACCTGGCGCAACAGCCGGTCGGTGTCGGTCAGGGCGGCGCCGGACCTGGCCTTGTAGTCGAGCACAAAACCGCCCTCGTCCATCCGGGGCATGAAGCCGGAGCCCAGCTGGGTGTAGGCCGCCCCGCCCAGGGCGAGCATCACCGCCCCCACCAGCAGCACCGACAGGGCTGGCCGGGCCAGGGACCGATCGATCAGGCGCCGATAGCCGCCACCCAGACGCGCCATCAGGCCATGGGCGCCTTCCGCCGCCTCCACGTCCTTGGGCCGCAGCCAGGCCCGGGCCAGGACCGGCGCCACGAACAGGGTGAACAGCAGGGAGATGACCAGGGCCGCGGTCATGGTCACGGCCAGGGCCTTGAAGAAACCGCCGGTCACCCCGGTCAGGAAGCCGAGGGGGGCGAACACCACCACCGTGCTGAGGGTCGAGCCGATCAGGGGGCGGGCCATTTCTCCGGCCGCCGCCAACATGCCGGCGCGGGGTTCGCCGGTCCCTTCCCCATCGGCCTGCTCCTGTAGGCGGCGCATGACATGCTCGAGCATGACCACCACGTCGTCCACCACCAGACCCACCGCCGCCGCCAAGCCGCCGAGGGTCATCATGTTGAAGCTCATATGCAAGACCAGCAGCAGCAGGCACGCCGCCGCCAGCACCGCCGGCAACATCAGGGCGGTGATCAGCATCAGCCGCGAGGAGCGCAGGAACAGAAACAGCACCAACCCGGCCAGGAGGGCGCCCAGGAGGATGGCGTCGCGGACACTGCCGGCGGCGCCGGTCACCAGCTCGGACTGATCGTAGTAGGTGTCGACCTTCACATCGGCGGGAATCCGGGCCTGGGCCAGGCGGGCGCGCACGGCCTTGGTCAGGGCCACGCTGTCGGCGTCCGGCGCCTGCCGGATATTGATCAGCACCGAGTCCCGGCCCTGGGCCGTGATCCGGGTCCAGACCGGCGCCGCCGCCAACTTGATCTGGGCCACGGCGCTCAAGGGAACCACCCCCGCCCCCGCCGCCGCCCCGGTCTTGATCGGGATCGCGCCGATGTCGGCCGCGCTGCTCAAGCGCGAATCCACCAGGGCCAGATAGAGCCGGTGACGGTCCTCCAGCTTGCCCACAGCATTGACCGTATTGGCCGCCGTCAGGGCGTGGGCCACATCGTCCACGGACAGGCCCAGGGCTTGCAGGCGGGCGGGATCGACGGCGACCTGATACTCCGCCCGTCCGCCCCCCATCACCTCCACTCCGGCCACCCCGGGAATGGAAGCCAGCAGAGGCCGCAATTGCAGATCCGCCAGGCTGCGCAGGTGGATCGCATCGCGGCTGGACGAGCTGAGGGCCAGGCCCATCACGGGGAACACGGTGGGGTCCATGCGCCGCACGGTGAAGCGCACCCCCGGCGGCAGGTCCGGCAGGGCGGCGTTAAGGGCCGCCTCGGTCTGCAAGGCGGCCGAGACCATGTCTTGGCCCCAGTCGAAGGTCAGGGCCACCTCGGCGCCGCCCCGGCTGGTGGTGGAGCGGATATGGGCGATCCCGGGCACGCCGCGCAGGGCCTCCTCCAGCGGGCGGGTCACCTGGACGACGGTCTGGTCCGCCGCCCGGTCCCCGGCGTCCACCGAGACCACCACGCGCGGGAAGTCGATGCGCGGGAACAGGCTGACCGGCAGCTTGAAGGCCGCCCCCAGGCCGGCGAAGGTCAGGAGCACAAAGGCCAGGACGACCGATCGGACGTGTCCAGAAAGCCAGCGGGTCATTTGGCCTCGCCCTGCTCGGGCGCGGCGGCCTTGCCTTCGCGCACGGCCATGCCGTCATCGAGCGCCGAGGCGCCCTCGACCGCCACCCGCTCGCCGGGGGCGAGGCCTGATGTGACGGCGATGTCGTCGCCCTGCTCGGCGCCAAGCTTCACGTCCCGACGGTGGGCCACGCCCTTCTGCGCCACGAACACATAGGGCTGCTCCTGGTCATAGAGGATCGCCGCCCGGGGAACGGTGTCGGCGCCGGCCTGGGCGTTCAGGATCAAGGTGGCCTTGAGGGGCTCGCCGGGGGCGAAATGACCAGAAGGCGCGCGAACGAACACGGATGCGAGCCTGGTCTGGGCGTCGAGGCGCGGGTCAACCGACACCACCTGACCGGCCAGTTCCTCGCCCCCGGCGAGGGGCGCGATACGCACGGCGCCGCCCACATGCAGGGCGCCGGCGAGACCGGGCTCCAGGCCAAAGCGCAGGCGCAGGCCGGTCAGGGCGCCGATCTTGGCCACCGCTGCGCCCTGGGCGACCAGATCGCCGGGGGCCAGGGTCAGGCTTTCCACCACCCCGGCTGAGGGCGCGCGCAGGGTCAGGGCGGCGCCGAACCGGGCGGTCAGGGAGCGCGCCAGATCCGTCGCGGCCACGGCGGCGGCCTTGGCGGTCTCGACATCGGCGTCGCTGTCGAGGCCCGTGGCCCGCAGGCGTTTGGCCCGGTCATAGGCGGCGCTGGCGGCGGCGGCGTCGGCCTGGGCCTTGTTCAAGTCAATCTGGCTGGCGGGGCTCGGTTTCAGGATCACGATGGGTTGGCCCGCGCTGACGGTCGTTCCGGCCGGCGCCAGGATCTGGGCCACGCCCGCCTCCACCGGCGCCGAAAGGGTGCGCTCAGCGTCCGGGGCGAATTCGGCGGCGCCATAGGCGGCGGCGGTCTGCGCCACGGTCCCTTGAGCCACGGCGGCGGTGGTCACCAGGGCGACAGGAGCGCCAGCCTTGGCGTCGTCGTCCTTGGCCTTGGCGCAGGCGGCCATGAGCAGGATCAGCAGGAGAGAGGCGCGCTTCATCAGGGTTCTGCTCGCTTAGAAGGGCCCGCCGACGGCGAGTTCGAGGGCCACGGTCTGTTCGGCGATGGACTGGTTCAGGGCCGCCAGGGCCAGTTGCTTGTCGGTGACGCTCTGGCGGGCGGCCTCGGCGGTGGCGCGGGAGACATCGCCCCGGGCAGAGGCGGCGTCGGACTGGTCGGCCAACCGCGCCAGGGGCTCCGCCTGGGCCGCTAGCTCGTCCCGCTGGCGCCGGGCCATGGTCAGGCCGGCGACGAGGTCGGCGATATCCGCCCGGGTCGCCACCAGGCGGGCGGCGTATTCCGCGCGAAGCTGCTCGCGGGTGGCCTTGGCGATGGCGATGCCGCCGGCGTTGCGGTTCCACGCCGGCAGGGTGAAGTTCACCGAGGGGCCGATGGTCTGGTTGCCGGTGGTGTCCTGGGCCCGGGTGACGGTGAGTTGCAGATTGGGGAACTGATCCATCACCGCCTTGCGCAGGGCGGCCTCCTGGCTGCCATAGCCCGCCTCCAGGGCCCGCAGGTCCAGGCGCAGGGCCCGCGCCCGGGTGAACAGGGCCTCGGGCTCAAGATCGATAGTCTGGGGCGCCTGGGGGGCGATGCGGATCCGGGTTTGCGGCGCCACGCCCAGCAGCCGGTTGAGGTCGTGGCGGGCGGCGTCCAGGTCCCGCTCGGCCTGGCGGGCCTTGTCCGAGGCGTCGGCGGCGGCCAGGCGCCGGCTCTCGACCTCGTCGGCGCGCACATCGCCCCGGGCGGCGGCGTCCAGTGTGCGGGCCAGAGCGGCCTCGGCCGTCGATGCGCTTCGCCCGTCGAGATCCAGGGCCTGGGTCAGGGCGACGATGCGGGCGGCCAACAAGCGCGCCTGGCCCGCCGTCTGCCATTCCTGCCAGGCCAGATCCAGACGCGCCTGATCGCGGGCGCCGCGCTCGATCTGGCGGGTAACGCGGCGGGTGCGAAAGGCGTTGAGATCCAGGGCCACCTGGGTGGTGAAGGCCTCGGTGGTGTCGGGGCCTGACAGGATATGGTCCATGCCGAAGGTCAGGCTGGGGTCGGGCAGCAGGCCGGCGTCGAACACCTGGGCGTCCGCCACCCTGGCCTTGGCCCGGGCGGCCTTCAGATCCGGATTGGTGACCACGGCGATCAGGCCCAGGGCCTGGGGCGTGAGGGGCTGGTCCAGGTCGATGGCGACGGGCTTCAGCCGGGGGTGGTTCAACCGCGCCACATCGGCGGCCGCTGCGGCCAGGTCCGGGCCGCGCAGGGCCGCTTCGCTGGCTTCGTCCAGGGGCGCCGGGCGATAGACCGCGCAGCCGCTCAGGGCGAGGGCCGCCGCGAAGCCCACGCCGGCCAAGGGCCTCGACAAGCTCAAACCACCATTCTCCAGGGACCGATCATCGCGTCTCAATGAGCGCCTTGGCTGACCCTTGCCTGACAGAACGCGCAATTCATGCGCCCGGCGGCAGCCCCACCCGTCCGGCTAGGGCGCCGTCCTGGCCAGCCGGATCTCCAGGCTTGAGGCGGCGATGAAACGGGCGTCGCCGCCGTGATTGCGCGCGGTCTGGCGCACGATGGCCAGGCCGAGGCCCGCGCCGGGGGAGGCGCCGTCCAGCTTGTGGAAGCGCTCGAACACCTGCTCGCGCTCGGCCTCGGCCACGCCCGGGCCATCGTCCGAAACCTCCAGCACCGCCACATCCGACCCCTGGCTCAGGGTCAGCAGCACCCGGCCCCGGCCGTGGGTCAGGGCGTTGTCGATCAGGGCGAACACCATCTCCCGCAGTTCGCCGGCCTCGCCATGCAGGAGAATGGGCTCATCGGGGGCGGTGATCTCGATGGTCCGGCCATCGGCCTCCAGGCGCGGGGCGAAGGCCGCCGCCGCCTCCCGGGCGAGGCGCGTCAGGTTCACCTGGGCGGGGGCGCGGAACACCCGCTCACGCTCGGCCTTGGACAGGGTCAGCAGGCTTGAAACCACCCGGGTCAGCTCGGCCACGTCGGCCCGCACCGAGGGCCAATCGGTCTGGCCGCCCTGCTCGGCCCGTTGCAGGCGCAGATCCAGAACCGTGAGCGGGGTGCGCAGGGCGTGGGCGGCCTCGGCGGTGAAGCGCTTTTCGTTGGCGTAGGCCTCGGAGACCCGGTCCAGGGCGCGGTTCACCGCCTCGGCCAGGGGACGCACCTCGCCGGGCAATTCGTCGGTGCTCAGGCGGGCGTCGGGATGCTCGGGGCCGATCAAGGCCGCCTCCCGCGCCGCCCGGGCCAGGGGACGCAGGCTCCAGGCCGCCACCAGCCACACCACCACCAACCCCAGGAGCGCGGATAGCCCGAAGATCATGCCGGGGATCAGGTCCACCAGTTTCTGCCGGGGGGTCTGGTCGGCCCGACCGGGATTGGCCCTGGCCACCACCGCCACATAGCCGCCGGGCGCCCGCGCCGCCGCCGCCAGATCCTGATCCGGTCCGACCAAGCGCTGGGCGGTGATCGCCTCCCCCGCCGCGAGGGGGATCGGCGCCAGGGGCTGGGTCAGGTTGGGCGAGCGGGCCACGGGGCGGCCCTGGGGATCATAGATGGTGTAGTAGGCGGCGTTGGGCTTGCGATAGGCCCTGCGCCAGGGATTGCGCACCCTGACGCTCACAAAGGCGCCCCGGCTGTCGAAACGCAGGGCGCCGATGAGGGCCCGGGCCTGGGTGGACAGGCTGGCGTCCTCCAGCACCTCGTCCGGCTCGCGCTCGTGGCGCAGGAACTGCACGGTCATGACCGCGGCGCCCATCACCCAGACGAACAGCAGGGCCGCCAGGAGCCGAAGCCGCAGGCTGCTCGCCGGCCACCTCATGAGGGCTCATCCTCGGCCCGCAGCACATAGCCGATGCCCCGCCGCACCTCGATGCGCACGCCGGCCCCCGCCTCATCCAGGGCCTTGCGCAGGCGCGAGACCGCCGCCTCCAGGGCGTTGGGGGTGACCATCTGGTCATAGCCGTAAAGGCGCTCTTCCAGGACGTCGCGCACCACGATGCGGCCCCGGGCCGCCAGCAGGGTCTCCAGCACCAGGGTCTCGCGGCGGCGCAGGTTGACGGCGCGGCCCTCCACCTTGGCCTCCCGGGAAATGGTGTCGAAGGTCAGGCGCCCCAGGCCCAGGGCCACCTCGCCGCGCGTCCCTGGCCGGCGCAGCACGGCCCGCAGGCGCGCCTGAAGCTCGTCCAGGTCGAAAGGCTTGACCAGATAGTCGTCGGCGCCGGCGTTGAGCCCCTCGATGCGGTCGCTGAGGGCGTCCCGGGCGGTCAGGATCAGGGCCGGCGGCGGGGGTGCGCCACCCCGGACCCGCGCCGTCAGGAGGCTGCGGCCATCCCCGTCCGGCAGGCCCAGATCCAGAATCATGGCGTCATAGACCCCGATGTCCAGGGCGGCCCTGGCCGCCTCCACCGAGCCCACATCATCGACCACGAAGCCGCGCTCCGCCAGATAGGCGGCGGTCATGCTCCTCAGGGCCTCGTGGTCCTCGACCAGAAGAATGCGCATGGCGTCAGGGCGGCGTCAGGTTCGGCGTTGCAGGTGCCCCATGGCTCGCACGAACCGGACGCCCCTGTGAAGGGCCCGTCACGAATTGAGCATAGCCCCTGGTTTCAAAGCCGCCTCGCGAAAGACAGATCATGACCAAACCTTCCCTGCGCGCCCTCTCTCTGGGCCTGCTCGCCGCCGCCGGCCTGGCCGCCGTGGCCCACGCGGCGCCGGCCTACAAGGTGACGGATCGCATCGCCATTCCGGACGGCGGCTATGACTATGCCAGCTTTGATCCCGTCCATCGGCGGCTCTATGTCAGCCGAGCCGGCGGGGTCACCGCCATCGATGTCGACTCCAAGACCGTGACCGGGCGCCTCTTCGAGGCCGGCCGCACCCATGAGAGCCTGCCGCTGGACGGCGGCGCGGCCCTGCTGGTCACCGACAGCACCTCCAACAGCGCCCATCTGGTGGACGCGGCCAGCGGCAAGTCCATCGCCGAGATCCCCACCGGCAAGAAGCCCGACGCCGCCATCCTCGACGCCGCCTCCGGCCAGGTGCTGGTGATGAACGGCGCCAGCGGCGACGTGACCCTGATCGACCCCAAGACCCATGCCGTCCTGGGGTCCATCGCCATAGGCGGCGGCCTGGAGTTCGCCCAGACCGATGGGGCGGGCAAGGTCTTCGTCAATATCGAGGACCAGAACCAGATCGCCGCCGTGGACCTGGCCAGCCGCAAGGTCCTGGCCCGCTATCCGCTCAAGGGCTGCGACGGCCCCACAGGCCTGGCCTATATCCCGGAGACTGGCGTCCTGATCTCGGCCTGCGACAACGGCGTGGCCAAGGTGATCCGGGCCGCCGACGGCGCCGACCTGGGGGACCTGGCCATCGGCAAGGGTCCCGACGCGGTGATCTATGACGCCGCCCGCAAGCTGGCCTTCATCCCCTGCGGCCGCGACGGGGTGCTGGAGGTGATCTCGGTGGAAGGCAAACCCGCCATCGTGGCCAAGGTCGCGACCCAGACCGGCGCCCGCACCGGCGCGCTGGATCCCAAGACCGGCGTCCTCTACCTGCCCGCCGCTAAATACAGCCTGGTCGCCGGCGGTAAGCCCGTCGCGGCGCCGGGCAGCTTCGTCGTGCTGGTGGTGTCGCCGAACTGAGGCCCTATGCCCTCCTCCCATGCTTCGCGAAGCGATGCGGGGGAGGTGTCGCGGGGCGAAGCCTCGTGACGGAGGGGGCGTTTCGACGGTCCGAGCGCCCCCTCAGACGGGGCTGCGCCCCGCCAGCTCCCCCGTGAGGCTGCGCCTAACAGGGGAGCAGATTTGCACTGCGGCGGGTTTTGACTTCCGCATCGCGGGCGCGCACGAAAGACGCCTTGGACCTCCAATCTGCGAGGCGCGACCTTGGCCATTTCCAGCGCCCTGCCCCGTCTTTGCCGGGCCAATCTGAGCCGGGTTCCAGGCGATATTCCTCGCCCGGCCTATGACCTGGATACGGTAACCATCGGCGTTGTCCACCTGGGCCCCGGCGCTTTTCACCGCGCCCACCAATGCGCCTATATCGACCGCCTGCTGGCCCGAGACCCCAGATGGGGGATCTGCGCGGTGTCGCTGAAGAGCCCCGCCGTTCGCGACGCGCTCTTGCCCCAGGACGGCCTCTACATCTTGGTCGAGATGGACGCCGAGCCCCGGCCGCGGGTGATCGGCGCGATCCGCGAGGTGCTGACGGCGGCGGACAGTCCCGCCCAGGTTCTGGAGCGCCTGGCTTCACCCCAGACCCGGCTGGTGACCCTGACGGTGACGGAAAAGGGCTACGCCCTGGGCGCCGACGGCCGCCTGAACCTGACCCATCCCGATATCCGCCACGACCTGACCCGCCCGAAGGTCCCCGCCAGCGCCGTGGGCTGGCTGACGGAGGGTCTGCGGCGGCGCAGGGCGAGCGGTGGGGGCGATCTGAGCGTGCTGAGCTGTGACAACATCAGCGACAATGGCCGCAGGCTCGGGGCGGCGGTGATCACCCTGGCCACGGCGCAGGGGGACGCGGATCTGGCCGCCTGGATCGCCCAGATGGCGGCCTTTCCCAACACCATGGTCGATGCCATCACCCCGGCCACGGACGAGGCCCTGCGGATCCTGGTGCGGGCTCGCCTGGGCTTGGAGGACGCCTGGCCGGTGCAGCGGGAGCCCTACAGCCAGTGGGTGATCGAAGATGGGCTGAAGCCCGGCGCCCCGGACCTGGCCTCGGCCGGCGCGATCCTGACCGCCGATGTGCGCCCCTTCGAACAGGCCAAGCTGCGCCTGCTCAACGCCGCCCACTCGACCCTGGCCTATCTGGGCCTGTTGCGCGGGCTGGAGACGGTGGCCGAGGCCATGGCCGCACCGGACCTGGCGGCCTTTGTCGAGGATCTGATGCGCCAGGACATCGCCCCCAGCCTGACGCCTCCGCCACAGCTTGATCTGTTCGCCTATATCGACGCGATCTTGACCCGGTTTCGCAATCCCGCCATCCGCCATCGCCTGATCCAGATCGCCGCCGACGGCTCGCAAAAACTGCCGGTGCGGCTGTTGGGGACAATCGAGGACGCCCTGGCGGCGGGGCGGCCGATCGCGCGGCTATGCGTTCCGATCGCCGCCTGGATGGCTTTCGTCCTGCGTCAGGTCCGCCGGGGCGAGCCCCTGGCCGATCCCGTGGCTGAGCGACTGGCCGAGGCCGTTCGCGACCTGCCGGGCGATGCGGGGACGATCGTGGATCGGTTCCTGGGGATCGACGGGCTGTTTCCGGCCAGCCTCGCCCGAGCCCCGAGGTTCAGGGCGACGCTGACAGACGCGACCGCCGTCGTCATCGCCGACCGATGATGGAGTTATTAATCTATCAAATTAGAATTTTATCATAAGTATCTGTTTTTAATGTTATATTCTCATCTCAGCGGGTACCCTCGAAACGCCTTGGCGGTTTTCATCTTCACGCTGGTGGTGATCTTGGCGACGCCCAGTTGGGCGCCCAGGAGATGGTCGGCGAGCTGGCGCCAGCTGTTGATGTCCTGGACGGTGACCTGGATCAGATAGTCGTAGGGGCCGCTGATCTGGTGAGCGGCGATGATTTCGGGGATCTCCTCGATCCTGGCCTCGAACCGGGCGAAATCCTCCGGGAAGTGGCTGGTCAGGGTGACCTCGGCGAAGACGAACAAGGTCGGGCGCAGGCGCTCCACGTCGATGTCGGCGCCATAACCCCGGATCAGGCCCAGGCCTTCCAGCCGGCGCACCCGCTGCAGGGCCGCGCTGGGGCTCAGGTTCACGGCGTCCGCCAGGCTCTGGTTGGAGATGCGGCCCTCCACCTGGAGAATTTCCAGAATCCGCACGTCCCGGTCATCGACAAAAGATTCTGCGGCGGCGGGACGTTTTTGGGCCGCCAGCTTGCGTAGGGGCTTGGATCTTCGATCGGACATGCTCGGGTTTTTCGGGGATGCTTGGGCGATGAAGGGGCTGCGGAGGTTGTAGCACCGAACGGCGGGAGCCCAACAGATGACACCAGTCTCGCGCGCCCGCGCCATCCTGACGATGGAATCTGCGGCATGATCAAGGACCGGGTGATCCAGGCCGAGGCCGGGCCGCTGGCGAAGCTGTCGGCTGAGGGCGAGGCGATGGTCGAAGCCGTGATCGCCTGGTCGCGGATCAATTCCGGCTCGGCCAACCTCGCGGGTCTTGAGGCCATGGCGGACGCCCTGACCCCGGCCCTGACCGCCCTGGGCGGCGTGCTGGAGCGGCTGGAGCCGGCGCCCGTGGAGACCATCGACGCCGAGGGCCGGCCCAGCCCCCTGCGCCGGGGCCGTAACCTTCGCCTGACGGTGCGCCCCAAGGCGCCGGTGCAGGTGTTGCTGACCGGGCATATGGACACGGTCTTTCCCCAGACCGACGCCTTTCAAGAACCGCGCTGGACGAGGCTGGGGGTGCTGAACGGCCCCGGGGTGGCGGACATGAAGGGTGGGCTTGTGGTCATGCTGGGCGCCCTGGGCGCCCTGGAGCGTAGCCCCTGGGCCGAGCGGCTCGGCTATCAGGTGGTGATCAATTCCGACGAGGAGGTCTCATCGCTGGGCTCGGCGCCCCTGCTGCTGGACAGCGCGGCCAAGGCCCAGGTCGGGCTGGTGTTCGAGCCGGCGACCGGCCCGGACGGAACCCTGGCCGGCGCCCGCAAGGGCCTCGCCGCCTACACGCTCGTCGCCCGGGGCGTTTGCGCCCACGCCGGGCGGGACCACGCCAGCGGCCGCAACGCCATCGTCGCCGCCGCCGACTTCGCCGTGCGCGCCGCGTCCTTGAGCGGGATGCGGGAGGGCCTGACCATCAATATCGGCCGCATCGATGGGGGCGGCGCGACCAATGTGGTGCCGGACCTGGCGCTGTGCCGCTTCGAGGCCAGGGTTGCGACCCACGCCGACCGCCATTGGGTCGAGGGCGAACTGCAACGCATCGCCCAGCAGACCGGCGCCCTGCACGACCTGACCCTGGACCTGCACGGCCGCTTCACCCGGCCGCCCAAGCCCTTCGACGCCTCAACCCGCGCCCTGTTCGAGGCGGTGGCGGCCTGCGGCGCGGACCTGGGCCAAGCCATCGGCTGGAAGGCCACGGGAGGCTGCTGCGACGGCAACAACCTGGCCGAGACCGGCCTACCGGTGGTGGACACCCTGGGGGTGCGCGGGGGCGCCATCCATTCCCGGGAGGAGTTCCTGATCGCCGACAGCCTGGTGGAGCGGGCCCAGCTTTCGGCCCTGCTGCTGATGCGCCTGGCCTCCGGCGCCATTCCCGTCCCGCCCCGCGCAAGGAGCGTCCCATGAGCCCCACAGCCTTCATCGTGCGCCCAGCCCGGCCGGACGATCTGGACGCCCTCCACGCCCTGGCCCTGCAAACCGGGGGTGGCTTCACCAACCTGCCCCCGGACCGCCCGGCCCTGGCCCAGCGGCTGGAGCGGTCGGCCGAATGCTTCACCGACAAGCCAGACGCCTGCGCCGGCGCCAGCTACATCCTGGCCCTGGAGGCCCTGGATCAGGGCCGGGTGGTGGGCACGGCCACCCTGTTCGCCGAGATCGGCCTGGAATGGCCCTTCTATTCCTACCGCCGCATCCGCCTGAACCAGACCAGCGTCGGCCTGGGTCGGACCCGCAAGAGCGAGGTCCTGACCCTGGTCAATGATTTCGACGGCTGTTCCGAGGTGGGCGGGTTGTTCCTGGACCCGGCCTGGCGGCGGGGGGGCTCGGGAAGGCTTCTGGCCCGCAGCCGCTACCTGTTCATCGCCCAGATGCGCGAGCGCTTCGCCGAGCGAGTGGTGGCGGATCTGAGGGGCTATCAGGATGAGCAGGGCTGCTCGCCCTTCTGGGACGCGGTGGGCCATCATTTCTTCGAGATGCCCTTTGACGAGGCCGACCGGCTCAACAGTCTGACCGGCAACCAGTTCATCGCCGACCTGATGCCTAAATATCCGATCTACATGCAGCTCTTGCCCCCGCAGGCCCAGGTCGTGGTCGGGCGCACCCATCCGGCGGGGGAGCCGGCCTATCGGCTCCTGCTGGAGGAAGGCTTTCGCGACGACGGCTATGTGGACATCTTCGACGCCGGCCCCACGGTTCACGCCGAGATCGACAGCCTGAGGGCCGTCAAGGACAGCCGCATCGCCACCGTGGCCGGCTTTGTCGAGGCCGAGCCGGCGGAGGGCCAGACCAGCCTGATCGCCACCGGTCGCTGCGCCGGGTTCCGCGCCGCCATCGGCCGCCTGAGCCTGGACCCGGTGGGCGGCGCCCATCCCTCCAAGGCCCTGGCCGAGGCGCTGGACCTGAAGCAAGGAGACCTGATCCGTCATGTCCCGTTCTGAGATCATCTCCATCAACCCCGCCACAGGGGAAACCGTCTGGCACGGCCCCGCCACCGACGCCGACGCGGTGAACACGGCCATGGCCGCCGCCCGCCGGGCCGCCGGCGCCTGGGCCCTGACCGAGCTTTCCGAGCGGATCGCCATCGCCGAGGCCTTCGCCGGCCAGGTGCGCGAGGCGGCCGAGCCCCTGGCCCGGCTGATCGCGCAGGAGACCGGCAAGCCCCTGTGGGAGGCCCGCACCGAGGTCGCCTCCGTGGCTGGCAAGGTGGAGATCTCCATCGCCGCCCAGGCCGAACGGGCGGGCGCCGCAGCCCAGCCCAGCGGCGGCATGGTCCAGGCCCTGCGCCACCGGCCCCACGGGGTGCTGGGAGTGCTAGGCCCCTACAACTTCCCCGCCCATCTGCCCAATGGCCACATCGTTCCGGCCCTGCTGGCGGGCAACGCCGTGGTGTTCAAGCCCAGCGAACTGACCTCCGCCGTTGGTCTGTTCATGGCCGACCTTTGGACCAGGGCCGGCCTGCCGCACGGCGTCTTGCAGGTGGTGGTGGGCGCGGCCGAAACTGGGCGGGCCCTCACGGCCCACGAGGACCTGGATGGGGTGCTGTTCACCGGCAGCGCGGTGACGGGCCTGGCCCTGCACCGGCAGTTCGCCGGGCGGCCGGACAAGATGCTGGCCCTGGAGATGGGCGGCAACAATCCCCTGATCGTGTGGGACGCCGCCGACGCGGGCGCCGCCGCCGAGCTGATCGTGCAGTCGGCCTATCTGTCCGCCGGCCAGCGCTGCACCTGCGCGCGGCGGCTGATCCTGCCCGCGGGCGCGCAAGGGGCCGCGATCATCGAGGCCACCACGGCCCTGATCGACCGGCTGATCGTGGGGGCGGCCTTCGACGAGCCCCAGCCCTTCATGGGCCCGGTGATCTCCAACCGGGCCGCCGACCACCTGACCGAGGCGGCGAAGGCCCTGGTCGCCGGCGGCGCCCAGCCCCTGCGGCCCCTGACCCGCGCCCAGGCCGACCGGCCATTCCTGTCCCCGGCCCTGTTCGATGTCACAGCCGTGGCCGAGCGGTCCGACGAAGAGCTGTTCGGCCCCCTGCTCCAGCTGATCCGGGTCGATGGGTTCGAGGCCGCCATGGCCGAGGCCAACCGCACCGCCTTTGGCCTGGCGGCGGGTCTGATCAGCGACGACGAGGCCCTCTACCGCCGGTTCTGGGCCGGGGCGCGGGCGGGGATCGTCAATTGGAACCGCCCCCTGACAGGCGCCTCCAGCCGCGCGCCCTTCGGCGGGATAGGCTTAAGCGGCAATTACCGCCCCAGCGCCTATTATGCGGCGGACTACTGCGCCTATCCCGTGGCGGGCCTGGAGCAGGCCGGCATGACCTCCGGCGCCATCACCCAGGGACTGAAGCCATGAGCGCCGCCGCCAATACCGCGATGGAGATCAATTTCGACGGCCTGATCGGTCCCACCCACAACTATGCGGGCCTGAGCCTGGGCAACCTGGCCTCGGCCCGCAACGCCGGCGCCCCCGCCCGGCCCAAGGCCGCGGCCCTGCAAGGCCTGAGGAAGATGCGGCTGTTGCTGTCCCTCGGCGTGCCCCAGGGGATCTTCCTGCCGCACGAGCGGCCGCACCTGGCCACCCTGCACGCCTGGGGCTTTCGTGGATCGCCCGAGGCCATGATCGCTGAGGCCTACGCCGCCGATCCTGCGCTTTTGACCAATGTCAGCGCCGCCTCGTCCATGTGGGCGGCCAACGCCGCCACCGTCTCTCCCAGCGCCGACACCGCCGACGGCCGGGTCCATTTCACCGCCGCCAACCTGGCCAGCAACCTGCACCGGTCCCTGGAAGGGGATTTCACCGCCCGCCAGCTTGCGACCATCTTCTCCGATCCGGCCCATTTCGCGGTGCACGAGCCCCTGCCTGGCGGCGTGCACATGGGCGACGAGGGCGCGGCCAACCATGGCCGGCTGGGCGCCCAGCACGGGGCGCCGGGGATTGAGCTGTTCGTCTATGGGGAGAACCCCAGCGGCAGCTTCCCCGCCCGCCAGCGGCGCCGGGCCAGCGAGGCCGTGGCCCGCCTGCACCGGCTGAGCCCGGAGCGCACGGTGTTCCTGCAACAGTCCAACGCCGCCATCGAGGCCGGCGCCTTTCACAACGACGTGGTCTCGGTGACCAACGAACATGTGCTGTTCGCCCACGAGCAGGCGTTCGAGGATCGCGACGGCGCCTATGCCGCCCTGCGCGCGGCCTTTCCGGGCTTGATGGTCGTTGAGGCGCCGGCGAGCGAGGTTTCCCTGGCCGACGCGGTGGGCTCCTATCTGTTCAACAGCCAGCTGGTCTCCCTGCCCGGCCGGGCTGGGGAGATGGCCCTGATCCTGCCGGCGGAAACCCAGGAGACGGCCTCGACCAGGGCCTATCTGGACCGCCTCCTGGCCAGCGGCGGGCCCATCGCCGAGACCCATGTGGTGGAGGTGCGCGAGAGCATGCGCAATGGCGGCGGGCCGGCCTGCCTGCGCCTGCGGGTGGCCGTGACCCAGGATGAGGCCGCCGCCATCGATCCGCGCTTCCTGATGGACGAGGCCAGGCTCACCGCCCTGGAGGCCTGGGTCGAGGCCTATTACCCGGAAACCCTGGCCCTGGAGGGCCTGGCCGACCCGATCCTGCACCGCACCGCCCTGGAGGCCCTGGACACCCTCACCACCCTGCTGGACGTCGGCCCGATCTACGATTTCCAGCGGTGAGCGTGGGGCGTTCGAGGTGGAAGCCCATCCGATAGTGCTCCCCTGTTTGGCGAAGCCACACGGGGGAGCTGTCGGGGTGAAACCCCGACTGAGGGGGCGCTCGGACGGTCGGTTCGCCCCCTCCGACACGGAGCTTCGCCCCGCGACACCTCCCCCGCGTCGCTGCGCTATGCAGGGGAGGAAAGGATCCGCCGCCCAGACCGGAAAAGGATGACGTCAGCGGTCGCCTCCCCTAGCCTTGCCCCATGCGTTCAGCCTCCCGCACCCACGATCAGGCCAAGGCCTTGCGCCGCGCGCTTACGCCACCGGAGCTGGCCCTGTGGACCAGATTGCGGGTCAGGGGCTCAGGCCAGCCCGCCTTCCGCCGGCAACACCCGTTCGGACCCTACATACTCGACTTCTTTTGCGCCAAGGCCCTGCTGGCCGAGGGCGCCATCGAGATCGCCCCCGTGGGCTATATGCGCGGGCGCACCCTCAACAATGCCTTCGTGGTCATCGACGAGGCCCAGAACTGTACCTATGGCCAGCTGAAGATGCTGCT
>JARLIP010000150.1 GCA_031291685.1 Caulobacteraceae bacterium | reverse complement strand
TGGCAATGCGACCCTGCGCGCGGCGTTGATCGAACTTCACGCCGCGGTCGAGACCATCGAGGGACCTCAGGCTGAGGCGCTGAACGCGGCGATCTGGGCCGAGCTGACCGCCTCCACCGAGCGGCGCAGGTTGTCGGCCGGCAACATCTAGCGCCTGATCGGCCAGGCCAGCCTCAGCGCCAGGGCGCCCATCACCCCGCCCGACAGCCAGCCCATGGCCCGGCCAAGGGTGGGATTGCGTCGCATGCGGTCAGCCAGCCGCCCGCCGCCAAAGGCCACCGCTGAATTGACCAGGGTTCCCGACAGATCGAAGGCCAGGCCCAGGATCAGGATCTGGGCCCAGGTGGGGCCGGCGTGGGGGGAGACGAACTGGGGCAGGTAGGCGATGAAGAACATGGCCACCTTGGGGTTCATGACATTGGTCAGGACGCCCCGGCGAAAGGCGGTCCAGGCGCTGGCCTCCCGGGCGGCGGGGCGCAGGTGGGGCGGATCGCGGATCATGCCGATGGCGATCCAGACCAGATAGGCGGCGCCCGCATAGCGCACGATGTCGAAGGCCAGGGGCCAGGCGGCGAACAGGGCGGTCAGGCCAAAGGCCGCCAGCATCATGTGGAACAGGGCGCCGACCCCGATCCCCAGGGCCGCCGCGATCCCCCGCCGGGCCCCGCCGCTGGCGCTCTGGGCCAGGACGAAGGCCATGTCCGGCCCGGGGGTCAGGTTCAGGGCGACGGCGCCGGCCATGAACATGGCGAACAGGTGCGGATCGATCATCGGCGGGCTCCCCAGGCCGACAGCCTTAACCCGCTAAAGCCCCTTGAGCCAGGGGATCAGGCGGGCGGTGACCTCGTCCGGGCGTTCCTGCTGGGTCCAGTGGCCGCAGCCGGGCAGGATGTCGGCGCCGCGCAGGTCGGGGATCTCGGCCTTCATCATGGCGACCAGGTCGCCGCGCCCGAGCATGCTCAGGACCAGGTCCCGCTCGCCGCCGATGAACAGGGCCGGCTGCTCGATCCCGCGGCCCTTGAATTGGGACAGGTAGGCGAAGTCCTCGTCATGGTTGCGATAACGGTTGAGGGGGCCGCGAAAGCCGGAGGCCTCGAACTCATGGGTGAAATAGTCGAGGTCCGCGTCCGTCAGCCAGGCGGGGAAGGGATCGGGGTCGGGCAGGCCCTCCAGCAATGTGCTGGCGGTGGTCTTGTCGCTCGGCCAGGTCCCGTCGGGGGCGTCGCCGCTGATGGCGTAGTAGAAGCGGCGCAGGGAATCGCGGGGATTGGCCTCCAGCTCGGCCTCGGCCACCCCCGGTTTCTGGAAATAGGCCTGGTAGAAGAACTTGCCCCGGCTGGTGAAGACCTCCTCGAACACCTCGCGGAAAGACCGCGTGGGAACCCCCAGATAGGGCACGGACAGGCCCGCCACCGCCCGCACCCGGTCAGGGCGCGTCAGGGCCGAGTTCCAGACGATGGGGGCGCCCCAGTCGTGACCGATCAGGATGGCCTTTTGGTTGGGACTCAAAAGCTCGATCACCCCGGCCACGTCGGCGACCATGTGCTCCATGGCGTAGGCCGAGATGGCTTGCGGCTTGTCCGAGCCGCCATAGCCGCGCACGTCGATGGCGCAGGCGGTGAAGCCGGCCTGGGCGATCGGTCCCATCTGGTGGCGCCACGAATACCAGGACTCCGGAAAGCCGTGGACCAGCACCACCAGGGGCCCGGTTCCCTGGACGGCGGCGCGCAGGGTGATGTGCGGCAGGGCCAGGGTCTGAAAATCGGTCATGGGGCGGCCTTAGCGGATCACAAAGTCGTCGGGGTTGGGTTTCAGGGTCGCGTTCCAATAGTCGATCAGGCGGAAGGGCCAGTTCTGGCTGACGCGGCCGGTGGCGTTCTTGTACCAGCTGTTCACCTGGGGCGCGCCCCAGGCCATGCCGCGGTTGGCGGCGTCGACCTTTTCGTTAAAGGCGTCGTGGACCGCCTGTTTCGGCTCCAGGGTCGACTTGCCGGTCTCGGCCAGCAGCTTCAGGGCCTCGATGATGTAGCGGACGCTGCATTCCGAGAAGAAGATGATGCTGCCATTGACCACGATATTGGTGTTGGGGCCGTAAACCACGAAGAAGTTGGGGAAGTTGGGCACGGTCATGCCCAGATAGGCCCGGGCGTCGCCCTTCCACTGGTCGTGCAACTCGACGCCGTCGCGGCCGTGGACCTCGAAGGTGCGCAGGAAGTCGCTGGCCTTGAAGCCGGCGCCATAGATGATGACGTCGACCTCGTGCTCGGTCCCGTCGGCGGTGACCACGCCCTTGGGGGTGATCCTGGTGATGGCCTCGGTGATCAGGTGGACATTGGGCCGGCGCAGGGCGGCGATCCACACCCCGTTGTCCCGCACCGAGCGCTTGCCGCCCAGGGGATATTGCGGGGTGATCTTGGCCAGGAGCTCAGGATCGCCCTCGGTCTGCAAGGCCATGGCGCCGATCAGCATCTCACGCAGCTCGGCATTGACCTGGCTGACGGCGGTGGGCGGGCCCTGATAGTCCGGATCGCCGGTGATGGCGTCCAAGAGGCCGTCGGTCATCATCCAGAACAGCCAGAAGCGGTACCACTTCTCGTAATAGGGCACGTGCTGCAACAGCCAGCGTTCCCGCTCGGTGACGTCGTCATGATAGTTGGGGGTGGGACCCAGCCAGGGCGGGGTGCGCTGGAAGACCACCATGTCCGCCACCTTGGGCGCGATCTCCGGCACGAACTGGAAGGCGCTAGCTCCCGTGCCGATCACCGCCACCCGCTTGCCGGTCAGATCCACGTCGCCGCGCCACTGGGCCGAATGGAAGGCGACGCCGGCGAAGCTGTCACGGCCCTCGATATTGGGCAGGTTGGGCTGGTTCAGCTGACCCACGGCGCTGACCACGGCGTTGGCGGTGAGCACCTCCTCGGCGCCGTCCGGGCGGCGGATGGTGACGCGCCAGAGCTTGGCCGCCTCGTCGAAGCGGGCCTCCTTGACCGTGGTGTTCAGGCGCATGTGGCGGCGCAGGCCGTGCCGCTCGGCGACGTCCTGGAAGTATTTCAGCAGCACCGGTTGGGTGGAGAAATGCTGCGGCCATTCGTGGTTGGGCTCGAAGGACAGGGAATAGAGGTGGCTGGGATTGTCCACCCGGCAGCCGGGATAGGTGTTCTCCAGCCAGGTGCCGCCCACATCGGCGTTCTTGTCGATGATCTCGAAGGCGATCCCCGCCTGTTGCAGGCGGATGGCGGTGAGCAGGCCGGACATGCCGGCGCCAATGATCAACACCTTGGTCTTGGCCGCCGCCGACTTCAACTGGGGCGTGTCCCAGCTGGGCAGCTTCTGATCGACCCCGTCGAGGGAGAGCTCCTCCATCAACAGCGGCACATAGCGCTCGGGGACCTCGACGCCGGCGATGAAATCCATCATCCGGCGGATGGTGGCCGGGTCCGGAGGCGGGGGCAGGACGCCGTCGCCGGCCATGTAGTCGCTGATCGCGGCCTTGGCCATCGCCCGCAGTTTGTCCTGGGTCGCCTGGGAATAGCCGCCCAAACGACCTTCAGCGAAGAAATCGTAGGCTGGCTTCAATTCGTCGCTGAGCAGGCTGGCGTCACCAGTGATATGGATGAGGGACATGAGGAGCGCGGGCAGGTGCGCCTCGGCCAGCGCCTGATCGATCATTTGAACATCACGCGCCATGGCGGGTTCCTCCGTTTTCCGGGCTTGTTGGATCGCCCGGCTTTGATGCGATTGTATTTTGTTATCAGCGTTTATCTAGAGCGCGTTCCGAAAAGTGGGAACCGGTTTTCGGACGAAACGCGCTCTAACTTTTTGAGTCTAGAGCATGATTCAACGATCAGACGATTCCGTCTGATCGCATCATGCTCTAGCGCAAAGACGCGGCGGACCGCGCGGGGGTGGAATGACGATGCAAGACACGGTCGCCTTGGCGCTGCATGGCGGCGCGGGGGCGCGACCGGATCTGGATTACAGCGAAGAGGTCGCGCACATGCGCCGCCTGGTGGAGGCGGGGCGTGATCGCCTGTTGCTGGGCGTCGCGGCCCTGGATGTGGCCGTGGAGACGGTCGAGGCCCTGGAAGCCTCTGGGCTCTATGTCGCCGGTCGGGGCTCCTCGCCCAATCAGAGCGGCGCCTATGAGCTGGACGCCTGCGTCATGGACGGCGCCACGGGGCGAGTCGGGGCGGTGGCGGCCTTGCAGGGGTTCAAGAGCCCGATCCACGCGGCGGTGGCGGTGATGGAGCAGACCCCGCATGTGCTGCTGGCCGGGGCGGGGGCGGCGGCCTTCGCCCATCGCCAGGGTCTGGAGCCGATCGCGGATCCCGCCACCTGGTTCACCAACGCACGGCGCTCGTCCGTCTCCAACGGCGGCCTCAGTCATGGGACGGTGGGTTGTGTGGTGCGTGACAGGAACGGGCGGCTGGCGGCGGCGACCTCCACCGGCGGGCTGTTCGGCAAGCTGCCCGGGCGGGTGGGAGACAGTCCCGTGCCCGGCGCCGGCGCCTGGGCCGACGGATCCGTGGCCGTGTCCTGCACCGGCCAGGGGGAATATTTCCTGCGCACCGCGGCGGCGGCCCAGGTGGCGTTCCGCATGCGCTTCGGCGGCCAGCCCCTGGAGGCGGCGACGCGAGCCGTGCTGGATGAAATCAAGGCCCTGGGCGGGGATGGCGGGCTGATCGCCGTGGACGGCGCGGGGCGGGTGTCAATGCCCTTCGTCTCCCCGGGGATGAAGCGCGCGGCCCTCTATACGGACGGACGCATCGTCTCTGAGGTGTTCGCGTCAGGCCAACCATGACTGAAATCAGGCATGACGGAGCGGGGGCTGAACCGGAACCAGACCGCATGGTCTCGCGGTTGGCTCCGGCCCAAGGCCAAATCGGATACTGTTACTCTGGACTCTAAACCGCTGAGATCAGCGGGTGGCGATCACGGCGCCGCGCGGGGCGGTGGAGGCGGTTTCCGAGCCGAGATTGGCCTTGGTCAGGGCGGTTTCGACCGTTTCCTTGACGCAGCCGTCGCGCTCATAGACGGCGAACACGTCGCCGGCATAGGCGGCCTTGCAGGCCTTGAAGGCGGCGTCCGACACGGCGGCCCGCAGTTCGGCGGGGGACTTGTCGGCCGTGAGCACCTTGAACTCGGCGGCGTTAGCGGAGCCGGCCAGGATGGCGAGGCCCAGAGCGATAGCGGAAGTGCGGAACATGTTGATTCTCCGAAAAGATGTGAAGAGCAATCTTTCCGGACGCTTCCTTGCCCACCTCTTGGCGTGAGCGTCCCGGGTGACTCGCCCAGTGGGGGTCGACCTCGAGTAAATTGAGATTACCTAGCATCTGAACGACGTCAACATGAATCTTATCGGTGTAAACATGGATTCGGTTGTCGGGCGGCGGTGCCTGTTTTTCGGGCGAATCGTGCACAAACTGTGCATCGCCATGGGCCCTGTCGCGGCGCTCCGGCGCTCGACAGAGAGGTGGCGCGAGCCCATGATCGCCCCAGGTTGAGGGGACCCCATGATCACGCTCTATCACTGCTCGGACGCGCGCTCATTCCGGCCGCTTTGGGCTCTGGAAGAACTCGGCCTCGTTTACCAGCTCAAGATGTTGCCGTTTCCGCCCCGCGTCCATGCGCGCGACTATCTGCGGATCAATCCGCTGGGCACCATCCCGACGTTCCTCGACGGTGAGGGGCGCCCGGGCGGTGAGGCGCGAATGACCGAGTCCGCGGCCATCGTGCAATATCTGGCCGCCCACTATGGGGCCGACACCCTCGACGTGCCCATCCGGGACGCAAGGTACGCCGCCTATTTGAACTGGATGCATTTCGGCGAGGCGACCCTGACCTTCCCCCAGACCCTGGTGCTGCGCTACACGCGCCTGGAGCCCCCCGAGCGACGTCAGCCCCAGGTGGCCGACGACTATCGGCGCTGGTTCCTGGCTAGGCTGCGGGCGGTGGACGCGGCGGTGTCCGACCAGCCCTATCTGTGCGGCGAGGCCTTCACCGCCGCCGATATCTCCGTCGGCTACGCCCTGCTGCTGGCCCAGACCCTGGGGATCGACGAGTCGTTCCCGGACGCCGTGCGCGCCTATTGGGATCGCCTTCAGGGGCGCGAAGGCTATCGCCGGGCCCGTAGGGTCCAGGCCCGGGCCGCGGCCGAGCAGGGCGTGGGCTCAACTCAGGTCGCCGATCTGCTGTAGGAGGCGCCCGCTCTGACCTGGTCAAAGAAAAAGGGGCCGGTTCCCGCCATGGCGAAAACCAGCCCCTCAATTGTTCCTCGGATCGCCCCGCCGGTGAAGGCGCGGGGCCGTCTCCGATCTATTTCTTTTCAGCCGGGGCGGC
>JARLIP010000149.1 GCA_031291685.1 Caulobacteraceae bacterium | reverse complement strand
GGGTGCTGGTGCAGCGGATGGTCGAGGTGGTGCTGAACGACGCCAAGGCGGCCTTCGAGCCCCTGACTCCGGTGACCTTCAATCTCGACCGGCTGGAGACCAATCCGCGCTTCGCCGCCATCGCTCGTCCGGCCAACGCCGCGATCCTGGTGAAGCTGCGAATCGATATGGAGGACCGGGGCGGGCGCATCGAGCTGCTGCTGCCCTATGCGACCCTGGAGCCCATCCGCAAGATGCTGCTGCAGCAGTTCATGGGTGAGAAGTTTGGCCGCGACAATATCTGGGAAGGCCACTTGGCCACCGAGCTTTGGACGACCCAGTTGGACGTCCACGCGGTGCTGGATGAGCAGCAGGTGGACCTGCGCAAGGTCCTGAACCTCAAGGTCGGCGACACCATGGTGCTCAACGCCACCCCCGAAAGCCTGATCGAGCTGCGCGCCGGAACGGTCACCCTGACCCGAGGGCGGATGGGACGGCGGAATCATAATATCGCCGTGCGGGTCGAGGCGCCCCTGACGCCATCGGCCAAGTCCGCCATCCAGAGAGTGCCATGAGCCCGATCTCCATCGCCCTCAACCTGCTGCTGGCGGGCCTGTTGCTGGTGACCCTGATGTTCGGCTGGATGCTGAATCGCCGGCTGAAGGCGCTGAAGAGCAGCCATGCCGGCTTCGCCCAGGCCGTGGCCGATCTGGATCGCGCCGCGAGCCGGGCCGAGGCCGGCCTGGCCGAGCTGCGCGGCGCCACCGACGAGGCTATCGACCTGCTGATCGGACGCATCGACAAGGCGCGGGAGATGGGCGATCGCCTGGAGGTCCTGACCGACAACGCCGAGCGGGCCGCGCGCCAGGCCGCCAGCCGCCCGGCGCCGTCCGTGCGCCCGATCCGCGAGCGGCCCCGCGTCGCGCCGCCGACCCCCGCCTACAACACCACCGAGGATGAGGCCCTGGCCGCCGCCGAGGCCCTGATCCTGCGCCTGTCCAAGACCGAGGCCCTGACCACGGATGAGCCCTCCCGCGACGGCTATCGCCGCGAGGCCGCCCGTCCGCGCCGCGCGAACCTCTATGCCGAAGGCCGCCCCGAGCATCGTCCAGAGCATCGCGGCGAGCGGCGCGCCGAGGAGCGCTTCGAGCGTCGGGGCGAGCCGGCCTGGTCCGCGACCGAAGATCCGTACCCCGCGGCTCGGGCGGAAGCCCGCCCCGAGCCGCGCCCCAATCCGCGTTCCCGCGCCCAGGTCGATGACGATCTGTTCGAGCCCCCGATCCGGGGCGGGCGCCTGCGCGCCTTTGACGGAGGCCTGTCATGAGCCGAGTTCCCCGCCTCCTGCCCATGGTCGCCGTGGCGATCGGGGGCGTTCTTGCGGTCCGCGCGATCGCGGGGGCGCCCGAATTGATTTCAGCGACCAAGGCCTTCGCCGAGGACGTCGGCGGCTCCAAGGCCAAGGCGTCCACGGCCAGCGCCGCGGCGCCCGCGCCCGCGCCTCCGCCCAAACCGGCGGCGGCCTGCGCCCCCACGGCGGCGGAACTGGCCAAGGAGGCCGGCCTGTCTCCCGCGGAGCTGCAGGTTCTGCAGAGCCTGGGGGACCGGCGGGGCGAACTGGATCACCGGGAGACCGATCTGGACACGCAGGTCCAGTTGATCGCCGCCGCCCAGGCCAAGCTCGACGCACGCATCCAGCAGATGAACGGCCTCAAGGCCGATATTCAGGGCCTGCTGGGTCAGGCCGATCAACAGGCCCAGGCCGAGACTGACCGTCTGGTGCGGGTCTATGAGGCGATGAAGCCCAAGGACGCGGCCGCTCGGATCACCCTGATGGACGACAGCGTGCGCCTGCCCATGGCGTCCAAGATGAAGGAGCGCGCGCTCTCGGCGATCCTGGCGCAGATGCCGGCGGAGGACGCCAAGGCCCTGACCGAGAAGCTGGCCAACCGCGTGGACAAGGCCAAGGTCATCGCCGACGCCAAGACCGCCCTCAACCCGCCAGCCGCCCCCGCCACCCCGCAGATGGCCCAGAACGTTCCGCCGGCCGCCGGCGCCAACACCCCGGGCGCGGTCCCCGCCGCCCCGGCCAAGCCGCACAAGCGCGCCGCCAAGGCCAAGCCGGCCAACAAGGCTGTCGCGGCCAAGAAGCCGGCGCCCGCGGCGGACGCATCGGGAACGGCGCCGGCCCCGGCGGGCTGATCGGGACATGAACTTCAAGACCCATCTTCGGGCCGGGGTGGCGGCGATCTGCATCGCCAGCCTCGTCGCGCCCATGGGTCTGGCCGAAACCCCGCATCAGGCGCAGGCCGCGGCGGGGCCCCTCGACGTTCGCGTGGCCCAGGCCAAGGACATATCGCGGGTGGAGTTCCGGTGGGCCGGCGGCGCCCGGGTCACCACCCGGCGTGATGGACAGACCCTGATCCTGCGCTTCAGCCGTTACGCCAAGCCCGACATGACCCGGCTGCGGGTCGATCCGCCTCGCTGGCTCAAGACCGCCCAGGACGCCAATGTCGGGGGCGGGCTGCAGATCACCCTGACCCTGACCGACGACGCCGACGCCAAGGTCGGCGACGCCGATGGCGCCACCTTCATCAACCTGTTCGCCAGGAAGACGGCGGAGACCGGCCCCGCGCCCGCGACGCCAGCGGCCACGCCCGGCGCCGCAGCCGTCGCCCAGACTCCGCCCCAGCGTCCCGATCCGCGCCCGGCGTCGGGGGTGGTCAAGCTGCAGGCGGAAATGTCCAATGGCCATGTGCTGCTGCGCTTTCCGTGGAAAAATCCCCTGGGCGCCGCCGTGTTTCGCCGGGGCGAGGCGATCTGGATCGTGTTCGACAGTCCGGTTCGGCTGGATCTGAGCGGCGCGCCCCATGGCTTTCGCCAAGTCAGCAGCATGCAGGCCGTGCAGGGGACCGACTATTCGGCGGTCCGGCTGACGGCCCCGCCGGACATCAACGCCGCCGCCGTGGCCGAGGGGGCGACCTGGACCATTTCGCTGGCCTCCGGCGCGGTCACGTCCTCCGACGAGGTCAAGGTCGGCCGGGACAAGACCTCGCCCATCAGCGGGCTGAGCCTGACCATGGCCGGCGCCACCAAGGTGGTCTGGTTCGACGATCCCGTGGTCAAGGACCGGCTGGCCGCCGTCACGGCCCTGGCGCCGGCCAAGGGTGTGCCCGGTCGCCACAATCTGGTGGACCTGAACATTCTGCCATCGGTCCAGGGGCTGGCGATCCAGCCCATGCGCGAGGACGTGGCGGTGTCCACGGACGGCGAGATCGTCACCATTGGCCGGCCGGGGGGGCTGGCGGTCTCTCCCATGGCCGCCGCCGTCCAGGCCGCCGCGATCCAGGCCCAGTCGGCGGGGGCGATCGCCGCGCCGCAACCGGCCTCCCTGCCGGGGCTGATCGAGTTCGAGGAATGGTCGAAGCTCGGGCCGGGGGGCTTCATGGGCCGCTATGGAGCCCTACAGCTGGCCGCCGCCGACGAGGTGAACCGGGGCAAGGACGCCGGGTTGAAGGCCCGCCTGGGTCTGGCCCGGTTCCTGATCGGCTCGGAGCTATCGTTCGAGGCCATCGGCGTGCTCAACATGATCGCCAAGGCCGACCAGAACATCCTGGGCGACGCCGAGTTCCGGGCCCTGCGCGGCGCGTCCAAGGTCATGGCCGGACGCTACAAGGAGGCTCAGACGGATCTGGCCTCGCCGGCGCTGGCGGACGATCCGGCCAGCGCCCTGTGGCGCGGCTATGTGGCCGACAAGCTGGGGCAGTACGCCGACGCCCGCCAGGCCTTCGTCACGGGCGCCTCGGCCCTCTATCAGTTCAATCCCAAATGGCGGGCCCGCTTCGCCCGGGCCAACGCCGAATCGGCCCTGGCCCTGAACCAGTACGCGGTGGCCGAGATGGCGATCAACGACGCCCTGCGCACCCAGGATGATCCGGAGGAGGCCTTGGCCGCCCGTCTGATCCAGGCCCGGGTTTTCGAGGCCGAGGGTCAGAAGCCGCGGGCCCTGGCGGTGTTCGAGGCGGTGTCCGGCGCGCGGTTGGCGTCCCTGTCCGCCCCGGCCCTGCTGCGGGCCACGCGGATCAAGCTGGACCAGGGGGCGATCACCCCCATGCAGGCCGCCAACACCCTGGAGGGGTTGCGCTATCGCTGGCGGGGGGACGCCACGGAGCTGGAGACCATCCGCGCCCTGGGGCAGATCTATCTGAGCCTGGGCCGGTATCGCGAGGCCCTCGACGCCCTGCGCTCGGCGGGCAAGCGCCTGCCGGACCTGCCGGAGGCGGTGCAGCTTCAGGCCGACCTGACCCAGGCCTTCCGCACCCTGTTCCTGGAGGGACAGGCCGATGGGTTGCAGCCGATCCAGGCGTTGGCCCTGTTCTACGATTTCAAGGAATTGACCCCCCTGGGGGCCGACGGGGACATGATGGTCCGGCGTCTGGCCCGCCGGCTGGTGGATGTGGATCTGCTGGGCCAGGCGGCGGATCTTCTGAAGTATCAGGCGGACAATCGGCTGGACGGCGTGCCCCGGGCCGAGGTCGCCACCGACCTAGCCACCATCCAGCTGATGAACCGGCGCCCCGAGGCGGCGCTGGAGGCCATCAACTCCTCGCGCACCACCCTTCTGCCCAACGCCCTCAACGCCCAGCGCCGGATCATCGAGTCCCGCGCGTGGCTGGCCCTTGGCCAGTATGACCACGCCCTGGAGATCATTGAGAACGACAAGACCGGGGATGCGGCGGCCATCCGGGCCGAGGTGTCCTGGAAGAAGCGCGATTGGGCGGGGGCGGGGGCCCAGTTCGAGCGTCTGCTCGGGGATCGTTTCAAATCACCCGCGCCCTTGACGGCGGACGAGGAGGCCACCCTGCTGCGGGCCGGCATTTCCATGAGCCTGGCCGGGGACGAGGGAAGTCTTTCGCGTCTGCGGGGCCGCTACCAAGGCTATATCAACCAGTCCCGCTCGCCGGACGCCCTGCGCGTGGCCCTGTCGGGGCTCAATGGCGGCCAGCTCAACGCGGCGGACTTCACTCGGGCGGCGGCCGAGAACGACAGCTTCGCCGGCTGGGTCCAGGCGATGAAACAGCGCTTCCGGCAGGGCGGAATTGGCGGGGGCGCGGCCCAGGCCGCCGCGGCTCAGCCTACCCGGGGTTAGGCGACAGACGGCTTAGGAGGGTGGCCTTTGAGGCCGGCCGCTGGCGGCTACACGCCGTCATCGCCGCTTGCGGCGATCCATTC
>JARLIP010000148.1 GCA_031291685.1 Caulobacteraceae bacterium | reverse complement strand
TCCCCGGCCATCACCGCCCGCTGGATCGGCGCCGCGCCGCGCCAACGGGGCAGGAGCGAGCCATGCAGGTTGAAACAGCCCAGCCGGGGCGCCTCCAGCACCGCCTTGGGCAGGATCTGTCCGAAGGCCACCACCACCGCCGCGTCCAGATCGAGGGCGGCGAAGGCGGCGATCTCCTCCGGATCGCGCATGGAGGCCGGGGTGCGAACAGGAAAGCCCCGGGACTCGGCATAGGCGTGCACCGGCGAGGGCCGCAGGGCCTGGCCCCGTCCCCGGGGCGCGGGGGGCTGGGAATAGACGGCCGCGATCTGATGCCCCGCATCGGCCAGGGCGGCCAGGGACGGGACGGCGAAGTCGGGGGTGCCGAGAAAGGCTATGCGCATGGCGACGGTTTAGCCGGGATTTTCAGCCCTGGCTCGCCCTTCGTGAACGGATCGCGCCAGCCCTCAGGCGGCGCGGACCGCCTTCTTGACCTTGGCCACGGCGCGGTCGCGCTTGAGGCGGGACAGGTGGTCGATGAACAGCACCCCGTCCAGGTGATCCATCTCGTGCTGGATGCAGACGGCGTACATGCCCTCGGCGTCCTCTTCGATCAGTTCGCCCTGGTAGTTGAGGTAACGCAGCCGCACCCGGGCGGGACGCTCGACCTCGTCGAAGATGTCGGGGACCGACAGGCAGCCCTCTTCATAGGGTTGCAGCTCGTCGGCGCTGGACAGGATTTCCGGGTTGACGAAGTAGCGCGGCTCGCGCGGTTCGTCCTCGCGGGACAGGTCCATGACGATCACCCGCTTGGCCACGCCGATCTGGATGGCGGCCAGCCCGATGCCGGGGGCGTCGTACATGGTCTCCAGCATGTCGTCCATCAGGGCGCGCAGGTCGTCATCGACCTGTTCGACGGGGGTGGAGACCTGCTTCAGGCGCAGGTCGGGAACAATCAGTATGTCGCGTATTGCCATGATCTCTGTCAGGTAGGTCAGCCAATTCCGAGCGTCAAGGTCGGCTTCTCGGCCGAATCGTCGCTGGCCAGCTTGGTCAGGGGCCGAACGCCGGATTCCACAGGCTCCAGGGGCGCGATCTCCTTGGCCTCGTGCCCCACGGCCAGATCCTCGAACCGCCGGGCCTGGGTCAGCACCTGGCTTTCCAGGGAGCCGACGAAGGCGTTGTACTTGCCCACGGCGCTCTCCAGGGCCTTGCCCAGCCCCGCCGCGTGGCCGCCCATCACCGAAAGGCGCTTGTAAAGCTCGCGGCCGAGGCTGGCGATCTGCTCGGCGTTGGCCGACTGCTCCTCGATCCGCCAGCCATAGGCCACGGCCTTGCACAGGGCGAACAGGGTCGTGGGAGTGACCAAGAGGACCCGCCGCTCCATGGCCTCGCTCATCAGCTCGGGATTGCGGTCCAGGGCCGCGGCCAGGAAGCCGTCCCCGGGCACGAACATGGCCACGAAATCGGGAGAGCCTTCCTTCTGGAACTGATCCCAATAGGTCTTGGCCGACAGGCCGGTCATGTGCGCCCGCACGCTGGCCGCATGGCGGGCCAGGGCGGCGTCCCGCGCCAGATCGTCCGGGGCGTCCTGGGCCTCAAGGAAGGCGTTCAGCGAGCACTTGGCGTCGATCACGAACACCCCGCCGCCGGGCATGCGCACCTTCACGTCCGGCCGGCGGCGGCCCTCCTCGGTGTCGACCGAGAACTGTTCCTCGAAGTCGAAGCGCTTGGTCAGGCCCGCCGTCTCCAGCACGTTGCGCAGGGTCTGCTCGCCCCAGCGCCCCTGCACCCCCGCCCCGCGCCGCAGTGCCGCCGACAGCTTGCGCGCCTCGGACTGGGTGTCGACCGAGGCCTGCATCAGGGCGGCGATCTGGGCCTTCAGCCCGCCGGTCTCCTCGGCGCGGACCTTCTCCACCAGGGTCACCTGTTCCTGGAACTTGGCCAGGGTCTCGGCCACGGGCTTGAGTTGGGCCTCCAGCCGCGCCTGGGCCAGCTGGTCCTGGGCCTTGAAGGTCTCCGCCGCCCGGGTCACCAATTGCTCGGCCACCACCTGGGCGGATTCGGCGGCCTGGGCGCGCACGGCGGCCTTGATCTCCACCTGATTGGCCTCGGTCTGCTTCAGCCGCTCCTGGGTGCGCGCCAGCTCCCGGTCGAGATCCGCCGCCCGCGCCCGCTCGCGCGTCAAGGCCATCAGGGCGGCGGCCAGACCCAGCCCCGCGAGCGCCGCGACGGCCAGGGCGATGATGGAAATCACGTTCATGATCCGTTCCTTAACCCCAATCCCGAGTCGCGCCAAGGCTCCCTGATCGGCGTCATCCCCTCGCCAACCCGCCGGAACCATGTTGAGATGATCGCCATGCTCACCTTGCGCGCCTCAGCCCTGATCCTGACTTTCGCCCTGAGCGCGGGCGCGGCGCGAGCCCAGGCCGTGGCCGCCCCCGTCATCGACCTGACCGCCGGACAGGCCCGCGCCCTGCCCAAGGCGACCGCCATCGGGGTCAGCGACGGGCCGAGCACCACGGTGGATCATCGGTTCGGGGCGGGGGGCGTGATGGCCTCGGCCGGGTTTCTCTGCGACCTGCAGCCGGGGGTGAAGACCAATGGCGGTCCCACGGCCTCGGAATTCGATCCCAATGGCCGGTTCGTCGGCGCGCGACTGAGCCTGCGCTTCAAATAGCCCTCAGGCCGGGCGTCTTGCCCGCAAGGCTTGGGCGATAGTGCCGTCGTCCAGCCAGTCCAGTTCGCCCCCCACCGGCACGCCCCTGGCCAGGCTGGTGACCGGGACCCCGGTGGCGGTCAGGCGTTCGGCCAGATAGTGGGCGGTGGTCTGGCCGTCCACCGTGGCCGGCAGGGCCAGGATCACCTCCCGCACCTCCCCGGCGCCCGCCCGGCTGACCAGTTCGCTGACCCGCAGGGCTTCGGGCCCACGGCCGTCCAGGGCCGAAAGCAGGCCGCCCAGGACGTGATAGCGCCCCCGGAACGAGCCGCCGCGCTCCAGGGCCCAGAGGCTTCCGACCTCCTCGACCACGCAGATCAGGGACTGGTCACGGCTGCGGTCGGAGCAGACCGCGCATGGATCGGAGGTGTCGAGGGCGCCGCAGATGGAGCAGGTGCGCACCCGCTCCGCCGCCACCGTCATGGCCTGGGCCAGGGGGACCAAAAGCTGGTCCCGGCGCTTGAGCAGGGCCAGGGCGGAGCGGCGCGCGGATCTGGGCCCCAGTCCCGGCAGCTTGGCCAGGAGGGCGATCAGGCGCTCGATCTCGGGTCCGGCGGATGCGGCCAACAGGGGTCCGTTCTAGAACTTCGGGAAGCCCGGCATTCCGGCCAGGGGACCGGCGACGGCCTTCATGGTCTCGGCCTGGGCGGCGTCCAGCTTCTTCTTGGCGTCGGCGTGGGCGGCGACGATCAGGTCGGCCAGCAGCTCCCCCTCGCCGGGGCGCAGGAGTTCGTCGTCGATGGCCACGCCCTTGAGCTCGCCCGAGCCCTGCAGGGTCACCTTGACCATGCCGCCGCCCGCCGCGCCCTCGACCAGGGTCTGCGCCAACTGGGCCTGGGCTTCCTGCAGCTTCTGCTGCATGGCCTGAGCCTGCTTCATCAGGGCGCCAAGGTCTTTCATGTCGTCGTCCTAACCTTCGTCTTCCGCATTGTCGCCGTCCTCGACCGGGGCGGCTTCAACCACCACCGGCGTGCGGCGTATGCCGATAATCTCCGCGCCGGGGAAGGCCTACATCACCGATTGGACGAAGGGATCGGCGGCGATATTGGCCCGCGCCTCCCGGTCCTCGCGCTTCTCCCGCTCCCAGGCGCTCTCGGCCCCGCCGCCGCCCTCGGCCGCCACCAGCCAGGGCTGGCCGGTCCATTCCTTCAGCCGCGCCACCAGGCGCTGGGCGAGGTTGGTCGGGGCGCCGGGAGCCGGCTCGAAGGTGATCGCGCCAGGGCGGAAACTGATCGGCCGCACATAGTGGTCGACGTCCAGCTTCAGGCCGATGTCCTTGCGCTCCTCGATCAGGGCCAGGACGTCGTTGAAGGATTCCAGCTTGGCGGCCAGTTGCGGGGCGGCCTTGGGCGCCACCATCCGGGCCATGGCGGTCATGCCGCCGCCGGAACCGCCGAGCGAGCCGCCACCGCCCCCCGAGGAACCACCGGCGGGAGCGCCGCCACCACCGGCGGCGCCGCCGATCGGGGCGCCGTCGCGCATGGCGCGCAGGGCTTCCTCCGGTCCGGGCAGATCGGCGGCGTAGCACAGGCGGATCAGGGCCATGTCCACGGCCGCCTTGGGATCGGGCGCCCGGCGCGTATCGTCATGGGCCTTGAGCAGCATCTGCCAGACCCGCGCCAGGGTGCCGGCCGAGGCGCCCGCGCCGATGGCGGCCAGGCGCGCGGCCTGTTCCTTGGGCAGGCTGAGGGCGTCGGGACCCAGGGCCTTGGCCACGGAGGCGCCGTGGGCGTGCTCCAAAAGGTCCAGCATCACCACCACCGGATCGGCGCCATAGCCGTAGAGGGTGCGGAAGGTCTCCAGCGCCTCGCCGGTCTGGCCCTTCATGGCCTGTTCGAACAGGGCGATGGTCTGGCCCCGGTCGGCCAGGCCCAGCATGTCGCGGATCGCGGCGGCCGAGACCATCTGGCCGTCATCGGCCTGGACGATGGCCTGGTCCAGCAGGGACTGGGCGTCGCGCACCGAGCCCTCGGCGGCCCGGCCGATCATCAGCATCCCCTCGGGATCGATCCGGGCGCCCTCGGCCTCGGCGATCTGCTCGAGGTTGCGCACGATCACCTCCGGCTCCACCCGGCGCAGGTCGAAGCGCTGGCAGCGGGACAGGATGGTCACCGGCACCTTGCGGATCTCGGTGGTGGCGAAGATGAACTTGGCGTGCGGCGGCGGCTCTTCCAGCGTCTTCAGGAGGGCGTTGAACGCGCCAGTCGACAGCATGTGCACTTCGTCGATGATATAGACCTTGTAGCGCGCCTGGACCGGGGCGTAGCGCACCCCGTCCAGGAGTTCGCGCATGTCGTCCACCCGGGTGCGGCTGGCGGCGTCCAGCTCCAGCACGTCCATGTGCCGGCCCTCGATGATCGAGCGGCAATGGATGCCCTCGACGGTCAGGTCCAGGCTGGGCTGGTCGATGGTGTCGGTCTTGAAGTTCAGGGCCCGGGCCAGGAGCCGCGCGGTGGTGGTCTTGCCGACCCCGCGAACCCCGGTGAGCATGAAGGCATGGGCGATCCGGCCGCTGGAGAAGGCGTTGCGCAGGGTGCGCACCATCGCCTCCTGGCCGATCAGGTCCTCGAAGGTGCGCGGACGGTATTTGCGGGCCAGCACCTGATAGGCCGCGCCTTTGATGGCGGGGGCTTCCGTTGCGGCAGGCGCGGGCGCGGGTTCGCCGAACAGGGCGATGGTCTGATCGTCCCGCTCTTCGATGTCAGCCCGCTCTTCCATGTCAGCGATGTCGCCTGGCAGGTCGTCGTCCATCAAGGCCTCGGCTGGCGGTGAGTCCGTCGTCCGCGTCGTCGGCATGAGGATGACGCAGGATGACGAGCCAAGCCAGAGACTGATTGGCCCAAATCATCTGTCGCGGATGAGCGGTGGGAAAAGATGAGCGGTGGGAAAAGAGAGGTGGAGACTGAACGGCGACCCGAAGCGGAACTCGTTGTGGCTGCTTCCTTCCGGACCTGACCAGGTTGGCGAGGACTTCGCCCGCCGCCAGCCTCCGCGCCCTATATCGCGGCTCGAAGCCCTCGACGCAAGCCTGGAGCGGAACGCCGTCCTTTGCTAAGCAGTCCGCATGCCTCAATCCGCCATTCTCAACACCTTCGCCGGCAACCCCCTGGACCGCGCCAGCGAGCGGCGCGGCGACAGCGACTGGTTGCGCCAGCGCTTCGAGGATCCCGAATCCCTGGTGATCGCCATCTGGAACGGCAAGCCCCTCCTGGAGGACGCCCTCAAGGACGATCCGACGGACGCCTCGGACAAGGGCGTGCGCATCGCCTATCTGCCCACGGGCCTGGCCCGTGAGCTGGCTGGCGGAGACGAGCACACCCTGTTCATGGGCCTGTGGCAGGAGACCGCGGTCTTCGCTATCGACCTGGAGGGTGAGGCCGACCCCGCCCTTGGCCCCCTGGCGGGCTTTGGCCGATTCGAGGACCTGCGCGCCTCCGCCCCGCGCCTGCCCCAGGCGGACGCCGGCATCATCGCCACCGCCAAGGCCGTGTTCGAATGGCGCCGCCGCCACGGCTTCTGCGCCGCCTGTGGTCAGGTCAGCCGGGTCACCGACGGGGGCTGGAAGCGGGTCTGTGACGCCTGCCGCACCGAGCATTTCCCCCGCACCGACCCGGTGGTGATCATGCTGCCGACCCTGGGGGACCGCTGCCTGCTGGGCCGCCAGGCCATCTGGCCCAAGGGCATGTTCTCGGCCCTGGCCGGCTTCC
>JARLIP010000147.1 GCA_031291685.1 Caulobacteraceae bacterium | reverse complement strand
GCGAGGGCGAAGCCGCCCCGGCGCCCTCCACGGGGGCCACCGAGGACGCGTAGGTCCCGGGATACGCCGCACAAGGATTAGGGTTTGAGGCCGTTCTGGCGCAGGCGTTTTTGCTTGCGCAAGCGCGGCCTCAGTCTCATCTAAGGCGCGGGAATCGAAGGGGGTTTGGGCAGGGTGGCTGGCAGTGAACGCGCAGACAGGCGTGTATTCTACGCCTTGGACGGCATGCGCGGCGTCGCCGCGGTGTTCGTCGCCATGCGCCACACCGCCTTCTTCCACAAGCTGGGCATTCCTGGCGGCTATCTGGCCGTGGACCTGTTCTTCGTGCTCAGCGGCTTCGTCATCGCCCACGCCTATGAGAGCCGCCTGGCCAAGGGGCTGTCCCCGGGTCGGTTCATGACCCTGCGCTATCTGCGCCTGTGGCCGGTCTATGCCCTGGGCGTGGCCCTCGGCCTGACGGCGGCCCTGTTGCAGGCCTTCGCTGGCCGGGACAATCTGACGGTGGCCCAGGTGGCCCACACCGCGCCCTACGCCCTGGCCATGCTGCCGGGACCGCATGTGAAGCCCATGCTCTATCCGGTCAATTCGGTGGCCTGGTCCCTGGCCCTGGAGTTGCTGGTCAACGCCGCCTACGCCTTTGTCTGGCGGCCCATGCGACGCCCCTGGGTGTTGACCGGGGTCCTGGTTCTGTCGGGCGCCGCCCTGATCGCGACTGTGGTCCACTTCGGAAAACTCGATATCGGCTTTCTCTGGCGCGACGCCCTGGGCGGCCTGCCGAGGGTGGTGTTCTCGTTCACGGCCGGGCTGGCGGTCTATCGCCTCTATCGCCGCTCCGCCTGGCGGCCCCGGGCGCCGGGCTGGGTGGTGGGTGGTCTGCTGGCGGCCCTGCCGATCCTGTTCATCATCAATCTGGACCGGGTGGTCTATCCCCTGGTCTGCGTGCTGCTGATCTTTCCGGCCTATGTCTTCGTGGCCGCCAGCCTGCCGCAGCCAGGTCCGCGGCTGACGCGGATCTTCGAGAGCCTGGGCGCCGCCTCCTATCCCCTCTACGCCCTGCACAAGCCCCTGGGCGAGCTGGCCAACCTGGCCCTGCGCCACGTGGCGCCGCAGGCCCTGGCCCACTGGGCGGCGCTGATCGGCGCGCCCTACCTGCTGCTTACCTTCGGCGTCTGCATCCTGGTGGAGCGCTACTACGACCGCCCCGCCCGTCAGGCCCTGACCGCGGCGACCCAGCGGTTGGGCGCGATGCTCAGACGGCGGACTGCCGTCCTGGCCGTTTGGCTTGGAGTGTTGCTGGGGCGCCGCGCTCCGGAACAGCGTTAACACGCCTATTGCAACAGGCTTGGCCTTCGCGCCTTATCGGCGAGCTTGACGCCGATAAGGACCCGCCCATGCCGCATACCAGCCGTGAAGTGCACCTGGTTTCGCGTCCCGAGGGCCTGCCCAAACCGACTGACTTCGCCCTGGTGGAGCGCGCCATCAAGGATCCCGCCGAGGGTCAGATCCTGGTCCAGAACCTCTATATGTCGGTCGACCCCTATATGCGCCCGCGGATGACCGCCGATTTCTCCCTGGATGCGGTGATGGATGGCGGAGCCCTGGGCCGGGTGGTTCAGTCGCGCAATCCGCGCTTCAAGGAAGGCGAGCTGGTGCGCAACGGCTTCGGCTTTCGCGAATATTTCCTCAGCGACGGGCGTGGCGTGCAAGGCCTGGAGGCCGATCCGGACCTTCCCCTGACGGTCTATATGCACGCCCTGGGCGGCACGGGCTTCACCGCCTATGGCGGCCTGCTCGAGATCGGCCAGTTGAAGGACGAAGAGCAGGTGTTCGTCTCCGCCGCCGCTGGAGCGGTGGGTTCGGTGGCCGCCCAGATCGCCAGGCTACGCGGCTGCTACGTGGTGGGCAGCGCCGGCTCCGACGAAAAATGCGAGTGGCTGCGCGCCGAGGCCGGCCTGGACGCGGCGCTCAACTACCGCGCCCAGCCGATCGCGAAGAGTCTTTCGGCGGTGACCCCCAGGGGGGTGGACGTCTATTTCGACAATGTGGGGGGCGAGCACCTGGACGCCGCCCTCGCGCGGATCAACACCCTGGGCCGTATCGCCGTCTGCGGCATGATCTCGGGCTACAATGACGGCGGCGCCCCCGTGAAGGGACTGGCCGCGATCATCTATGGGCGGGTGACCATCCGCGGTTTCGTCGCCACCGATTTCCTCGCCGTCCATGACCGTTTTGTCAGCGACATGACCGGCTGGCTGAAATCCGGCCAGATCAAGTATCAGGAGACCATCGTCGATGGGCTCGAGGCCGCGCCGGAGGCTTTGATCGGGCTCTTCAAAGGCGCCAATTCCGGCAAGATGCTGGTCAGGCTCGCCGCCTGATCCGTATTCGCGGTCGAGGGCTTGCGTCCCCGCTTCAGCCATTCCAGGCGCGGCCACGATAATGTGAGCCCGGTGAAGACGGGCTTCGGCGGCGATGGAATACAGGCCTCGATCTGCTCCAGGAGCTGTTCGGCGGGGCCGTCATTGAGGAAGTGATCGCCGCCCTCCAGCCGGGCGAAGCGGGTCACCCGCAGCTGCATCTCGGCCACCAGGCGTTCGGCGATCTCGATGGGAGCGAAGTCGTCCTTGTCGCCGTGGATCACATGCAGGGGCGCCTTCACCCGGGCCAGGGCCTCGCGCACATGGGGCAACTGGGCCGCCTGCTCGGAGACCTCCAGCACCGCGTGGCGCAGGTCCCGGGGGATGACGTGGCGCAGACGGCCGCCCAGCTTCACCAGCCAGCTGGCCGTGGGGCCGAACTCGCCCAGATAGGCCGACAGCAGGACCAGGCCGCCAACCTTGCGGGGATTGGCCGCCGCCATCAGGGTGGCGATGGCCGCTCCATAGGACTGGCCCACCAGCAGCACCTTCTGGCCCGGGGCGGCCTCCAGCAGGGGCTCCAGGGCCAGGGCCTGGAGCCGGATATCGCCGATCCAGACCGGAGGTTCGCTGCCGCCGAAGCCTGGCCGGTCCACCACCACCATCTCGCGATCCTGGGGCAGGGCGGCCAGGACCGGCGCCCAGTATTCGGCCCAGGACGGCGCCCCCGTCACCACCACGATCTTCCAGGGGGCGGGCTTGGCGCGGGGAGTGGCGATGGCCGTCAGCTTCCAGCCCAGGCCGGCGCCGGCGGCGAACTGGATGCGGCGCACCACATCATCGGGATAGTCGGCGGCGGGCGGCGCGTGCTCGGTTCGGCCCAGGGCCGCGGATTGCAGACAGGCCCAGCCGACGCCGATCAGGCCCTTGGGTCGTTTGCGCGCCCCGCCGGGGTTTGGGCCCGTCATGCCTGATCTCCCACGGTGAAGGTGTCCAGATCGCCTCTCAACGCGCGAGGGGACGGCCGGGTTCTCTGGATGTAGGGTCTGATTTCGCCAGCGCCCGGACAGGGGTTTGCTGTGTGGCCTTGTGTGGCTGTTATGCCACACCTACATGCGCCTCAGGCGGGTTGCGCTTAATCAAGGCGCCCGTCGGATCCGCCACCTATTGGGGACAGCATGAACATCGATCTCTATTCCGACCGCGCCAAACAGGCCATTCAATCGGCCCAGTCCCTGGCCCTCGCCCGCCGTCACCAGCAACTCGCGCCGGAGCATCTGCTCAAGGTGCTGCTGGAGGAAAAGGACGGCCTCGCCCGAGCCCTGATCCAGAGCGCCGGAGGTCGGCCCGATGAGGTCGATCAGGCGATCGAAGGCTTGCTGGGCAAGATCCCCAAGGTGGAGGGTGGCTCTGGCCAGCTCTACATGAAGCCCGAGACCGCGAGCGTGTTCGCCACCGCCGAGGCCGAGGCCAAGGCCGCGGGCGACGCCTTCGTCACCACCGAGCGCCTGCTGATCGCCCTGGCCAAGGATGGCGGCGATGCGGCGGACGCCCTGAAGAAGGCTGGCGCCTCCGCCAAGGGCCTGGAAGAGGCCGCCACCGCCCTGCGCAAGGGCCGCACCGCCGATAGCGCCGGGGCCGAGGACAGCTACGACGCCCTCAAGCGCTACGCCCGGGACCTGACCCAGGCCGCCCGCGACCAGAAGCTCGATCCCGTGATCGGCCGCGACGAGGAGATCCGCCGCACCATCCAGGTCCTGTCCCGGCGCACCAAGAACAATCCCGTCCTGATCGGCGAGCCTGGGGTCGGCAAGACCGCCATCGTCGAGGGCCTCGCCCTGCGCATCGTCAATGGCGATGTGCCCGAGAGCCTGAAGGACAAGAAGCTGATGGCCCTGGACATGGGCTCCCTGATCGCGGGCGCGAAGTATCGCGGGGAGTTCGAGGAGCGCCTGAAGGCTGTGCTCAACGAGGTCACGGCGGCCGAGGGCTCGATCATCCTGTTCATCGACGAGATGCACACCCTGGTGGGCGCGGGCAAGTCCGAGGGGGCCATGGACGCCTCCAACCTGCTCAAGCCGGCCCTGGCCCGGGGCGAGCTGCACTGCGTCGGCGCCACCACCCTTGAGGAATACCGCAAGCACGTCGAAAAGGACGCCGCCCTGGCGCGCCGGTTCCAGCCGGTGTTCGTCAACGAACCCTCGGTGGAGGACACGGTCTCCATCCTGCGCGGGCTGAAGGAGAAGTACGAAGTCCACCACGGGGTGCGGATCAGCGACAGCGCCATCGTCGCCGCCGCGACCCTGTCCAACCGCTACATCGCCGACCGCTTCCTGCCGGACAAGGCCATCGACTTGGTGGATGAGGCCTGCAGCCGGGTGCGCATGGCCATCGACTCCAAGCCCGAGGAACTGGACGAGATCGACCGCCGGGTGGTCCAGTTGAAGATCGAACGTGAGGCCCTGTCCAAGGAAAAGGACGAGGCCTCCAAGCAGCGCCTCGAAAAACTTGAGGACGAGCTGGACGACCTGGAAGGCCAGTCCGCCGAGATGACCGCCCGCTGGCGCTCGGAGAAGGACAAGGTCTCCACCGCCGCCCAGAGCCGCGAGGCCCTGGACCGGTTGCGCGCCGAACTGGAACAGGCCCAGCGCCGGGGTGACCTGCAACGGGCCTCAGAGATCCTCTATGGCCAGATTCCGGTTCTGGAAAAGCGCCTGGGCGAGGAAGAGACCAAGACCGAGGACTCCCTGACCCCCGAGGTGGTGGACGCCGAGCAGATCGCCGCCGTCGTCTCCCGCTGGACCGGGGTGCCGGTGGAAAAGATGCTCGAAGGCGAGCGCGAAAAGCTGCTGAGGATGGAAGACCAGTTGCGCGGCCGCGTGGTCGGCCAGGACGACGCCCTGGAGGCGGTGTCCGACGCCGTGCGGCGGGCTCGGGCGGGGCTGAACGATCCCAACCGGCCGATCGGCTCCTTCCTGTTCCTGGGCCCGACGGGGGTGGGCAAGACCGAGCTTACCAAGGCCCTGGCCGCCTTCCTGTTCACCGACGAGACCGCCATCACCCGGATGGACATGTCGGAATACATGGAGAAGCACTCCGTCAGCCGCCTGATCGGCGCGCCTCCCGGCTATGTCGGTTATGACGAGGGCGGCGCCCTGACCGAAAGCGTGCGGCGCCGGCCCTATCAGGTGGTGCTGTTCGACGAGGTCGAGAAGGCGCACCCGGATGTCTTCAATGTGCTGTTGCAGGTGCTGGACGACGGCCGCCTGACCGATGGTCAAGGACGCACGGTGGACTTCAAGAACACCGTGATCATCATGACCTCGAACCTGGGGTCTGAATATCTGTCCGAGCAGACGGTCACCGCCAATGGTGAGGCCGAAAGCGTCGAGGCGGTGCGGCCCCTGGTGATGGACGTGGTGCGCAAGCACTTCCGGCCCGAGTTCCTGAACCGGATTGACGAGATCATCCTGTTCAAGCGCCTGGGACGGGGGGAAATGGACTCCATCGTCCGCATCCAGCTGCAACGCTTCGAAAAGCTCCTGGCCGATCGCCGCATGACCATCGACCTGGATGGGGCGGCCCTGCACTGGCTGGCCGAGCGCGGCTACGATCCGATCTATGGCGCGCGCCCGCTCAAGCGCGTGATCCAGAAGGAACTGGTCGATGTCGTCGCCCGCAAGCTCCTGGGCGGCGAACTGGCCGACGGCACGGTGATCCACGTCTCCGTCGACGAGCACGGCCTGGTGATCGGCAAGGCCATGGTTCACTAAGGACGGCCCGCCGTGCGCGGCGGGCGCCCTCTCCCAGAGGGGGAGGAATTAGGGCAAGGCGTCCGACCTATTCCTCCCCCATTGGGGGAGGGGGACCATGCGAAGCATGGTGGAGGGGGCTCTGCGGCGCCGCGACCGCCTTGCCCATCCGCACCAGGGGCACGGGAACGCCCCCGCGGTCGTCCTCGAAGGCCTCGATGGCCTCGAACCCATAGGCCTCATAGAGCGGCTGTCCCGACAGGGTGGCCGCCAGTTGCAGGCGGGTGAATCCCTCGGCCCCCGCCGCCGCCTCGCACAGGGACAGGATCAGCCGGCCCACGCCCCGGCGGGCGAAGGCGGGGTTGGTGTACATGGCCCGCACCCGGGCCGCCTCGGTGGCCGGGTCCAGCAGGGCCGCATCGCGTCCGGGGGTGTGGTCTCCGCCATAGAGGGTATTGCGCCGGCTCCAGCCGCCGCACCCGGCGATGACGCCGTCCTGCTCGACCACGAGATAGGCGCCGTCGGCGATCAGCTGTCGGTCCAGGCCCATGATCGCCCGGCTGGCGGCGATCTGCTCGGGGCTGAGGAACCCCTTCTGCAATTCGCCGATGGCGACGTCCATCAGGGCGGCCAGGGCGGGCAGGTCTTCGGCCGTGGCCAGGCGATGGGTGAGGGGCGCGGGGGCGGGCGTGGTCATGATCCTTGGACTATCCCGGCAAATCGACATTGAGCAAGGCGAGCTTACCCGGCGTCATGGTTGCTTCCCCGCCCAGCTTGCGCATCTTGGGGCAAAATCGGAGGAAAGTTCCATGTCGTTGCCTACGCCCCTGACCGATCTGTTGCAGGTCGAGCATCCCATCATGCTGGCTGGCATGGGCGGGGTTTCCTATGCCGAGCTGGCGGCGGCCGTGTCCAACGCTGGCGGCTATGGCGTTCTGGGTATGGCCGGAACCAGCCCATCCTTCATCCGCGAACAGATGCGCAAGGTGCGCGGCCTGACCGACAAGCCCTTCGGCGTGGATCTGCTGGCGGCCTCGCCGGAATCCTTGACCGAGTCCGTGGACATCATCATCGCCGAAGGCGCTTCGGCCTTCATCGCCGGCCTGGGGGTGCCCATGCCGATCATGGAGAAGCTGAAGAAGGCCGGGCTGAAGGTCATGGTGGTCTGCGGCGCGGTGAAACATGCGGTCAAGGCCGAGCAGGCCGGGTGCGATGCGGTGATCTGCCAGGGCGGCGAGGGCGGCGGCCATACCGGCCTGGTCGGCACATTTCCCTTGGTGGCCCAGGCCGCGGAGTTGGTGAAGATCCCAGTGGTCGCGGCCGGCGGTCTCTATGACGGGCGAGGCCTCGCCGCCGCCCTGGCCCTGGGCGCCCAGGGGGTGTGGATGGGAACGCGCTTCATCGCCTCCGTCGAGGCCCATGCGGGGGACCTTTACCGCCAGACCATCCTGGAGGCGGCGGACGACAGCACCATCCGCACCCGCTGCTATTCCGGCAAGCCCATGCGGGTGCAGCGCAACCCCTATGTGGAAGATTGGGAAAGCCGTCCGGGGGATATCCAACCCTTCCCGATCCAGGCGGGGATCTCCGTGCGCAACGGCGCCCTGGGCGGCATCGGCGGTCAGATCGAGGGGCTGGACCCCGACAAGTCCTGCTTCGCCATGGGCCAGTCCGCCGGGGGTGTGCACGATGTCCTGCCGGCCGCCGAGATCGTCAACCGGATCATGGCCGAGGCCGCCGAGTCGATCGCGCGCCTTGGCCGTTTGCGGGCGGGGGCGCCGGTTTAGTACCTGCGGTTTTTGAGAGGCTGACCGCTGAAGCCTATTCACCGTCATCGCCGCTTGCGGCGATCCATTCCGTGAACGAGGCCGGGGCTTTGTGCGTGGGATTCAGTCTGAAAGCCCGTCGCGGCGTCGGCTGAACGGCATGGATCCCCGACACTGCGTGCCCGGGATGACGGTGAGAAAGATGGAATGTGACGGCCAATCTCAACAGCCGTTGGTCTAAGCAGGTTTGGGCGCCGGCAAGCCCGGCCCCTTTCCCTGGAGGGCGGAATAGGCGATCTGTTCCGCCCGCATCCAGTCTGTGGACCCTCATGCCCAAACGCCTCCGCCCCGCCGTCATCGCCGCCATCCTGACCCTCGTGTCGAGTGTGGCGCTCGCCCAGGAGCGCAGCCCGGCCCAGCGACAGACCCTGACGGACCTGGCCTATGTGCTGGGCCAGAGCCATGCCCTGCGCCAGGCCTGCGCCGGCCAGACCGACCAGTTCTGGCGCGATCGGATGTTCAAGCTGTTGCAGACCGAGGCGCCGGACCCGGCCTTTGACCGGCGGCTGAAACAGGCCTTCAACACCGGCTATGCCGGCGCCCAGGCCGCGTTTCCCGCCTGCGACGCCCAGACCCGCCGGGAAGAGGAACGCACCGCCGCGCACGGGCGGACCCTGGTGGAGAGCCTGGCCCAGCCCTGAGGTCGCCCCTCAGAAGCTCCGCCGGCTGATCCGTTCCAGGGCCTGGAGGGTCTCGACGGCCAGGGTGGCCCGGCGCTGGGCGCTGTGGCGGTCGGGCGCCTGGCCGCTGATGGCCAGGCCCTCGCTGTCGCTGACGAACCAGGCGCAGCCCTGGGGCTGGGGTTGCACTTCAAGGGCGTAGCCCTGGGGACTTTCCAAACGCTGTTTCATGCGATCGCTCCGATCATGTCCAGTCAGCCTAGCGGCGGGCTGGGCAGGGACGATCAGGGCCGTGTGGAGATTTCGTGCAGACCGTCTGGCGCCTTGGCCGAGATCGGCAGGGTGATCTCGAACAGGGCGCCCTGGGTCGGCGCGCCCATGGCGATGCGGCCTCCGTGGGCCTCCATCAGCGATCGGGCGATGGCCAGGCCCAGTCCTGTCCCGCCCACCGCCCGGCGGGTGGTGAAGAAGGGCTCGAACAGCCGCTCGCGGTCCGCCGCCGGAACCCCCTGGCCGTCATCTGCGACGCTGACCAGGACGACGCCCCCTTCCGCTCGCGCCGTGATGGTCATGGTCCTGGACTGGGCCTGACGGCTGTTCTGCGCCAGGGTGCCCAAGACCGCCTCCAGGGTGGAGGCTGGGACCGCGACCGCAGGCAGATCCGGGGGCAGGGCGGCGGTGACGGTGAAGCCGGGTGCGCAGGCGGCGTCGGCGATCCGGCGAACGCAGGCCTCAAGATCGGCCTCGGCGTCGGCGTCCGGCCGGGCCATGTCGGCCCGGGCCAGGTCCAGCAGCCGGGCCACCAGTTGCGACAGGCGGTTGGTGTCGGCGGCGATGTTGGCCAGGAAGCGGTCCCGCTCCTCCGGGCTCATGGTCTCCAGGTGGTCCTGCAACAGCTCCACCGCCCCGCCGATCCCCGCCAGGGGGGTCTTGAACTCATGGCTGACCGCGGCGGCGAAGTCGCGCAGGTAGCGGGAGCGCCGGTTGATGGCCTCGGCCATGCTGCGGAAATCCTCATAGAGCGCGCGGATCTCCACCGCCGCCGTGGGCGGGGTTTCGGGAATGTCGCCCTTGCCCGCCGCCACCCCATGGCTGGCGGCGCTGAGCGCCTCGATGGGCCGGGTCACCCCCCGGGAGACCAGACCGGACAGGCCGATCAAGAGGCCGATGATCAGCACCGCCCCCGCGCCCATCTTCCAGGTGTCCTCATAGGCGTTGCGAAACAGGGCCCGGGGCGAGCGGGACAGCAGCAGCGCGCCCACCACCTTGCCATTGACCAGGATCGGCCGGGCGTGGTGCAGGCGGATGGCCGAGGCCCGGCTCAGCCATTCCATCGAATAACGGGGGTGGTAGTCGCCGTTGCGCCGCAGCACGGTCTGGGGCCGACCCGCCAGGGCGCCGCGCACCTCCGGCAGGAACGACAGATCTCCGCCCTGGCTGGGGCCGCGAACCTCCCGTCCCTGGCGGTCCAGCAGGATGATCGAGGCCAGGGTGGTGCGGCTGGTGGCGTCCAGGATCGGGTCCATCCGCGCGGCGATGGCCACGGCGTCCGCGTCAGGGGCGTCCGATGCCGGATGCGGCGCCGGCCGCTCGGGCAGGACCGGGGTGGCGCTGAGATCGACGGTGCTGATTTCTGGGTGGTAGTAGCCCGGATCGCGGGGGGTCAGGGTGTCTGGCTGCGGCTGGGCGCCGGGCCACAGGGCGCTGGCTGTGGCGGACAGGGCCACGGCCTGGGCGGCCAGTTCCGCCTCGGTGCGGCGCACCAGGGTGTTCTCATAACCCCGCAGCCAGATCGCCTCCACCGCCGGCATGGCGGCGGCGAACAGCAGGACCGACAACAGGATGGTGCGCAGCCGCAGGGCCGGCCAATGGCGCTTGAGCCGGTCTTTCAAGGCCTCGATCACGCGCTGGCGTCTGCGCCGAGGCACGGGCCCAGGCGATAGCCGACCCCGGCGCGGGTCTCGACCACGTCATGGCCCCCCAGCTTGGCGAACTTGCCGCGCAGGTTGCGGATATGGCTGTCGATCGTGCGGTCGGTGACGGCGAAGCCTGGCCCGCGCAGGCGGTCGATGATGGCGTCCCGGGTGAAGACCTTGGACGGGGTGGCGGCCAGGGTGCTGAGGATGCTGAACTCGGTCACGGTCAGGGCCGCCTCCTGGCCCGACCAGGTGGCGCTCCAGCCCTCGGGGTCCAGGCTCAGGCGCCCACGCACGATGGCGGCGGCCTGGGGCTGAGGGGGCGCCGGCCGCGCCTGGGTCCGGCGCAGGATCGCGGTCACCCGGGCCACGATCTCCCGGGGGCTGAAGGGTTTGACCACATAGTCGTCGGCGCCCAACTCGATCCCCAGCACCCGGTCGATCTCGTCGTCCCGGGAGGACAGGAACAGGATCGGGGTGTCGCCGTCCGCCCGCACCCTGCGGCACACGTCCAGGCCGTTCATCCGCGGCAGGTTGATATCCAGCACGATCAGGTCGGGGCGCGCCGCCGCCACCGCCTCCAGGGCGGCCTCGCCATCCCCGGCCTCATGGGTGACGAACCCCGCCTTGCCCAGGGCGAAGACCAGCAGTTGGCGAATATGCGGATCGTCGTCGACGACAAGGATCTGTTGGCTCATGGGGCCATGTTCCGCGCGGCGGGCCGGGCGTCAATCCGGCTTGACGGCGGGACCAGCCGGACGGGGACGGGCGCGGGCATGGCCAGGGCCGTGTCGAGGCGCCGCTGGCCCCGCCAGGTCCAGGTGCGCCAATGGCTTTGGCGGGATTGCAGGTCGCTCTGGATACGGTTCCGAGCTTCAGTGACCTGATCGCGCAAGGTCGGCGGCAAGGGGTGACGGCTCAGTTGGACCAGGGGGATCAGGGCCGAGTCGCCCAAGGATACGAGATAGCCCACGTCCAGGTTCACCCCGGCCCCGCCGACTTCCTTGGCGTGGGTTACGTTCCATTCCCCCGCCACGGCGCCCAGGTCGACGACGCTGAGGCCGATCACCGTCAGGCTCATGGCCAGGGCGATCCGGTTGACCAGCCAAGTCCCGCTCTTGCCCCGCAGCAGCCGCCAGCAGACCAGCGCCAGGCCCACGCCGACCAGAACCATCCAGGCCAGGGCCGCGATCCTCAGGCGGGTTAGGCTATAGGACTGCACATAGTCGATGGTGCGCAACATGCTGGAGGCCACCAGCATCAGTGTCTGGGCCACCCAGGCCGCCACCAGCCGGCGCATCCAGCGATGCTGGGCGTCGGCCCAGCCCGGTCTCAGGGCGACCAGCATGAACAGGCCGGCCAGCAGGGCGGTGAGGATCAGGGTGTAGGCGCCGCGATGGGCGTAGTCGGCCATGGTCACGTGGCCTGGCAGCCGCGCGCCGCTCCACAGGAAGGCGATATCGAGCCCGTTTTGCAGGGCGAACACCAGGTTGAACACCACCAGGGCCAGGATGATGGAGCTGAAGCCGAACCAGACGGGCTGAATGGCGGGCCGTTGAACGGTCCGGCGAACCCTGCGGCGCAACCATTGGGGTCGCAACATCATCCAGGTGCTGACAAACACGGTCAGGGCGAACAGGGTCCGCCAGGTATCGAGCTCATAGGCCGGAAGGTCGCCGAGCACCTCGCCGATGACCGGATTCGCCGCCGCGAACAGGCCCAGGAACACCAGCCCGCCCACGGCGGCGGGAACCACGGCGAGCAGGCTCTTGGCCAGGGGGCGGTTCCCCGGACGCAGGTGTCGGTTGAGAAGGATGACGTCCAGCACCGGGGCGATGATCCCGGCCACGCTCTGGTAGGCGATGCGCAGGCTCCAGCGGGCGGCGCCGGCCCCCGGGGCGGTGCGGGGTGAGAGGACCGCCACGGCGAGCGCCGTCCAGAACAGGCACCAGCGGACGAACCCCGGCGCATCCAGAAGCAACAGGGCGAACCCTGTGGCCAGGCCGAGGGCCGCCCAGGCGCGCCGGTCCCGCCGCATGGCCGGCTGGGCGATCAGGCTGGCCAACAACAGGGCCAGGGCGAAACCACCCAAGGTCCAGCCGACATCTTCCGCGCCGTAGAATAATTGGTCCGCCACGATCGTCAGCGCCATGGCCAGCGCGACCTTGATCCAGAAACTCAGTCGTCTCGTCCCCAACCCGCCCATCGTCCAGCTCCGCAAATGATGAGCGGCCTTGATGATGGGCGCCTATCCATCGGCGAGGGGCGAAGGGTGGAGAAACCAAACGCATGGGGTGCAGATCCCGTGCATGAGCCGGTCAAAGGGCGAAAATCGCAACCTCGGGCTTCAATCGCCTTGACGTAAGTTCCTATTTTGTTCTAATCCTAAGCTTCGCCATTTGGGGGAGGGAAGGCTTGGGCGGGACCCGGGATTCGATGATGCGCGGCTATGCCTTGCGGCCGGCGGGTGATGGTCTTGGGCTGAGTTGCGGGGCTCATGGGCCGATGCTGGGGCCTATTCCGATGCTGGTGAAATCCGCCTTCGGATATGTCCCCCGGTCCGCCGAGGACCTGGATTTCGTCCTTGGTCGCGCCTATGGGCGACCGGTCAGCAGCGCGGACCTGATGGATCGCCTGACGGTCATCGCCCGCGCCCTGGATCAGGGCGACCTGACCCGCGCCATGATCGCCACCCAGCAGATGCGCCTGCCGCCTCTGAACGAGGCCGGAGCGCTGCGCGCGGTCGAGGCCGAGGCGGTGGTCAAGGCCGCCGCCGACGATCCGAAACATCCCGGATGGCCTCGAGGGTCTGGAGGCGGGCGCGGCGGCCAGTTTCGCCCAGTCGAAGCGGCCATGACCGCCGCGACGGTAGCGGATGTGGGCCTTCAGGTCGAAAAGCGCCTGCGCAAGCGGATCCTGCGCCAGGTGCTCAAGGCGGGGGTTCGGTTGGCGCTCAAGCCGGGGCGGTTGGCCCGGTTGGGGCTTGAGGCCGCGTCCAATCTCATCCCTGGAGCGGACCTCATCGGGGATGCGCTGCTGGTCAAGGACGTGGCGGAGGCCGTGGGCGAAGGGGGTGAGCTTTATCGGGAGGCCAAGGCCGCCCTGGATTTCGCCCGGCTCGGACCGCGTTCGCTCAAGGACTTGCAGATGGTGGGGGAGCGAACCCGGTTCTCGTCCTTTGACGCCTTCAAGAAGGCGGGCTTCGCGAGTGGAGACCTGGAGAAATATTTCGGCCCGGCCGGCGATGGCTGGGAATATCACCACATCGTCGAGCAGGGGGCGAACGGCGCCAAGATCGCGCCTGAAGTGCTCAATTCCCCCAGCAACATCATCAGGATCCCGAAGCTGCTGCACGAGGAGGTCTCGGCGGAGTTCGCCAAGATGACCTATCGGGGCGGGCGCAAGATGTCGGTGCGCGCCTACCACGCGGGAAAATCATTCGAGGAGCAATATCAGCTCGGCATCGATGTTCTAAGAAGTGTTGGGGTCATAAAATGACGGATGCAACCATGGCGTCTGAACTGGAAACTAAGTCCGAGGCGGAAATATTGGAGCATTTCAAGGCGGGGGCCAAGCGTTACCACCTTGGTGAAATGCTGCTTGAGCCTGAAATTCAAAAACAGGGCGGGGACATGGTCAATGCGGCGATCGATGCCTGGGACGCCAAGGGCCCCAACGGGCGCGAGACGGCCTTGACGCCAATGCTGGATGATCCCGATCTCCATTTCCGTGTCGAGGCGGCGGCCGCCCTGATCTGGGTCGTCCCGGACCGGGTCATCCCGATCCTTGAAGATCTCTACGCCCATGGCCCGGATGAGGTTTCCGACGCCGCCCGGGTCACTCTTTGGGTCTATCGGCGGGATTTGCAGGAAGAGCAAAAGGCAAGGGAGCGCCAGGGCGGGGGCGTTGAAGGACCGGACGCCGGCGAGGCAGGCGCCGGCGAGATGGGCGCATAGGGCTGCTGGCGCGCCGGCGGACGTCGAGCTAGGCTGAAGATCTGAGAGACTCAACTCTCTGGGGAGACATCGCGTCGATGCTGGGTTCAGTGACCTTATTGGCCTTGGTGGTTCTGGCGGCCTTCGTGGTCCTGGGCGCCATCAAGATCGTGCCTCAGGGGCGGGAATATACGGTGGAGCGGTTCGGTCGCTACAGCCGCACCCTCAAGCCCGGCATGACCATACTGACGCCATTCGTTGAAAATGTCGGCCGGCGCATGAACATGATGGAACAGGTGATGGAGGTGCCTCAGCAGGAGGTCTTCACCAAGGACAACGTCACCGTCCAGATCGACGGCATCGTCTTCATCCAGGTGATCGACGCCGCCAACGCCGCCTACCGGGTGGACAACCTGCCCTACGCCATCGGGCAATTGGCCATGACCAATCTGCGCACGGTGGTGGGCTCCATGGACCTGGACGACGTCCTGTCCCAGCGCGACAGCATCAACACCAAGCTGCTGGCCGCCATCGACGCAGCCACCGAGCCGTGGGGGGTGAAGGTCACCCGGATCGAGATCAAGGACCTGAAGCCGCCGCCGGACATCACCAACTCCATGGCCCGGCAGATGAAGGCCGAGCGCGAGCGCCGGGCCGTGATCACCGAGGCCGAGGGCGAGAAACAGGCCGCCATCACCCGGGCCGAGGGCGCCAAGCAGTCCGCCGTCTTGCAGGCCGAGGGCCGCAAGGAAGCCGCCTCCCGCGACGCCGAAGCCCGCGAACGTCTGGCCGAGGCCGAGGCCAAGGCCACCGCCTTCGTCTCCGAGGCCATCGCCCGGGGGGACGTGAACGCCATCAACTACTTCATCGCCCAGAAATATGTGGAAGCCTTCGGCAAGCTGGCGGAATCGCCAAACCAGAAGACCGTGATCATACCCGCCGATATGGGCTCTCTGGTGGGCTCGATCGCGGGGATCGCCACCCTGGTCAAGGCCGCCGCGGATGAGAGCGCCGCTCGTCCGCCGCCGCGCCCAGCGCCGCCTCGGACCACCGGCGCACCGCCCACGGCGGGCTGAGATCGCAGGAAGAAAGGGCCAAGCCATGCAAACGGCCGAACTCTACGCCTTGACCCACCCCTTCTGGACCTGGGTGGCGGTGGGCGCCCTGCTGCTGGTGGCCGAGCTAGGCACGGGGTCTGGCTATCTGCTCTGGCCGGCGGCCTCGGCGGGGGTGGTGGCGGCCCTGACCCTGGTCACGCCCTTTGGCGTTATTGGGCAGATCCTGGTCTTCACCCTCCTGACCATCGCCACCACCTATCTTGGCCGCCGCTTCCTGCGCCCCGCCTCGGCCATGCCGGGCCCCGATCTGAACGACAAGTCCGAGCGCCTGGTGGGCCGGGAAGGCAAGGTGGTCCAGGCCTTCGAGGACGGCAGCGGCCGAGTGTTCATCGACGGCTCCGAATGGGCCGCCGACGCCGATGGCGATGCGAGCTTGGACAAGGGCGCCCATGTCCAGGTGCTGGCGGTCCTGGGCGGCGGGCGGCTGAAGGTGCGAGCCGCTTAGCACTCCTGGAACCTTAACGGTTCTCGTCCAACCACTTGCGCAGGGCCGTGAGGAACGGAAGGGCCGCGGCGAATTCGGCGTTGGTGAAGGCCGAGCGCAGGCTTTCCATCATCGGCCGCATGGACATCACCGCATCGTCATGGGCCGCAAGGCCCGCCGAGGTGATGGAGAGCAGCTTGCGGCGTCCGTCCTGGGCGTCCTCCTCGATCCGCACCAAGCCCTGGGCCGCCAGCTTTTGCAGGGTGTTGGTCATGGCGCCCTTGGTCACCTGAAAGGCCTTGGCCAGTTGCGCGGGGCTTTCCTGCCCACCCCGTCGGGCGAAGTGAACCAGAAGGCTGAACTGGGCGTGGCTCAGGCCGGGCGGCAGCAGTCGTTCCAGGGCGTTGGTCAGCAACTGATCGATGATGCCGATCTCGGTGAAGACCTGAACGTCAGGGCGGTCCTTGGGCGCGGGACTCATGAACGCCTAGGCGTTGCGGATCTGGGCGGCGAGGCCCCGGCGGGGCGCGGGGGGAACCGGCTTGGCGTAGCCGATCCGCACGAACATCTGGACCCGCCCGCCCTGGGGCGCCAGGACCTGATGGGTGCGGCGCAGCAGTCCGGCCATGGTCGGGTATTCCTGCAAGGGCTGGCTCCAGGGATGCATGGCCAAGCCTTCGGCGGCGGCCTGGGTGTTGATCCGCAGATAGCTGCGTCCCGCCAGCAGCTGCTCGGCGCGGCTATTGCCCGGGGTGGTCAGCCACACGAACCCCTGGGCGGTGTCGGCCAAGTGCTTCATCAAGTCCAGGGACTGGTTGAAGGCCCAGGTCCCGGGCTGCTCCATCTTGGCCTGGGTCAGGAGGCCCAGGGCGTGGGCCGCTTCGATAGCCGGCCCCTCGATTGACACCCCATAGCGATGGGCGGCCACGTCGTGGGCGCCGATGAAGGTGAGCCGGCAGCTTTCATGCTGGGCGGTCGGGGTGTGGGCCTCGATATTGGCCCCGGCATAGGCGATCTCCTTCAGAACCGCGATCCGCGCGGGATCCAGGGCGAAGCCGGCCCGGACGCCGGGCAGGGCGGCGGCGGCGATCCGGGCCGCGGCGTCCGAAGGCACGGGCCGGGTCTCAAAGGGGATGCGGCTGGTGCGCCGGGCCAGGGCGTGGGCGAACAGGGGATCGCGCGTCCCGCCCGGAGCGAAGGTGACCCGGGCGAAGGGGCGCCCATCCAGGCGCGGCTCAGGATCGCCTTCGGGGAAGGGGATGATCTTGGCCTCAAGGCCCTGCTCGGCGGCGGACATGCGCAGCAGTTCCAGAAACCCGCCGCTTCCGATCAGGATCTGCCGGCCGGAGGCGTCGGTGACGGGCAGGGTGTGGCTGGGGTCGATATAGAGGGTGATGGCGCCGGCCTCACGCAGATCGGCCATCCACGGCTGCATATTGTGCGGATTGGGCGCCAGCAGCCCATAGGCCAGGGCGATACGCCGGGGATCGTGTTCGCCGGCGCCCGGATTGGTCCAGGCGGCCCTGGGGTCGGGTCCCGCCTCGCAGGCGGTCAAGCCGGGCAGGGCGGCGAACACCGCTCCGCCCCCGACCAAGCGAATGAAGTCGCGACGATGGGCTGACATGGCGGATGACCTGTATGGTTCAGCGCTGAACCAATATAATGGTTTAATGCTAAACTAATCAAGCGGAGTCTCCGAACGCTAAGCCGCGTGGGTCAAACGCCGGCGGGCCTTAACGCTTGGCCAGGGTCTCGAGCATGCCTTGCCGGGCCAGGCCGTCGGCTCGTTCGTTCATGGGGTGGCCCGCATGGCCCTTGACCCAGCGCCAGTCGACCTGATGGCGCAGGCGGGCTTCGTCCAGGCGCCGCCACAGGTCCTCGTTCTTCACCGGCGCCTTGGCCGCCGTGCGCCAGCCCCGGGCCTTCCAGCCCGCCAGCCATTCGGTGATGCCGGTGCGCAGGTACTGGCTGTCAGTGTGCAGCTCCACCTTGCAGGGGCGCTTGAGCGCTTCCAGGGCGGCGATGGCGGCCATCAGCTCCATGCGGTTGTTGGTGGTGGCCAACTCTCCGCCGCAGATCTCCCGTTCGTTCTCGCCGGAGATCAGGATCGCCCCCCAGCCGCCCGGCCCGGGATTCCCCCGGCAGGCGCCGTCGGTATAGATGGTCACGAAGGGGGTCACGCGACGGGGGCTCCCAGCAGGATCAGCCCGCCATCCTGATGGGCGGCGCGATGCACCGCCAGCTTGCGTTCGTATTCCATCGGATCCTTGTGATTCACGATCGAACCTTCGGAGCCCATGCCCCAGTCCGCCAGCCGGGACAGGAAGAAGCGCATGGCCGCCCCCCAGGACAGGATCGATAGGGCGGACCGCTCGGCGGCGCTCAAGGGGCGGCGCTTTTCATAGCCGGCGATCATGGCCTGGGCGGCGGTGACGTTGAACGTGCCGTCCGCCTCGAAGCACCAGGCGTTGAGACAGATGGCCAGGTCATAGGCGTAGAGGTCGTCACAGGCGAAATAGAAGTCGATGGCCGCCGCGAATTCCCCGTCGCGGAAAAACACATTGTCGGGGAACAGGTCCGCGTGGATCACGCCGGTCGGCAGATCCCTCGGCCAACTGCGCTCCAGCACATCCAGATCCGACAGGATGGTGGCGGCGAGACCCGGCTTGAACCCCTCCGCGGCGGCCTTGAGCGGTGCGAACAGCCCCGCCCAGGCGGACTGGCCCAGGTCATTGACCCGGTGGCCGGGATAGCCCTGACCCGCCTGATGCAGCCAGGCCAGGCCCTCGCCGGCCTCACGGCAATGGTCAATGGTCGGGCGGCGCACGGACAGGCCGGGCAGGAAGCCGACGATCGCCGCGGGCTTGCCCCGCAGTTGGCTCAGCAACGCGCCCTTGCGGTCCGCCACCGGCAGGGCCGAGGGAAAGCCGTGCTGGGCCAGCCATTGCAGCAGGTTGAGGAAGTAGGGCAGTTCCTCGGCCTTCACCCCGCGCTCATAGATGGTCAGGATGTAGCGCCCGCGCTCGGTCTCCAGCAGGAAGTTGGAATTCTGGATGCCTTCGGCGATGCCCTTGAACACCTGGGGCGCCCCCAGGTCGAACGCGGACAGGAACGCCTCCAGCTCGGCGTCGGTGATGTCGGTATATACGGCCATGGCGCGGTGATCACCGAGGCGCGGGCGCGGGTCAAGCACAAGCGCGCGGCGGCCGCATTCAAGCTTGACCTTGGTGAGGGATCGCGCGGCCTGTCCGGATCAATTCGTCCGAGATCCAGCCGTGCGTTGCGGCGGGCGGCGGAAGCCAGTATCACAGCCCTGCTGAATTCGTGGTCGCGCGGGGGCGCGGGAGTCTTTCGTCATGCGTCCTATCCGTTTCCTCGTTCTCGCTCTTGTCGCGGCTTCGCTCGCGATTCCGGCTGTCCCGGCCTTCGCCCAGATCGGCGGTGGTGGCGGCGGGCGCGGTGGCGCGGGTGGTCCTGGCGGCGGTGGCGGTGGTGGCGGCGATGACGACGCGGCCAAGAAAAAGAAGGACGAGGAATGGAACGGCGCCGCCCAGCTCGACCTGCCCAACCTGCATAACGCCGGGCCTTGCCCCTATGTGAAGGTGCTCTACGACGCCAGCCGCTATGTGGAGTTCAAGAACAACCACGAGGCCTCGGCGGACGTCGGTTATACCGGCGAGATTCAGAACCTGTCCTCGGGCTGCGTCTATAAGGGCACGGACCCCATCCATATCGAGATGGAGGTTCTGTTCGCCTTTGGTCGCGGGCCCCAGGCGACGGCGTCCAGCAAGACCTATCGCTATTGGGTCGCGATCACCGACCGCAATCAGGCGGTGCTCGACAAGCAGTATTTCGACATCAAGGCCGATTTCCCGCCTGGGTCGGACCGCGTGCTGATGACCGACAATATCAATGATATCAATATCCCCCGCGCCGACGCCGCTGTCAGCGGCGGCAATTTCGAGGTCCTGATCGGTTTCGACGTGACCCCGGAAATGGCGCAGTTCAACCGGCTGGGTAAGCGGTTCCGGGTCAATGCCGGAACGCCCGCCCCCTCCGCATCGGCGACTCCTCCCACCCAATGACTGATCTTACCGCGGCCCTGACTGAGGCCGTCTCCCAGGCCTTTGTCGCCGCGGGTCTTTCGCCTGACTTCGGGCGCGTGACCCGTTCGGACCGCGCCGATCTGGCCGATTTCCAGTGCAACGGCGCCCTTGCGGCGGCCAAGCCGGCCAAGCGCGCCCCCCGCGACGTGGCGGCGGCGGTGGTCGAGCATCTGGCCGGCCATCCGCTGCTGTCGGCGGTGGAGATCGCCGGACCCGGCTTCATCAATCTGAAGGTGGCCGACGCCGCCCTGGCCGCCCGCGCCCTTGGGATCACGGCTGACCCCAAGACCGGCGTCGAGGCGGCCGCTGAGCCGCGCCGCCTGATCATCGACTATGGCGGTCCCAACGTCGCCAAGCCGATGCATGTGGGCCACCTGCGCTCCTCGATCATCGGCGAATCGCTCAAGCGCATCTATCGCTTCCGGGGCGACGAGGTGAAAGGCGACGCCCACTTCGGCGATTGGGGCTTCCAGATGGGCCTTCTGATCACCGCCCTGGTGGATGAAGGCCGGGGGACGGAGTTCCTGGCCGATGGGGACGGCCCGTTTCCGGCCGAGAGCCCGATCTCCCTGGCGGATCTGGAGCGGCTCTATCCACAGGCCTCGCAACGGACCAAGGAGTTCGTGGGCGACAAGGACAACAAGCAGCCCAATCCTGACTTCGACCGCGCGTTCCGCGACCGGGCCCGCGCGGCCACGGCGGATCTGCAGGCCGGCCGTCCCGGATACCGGGCCCTTTGGCGGCACATGCACGATGTGTCGATGGAGGCGCTCAAGCGGGACTTCCATGCCTTGGGCGTGGATTTCGACCTCTGGAAGGGCGAGAGCGACGCCGATCCCCTGATTCCGGGCATGGTCGAGGATCTGAAGGCCAAGGGGCTGACCGAGGAAGACCAAGGCGCCCTGATCATCCGCGTGGGTCGCGAGAGCGACAAGCACGAATTGCCGCCCCTGCTGGTGGTCTCGTCCGAGGGCTCGGCCATGTACGGCACCACTGACCTGGCCACCATCCTGGATCGCAAGCAGAGTTTTGCGCCGCACCATGTGCTCTATTGCGTGGACCAGCGGCAGGCCGACCATTTCGAGGTGGTGTTCCGCGCCGCCTATATGGCCGGCTATGCCGAGGACGGCTCGCTGGAGCACATCGGCTTTGGCACCATGAACGGGACCGACGGCAAGCCGTTCAAGACCCG